>CAWCON010000001.1:0-479076 GCA_963797185.1 uncultured Candidatus Saccharibacteria bacterium
ACTGTCATATCAGAAGGGCGAATTTATTGTGAGACCTGGCGAATCCCCGCCAGGTATTTTTTATATAGAGAGTGGTTTCGTAAAAGCGTATGACATCACAAAATACGGCAAAGAGAATCTCCTAGTTTTTCGAAAGAGTGGTGAGTTTATTGCTCTTACCTGGACTATCACGGGGATCGATCGACATATCATTTATTCAGCGACAGCCCCCACCGTTGTTTGGCAGATTTCTCGCAATAAGTTTCAGGCATTCTTACAAAAGCATCCAAAAGCTGCGCTGCCGGTTATTGAAATGGTGGTAGATATGTATCGAATTCACTCCGAACGCATCCTAAACCTTGAATATGGAAACTGTTCGTGAAAGCCTGATCTCTTTTTTGCTATCAACTTCTAATCGATTTGGTAAGAAGGTAAAAGAAGGAGTGTTAATAGAAGTACCGCTGCGGCATCAAGATATTGCCAGTTCAATTAATGCTAGTCGAGAGACCACTAGCCGGGAAATGGCATACCTAGAACGCAAAGGACTCGTTTATAATCAGCAGTTGTTTATCACTTTAAGAGATACCAAAAAACTACAAACTTATCTCTAAAATCGCTCAAGAACTCACTTCCACTGAGAAATGCTGCTCTCAATAATCTTAATGATGTCGTCGTGGGTTGGCACATCTTTAACATCATAGTAGTGATCGGTACTAATATAGTCAGCTACCACATTAAGACAATAAACATCGTCAGCAAGAACGTGCATTCTATCAACTGCCGATACGCTGGCAAGCGGCGTAGCAACGACTAATTTTTCAAACTTGATTGGCTTTAAGAAATCGGACGCCGTATCGAGCAAAAAACTTGTTTCTAGGCCATCGGCGACCACTATTATCACATGACCAGACAGTAAATCCTTTCTAATTAACCCGCTTGAACCAAGTAAATTAATCTCATGCAAGCCACCGATACGCTCTTGATCGATAAGGGTACGATATTCGCCCTCCATTTCATCTATCTCACCACTGGAATAACTCGGGTTATATGTCATTGACCCTTCCGGGTTAACGGCTGCAAGCGACGCACCTTCTCGCGGTAAGTCAATCGGTGCAGTAAGCAACATTGTTAACGCACAGTTAATTTGTTGAGCTATGTGTGCGCCAACCATTACTCCTCCGTCATTCAGTGCGACAACGGTACATTTTGACGAATGATAATGCGGCGTAATAAGATTAGCAAGTTGTTCTCCTGCTTCGCCTCGACTCTTAAAATACATATCGGCAGTTTACCATTTTGTTAGCTGTTGCCGAAACATATGTACGCTTACTTCTCAAGTTACCGAAGCTTGTAGAACCGCTCAACATTGCCTTTTGACCCTGGTACAGTCGAGTCAGCCTTCGCCTCAAGCACAAAGAACTGTTTGGCCCACTGCTCAAAATCGGCCAGTATCTCTCTCCGTACTCGATCATTTTTTATAATCCCTTTGTGCATCAGACTGCTGTCTATTACCTCAAACTGCGGTTTTACGAGAACAACGATTTCGGCATATCTGCTAACGAGTTTTCTAACAAATGGGAGAATTTCTCGTAATGAGACAAAGCTGACATCGACAACCACCAAATCAGGTTTTGATGATAAAGCTTTAATGCTCCTTATATCGGTCTTCTCATGAAGTTCGAGTCGAGGGTCCAAGAGAAGTTTGGGGTTCATTTGGTCGCTGCCAATTTCAACCGCAATCACCCTTAGTGCACCATGTTCAAGCGCTACTTGGCTGAAACCGCCAGTTGAACTGCCGACATCCAAAACAACTTTGCCCGCAAACGATAGCCTCAGTTGTTTAAGTGCTAGTGCTAACTTTAGTCCCGCCCGCGATACATACTGTTTATCGATAGCAACCTCAAGTAAAGCAGTCTGGGAAATCCGAAGATCAGTTTGAGTAACAACTTTTCCATCTACCCGTACGTATCCAAGTCGAATATAACTTACTGCTTGATGCCGAGAAGTCACTAACCGGCGACGCAGTAACTCCTGGTCAACGGAATACATCTTAGTCATGCGAAAATCCTGACCGGTATCAAACAAATGGGCATCGATTAATCTTTTGAGCGTTCGAGATACGAACCCGTGCGACTATCAACTTTAATAATGTCACCCTCTTTAATGAACGCTGGCACTTTGATTGTAATGCCAGTCTCTAAAGTAGCGTCTTTCATAACGTTGCTGCTCGTGTCGCCCCGAATTGCCGTCTCGGTATAAGTAACCTTAAGCGTAACTTTTCTTGGTAGTTCAATATTAATAATCCGATCATCAAGCAGTTGAGCAATAACACGATCACCTTCTTTGAGATATCCGATCGACTCACCAACCATCTCTTTTGTAACTGTAAACTGTTCGTAGGTGTCTTCGGCCATAAAATAAACACTCTGCCCATCAGCATACAAATACTGGGCGTTTTGATTACTAACATCAGCACTCTCGAGCTGCTCGTTACCTTTGAAAGTTTTATCTAGAACCTTACCATCTATCAGGCTCTTGATGCGAACATTGACGATTGAACCACCACGCCCCATAACCTTCTGCGAATAGTCAACCACTTGGAATGGTTCGTGGTTCAGTTGAAATATGATGCCTTTTTTTAAATCGGTAATCGATAATGCCATTATTAACTCCTATATCTTTTCTTCAATGCTATCTAGCAAATTAAGTGCCCTTTGGGCTGTCTCGGCTGTTAAGACGTCTGTCGTTTGCGAAACCATAATCTGCCCCCGCAAGTCATCAATTATTGGTCTGATTTTGCTTTGCGGTAGTGTGTCACCGATAGCATCCAAAAGTTGGGCTGAGCGTCGACAAAGAGTAACGGCTAAGCCGCCGAAAGGGCTAGCAGTGAAGCCCAACAGAGACCGCCGTGTTTTTGTGAATGGTCCAGCCATACTATAAATAAGCTGTTTGAGTTCAGTAGCAAGATCAACTGCCTGACTCATATCAGCTTAACTATTAGCAATGAACGGCAATAGAGCAATGTGACGAGCTCGCTTTATAGCCTGCGACAGATGACGCTGTTGGCTTTCGGTCAACCCTGTTTTTTTACGAGTTTCAATTTGTCCGTAAATGTTTACATAACGCTGTAGGGTTTTAACATCTTTAAAGTCAAAATACGCTATATCTGTCTTATTCTTAAAAATCTTTGCCATAATTCTCTCCTAATCTGGAATTCTTGTGATTTACGTTAAAATGGTATGTCATCAAGATTAATTGGCTCATCACCAATATCTTCTATTACTACTTCTTCATCTTTCTTTTTGGCCTTTGGTTTTACAGGAGCTGGTGAAGTGTCATCCCCAGCGGCAGCAGCTTCTTCGCCACTGCCGCGACTATCCAAAAATGTAACATCGTTGGCCACTACCTCAACTTTGTTACGTTTCTGGCCGTCTTGTTCCCAACTTCGGCTTTGTAAGCGACCCTGAATGAGTGCTCTGCGTCCTTTGCTGAGATATTGCGAAACACGTTCGGCCAAAGGACCCCACGCTACAATATCAACGTAATCAGTCGCTTCCTGCCAATCACCCGTTTGGTTACGGTAAGATCGGTTAAGCGCTAAGCTGAAACTGCAAACATTCTGCCCATTCGGCGTTTGCCGTAGTTCAGGATCACGGGTTAGATTTCCCATTAGTACGACCTGATTAACACTTCTGGCCATGGCGTTCTCCTTATTTCCTCTTGTTACTCTTCATTGTACTCTTAGGCTTCATCTTTTGGGACGGTTTCCTCTGCAGCTTCTTCTGTCTCGGCAGACTCACCCCGTTCACTGGCTTTTTTAGCTTTCTCAGCCCGTTCAGCTTCAGCTTTCGCAATCGCTTTTAGGTCTGGTCTTACAATTAAGAACCGGATCACTTCGTCAGTGATATTCAGAACCGTTTCTATCTTGCGGACACTTTCAGGTAGTAGATCAAGCGTGTAGAAAACGTAGATAGCAGATTCATGTTTTTTGATTGGATAGGCTAACTTTCGCTTGCCCCAACTATCTACCTTAGTAATCTTCCCGCTGTTGTCGGTAAAGATTTTCTCAATTCGTGAGGTCGCTTTTTCCAGATCAATTTCTAAATCTGGATCATATAAAATAGCTATCTCGTACTGATTCATACTGATCATCTCCTTTGGATACACGCCCATGCGCCATAGTGCCATGAGCTGAGTTAATAATGATACCTGTATTATAACCGAATTACTTCACACCGTCAAAATATCCTCGTGAAGCAAATCGGTTAGCCTTAAAATATTAATTAAGCGTCATCGGGTATTTCGTCGTAAATATCATCCGGGCCAGTTGCGACAGACGATTTATCTTCGCCACCAAAGACTTCGTCCATGCTGCTAACCAGAACTTCCCGCGGACGAGAGCCATCAGCAGGACTAATAATTCCCTGCTCTTCCATTGTTTCAACTAATCGAGCGGCACGGCCATAACCGATTCGTAAGCGTCTTTGAAGTAAGCTAGTGCTGGCCTTTCGTGCTTCAAGCACCACATGGACCGCGTCACGCCATAAATCGTCATCAGCATCAGTTGCCCCATACTCAGCCACAACACCACCCTTACCATTAAGCTGCACGGGTTGACTGATAATTTCATCATCATACTGAGGCGGTCGCTGCATCCTGATAAAATCAGTGATCTTATTGGTTTCTTCGTCACCAATAAACGCCCCTTGGATACGCTTCGGTTTTGGCATATCAGAAGTCAAAAACAGCATATCACCTTGCCCGAGTAGTTTTTCTGCTCCCATCTGATCAATAATAGTACGGGAATCAATCTGGCTTGCTGTTGTAAAAGCGATCCTAGCTGGCACATTAGCTTTAATTAAGCCAGTAATAACATCAACGCTTGGACGCTGCGTAGCCAGTACTAAATGAATACCAACTGCCCGTGCTTTTTGAGCAATTCTAACAATCAGCGCCTCAACGTCGCGTGCCGCCATCATCATTAAGTCAGCCAGCTCATCGATCACAATCACGATATAGGGCATACTGGCCTCTTTTTTAAGGCTATTGTATTCGGCGATATTGCGCTTCCCTACATCAGCCAATTCCCGGTAACGACGGTCCATCTCGGCAACTGCCCATTTAAGGGCACTGATGCATTTTTCCGGCTCAGTAATAACTGGGGTTAGTAGGTGTGGTATATCGTTATATGGAGCAAGCTCAACACGCTTTGGATCAACTAGTATCAATTTAAGATCTGAAGGTGTATTGCGATACAGTAACCCTGTCAGAATTGAATTAATCATAATTGATTTACCGGAACCGGTTTGACCCGCAATAAGCAAATGCGGCATTTTGTCGAGTGCAGCAACAACCGGCGTCCCAACTATGTCTTTACCTATAACTAGGCCAAGATGATCATTGAGGCTTGCCCATTCCTGGGACTGTAGCAGCGAGCTAATCCTTACCATAGCCGGTTTAACGTTCGGTACCTCGATACCAACTGCCCGCTTGCCGGGAATAGGTGCTTCAATCCTGATAGTATTGGCAGCCAAATCCAACGCTAGATTATTCTCCAATGCCGTGATTTTAGTTAGTTTTACACCAGTTGAAGGTTTCAGCGTATATTGCGTGACTCGAGGACCGATATTGGCACCCTCCATATCAACGTCGATATTAAAGTTTGCTAACGTGTCGTGGATAATGCGTGCATTACCCTCAACGTTCCCGGCATCTGCTTTGTCTTGCTTCTGATTCAATAAGTCTATTGATGGAAACTTCCAGTCAGGATCACTGGCCAATGTCAGTGCATCCCTGTTCTCTGGTGAAGTAAGCTTTTGAGCGGTATTTTTCAATGAACTCATTGACGTTCTGTCGCTCGAAGCATGGTGCTCAACCGGTACGCCTTCATTTAATTTAAAGTTTCCCTCTGTTTGAGACTTAAGACTGGCTAGCTCGGTGTCTTCATCTCCACTACGACGGAATAAATCACCAACCTTTAATAGAACCCTTGGAGAGATACCAAAAGCAAAGAAAGTTGCAAACATGGCCAGGACAAAAAATACCAACGACGCCGGGAATGTGTCTAATGCATGCAGAATAAGGCCACCTATCGTTAAACCGATGTGACCGCCGTGACCGCCTATCATAGACCCAGTCGCACTACGGGTCGCAGAGAGAGTAAAGAACAGACTACCCGAAAAGATAAGAACCGCTAACATGCTAATCATTTTCTCAAGCGGAATTTGGTGATCTTCACTAATAAATTTATAAACACCCCAGTAGACAAGTGCTATTGGCAGTAAGTAGGATGCCCATCCCAGCGCCCAATAGTCACCACTGAACAGATCTTTTGGCAGTGGTCCACCGGTGCCAAAGCCTCCGAATAATAGTAGTAAGGCGATAATAATGAGGGCAACACCCCCACTCAAAGCCCAAAAGGCTGATTCTTCAACCACTTGGTCTTTTTTACGATTTCGTGTTGGTTTTTTCTTTTTGGCCATTACATGGTTATTGTAGCACAGTTATCAGCGTGCTTACTCTGTTACGTTTCGCTTTCCGGGGGACGAAATTGTGCTTTATAATTCTGAACATCATCAGCCGCCTTTAGCTTGGCAACTTGGGCAGCCCTTACTCGGGCCAGTTGAGCTTCTGTTGTATTGGGAGGTAGCGATGCCATAAGCTCTTCGAGCTCACCGCGTCGTTGATTCACTACGCTAATAAGCTGAGCTTGTACTGGGTCTTCTTGTCCTTCCCCATAAAGGATTTCTTCAAACGGAACTGATGTTTCTGGAACTGCTGACGGTTCATCAGATCCAGGATCACTGGGATGGCCTTCCATAATTGCATATCCTACCAATCTTACGTTAGACCCTTTTTGAATAATTTATTGCTGGATATGACCAAGTTGTTCAGGTGATTGCTCGGGTGTGATTGGGTGAGCATCAACTGGCTGTTGCTCTTGACCACTTAGGACGTTAGCTGCTCTTTGGGCGCCAGTAACGATTATTGGACCCATCTGCTTAGCAGGATCAAGTGGTTCTAAACGAGAAACTGTGACCCGATTAAAATCCCGATGATAAGGATCAGTTTGTTGATTGACGAATGCGTTGAATTTTTGTTGTTCTGACATGACTAATACTATACACCAGTATTAGCAATAAGTCAAGTAGGTGTTCTAATCTATCCTTGCGTCTTGAGTCAATAACCGCTCACGCATCTCGCGAAAGCGACGTTCCTGCTCTGAAGCAATTTCATCGGACGATTTAGTCCGATTAGCATGCACCGTCGTAGATTCTCCCTTACCACCACCGCCAATAACATTTACAACCGGAATAACAATCGGGCTGCGTTGTGTCTGCTCAAATAGGAAGTGTGTCAGGTGTTCTTTAAGCTCTAGTTTGAAACGGTCAAGATCAACCCGTTTAAAGCGCTGACCGACTGCTCTTCGCAACTCCTGTCGTAAGCCGTTCATGAGTTCTTCATTATCGCGCATATAGATAAAACCACGACTAATAATGTCAGGACTTGTTAACAAGTTGCCAGTTTTCTTATCAATGGTCAGTACAACCGCAACGAGCCCTTCTTCACTCAACAGTACTCGGTCTTTCACGACCACATTACTGACAAGTGCTCCTGTCTGATCGACAAGAATTGTTCCATGAGGAACTTCATCGCTGACCGTGATAGTGTCGGTCGACAAGGAAATAACTTGTCCGTTCTCGGCATTAACCGTGTTGCCTCTTGGGAAGCCATGCTCAACAGCAATCTCGATATGGCGCTGCTTTGAACGAAAGCTACCATATATGGGAACAAAGAACTTGGGATGCAACATGTCGATCATCTCAGCATATTCGTCCATACTGGCATGTCCGGAGACATGAACAGGTCCACAACCATCAATCTCATGAGTTTCATGACGGAAAACATGTACACCCTTGCGCATAAGATCATCAACCATATCGCCAATAGCAGCATCGTTACCAGTTTCAGGAATAGGTGTACTGGATAGTACGACTGTATCTTGAGCCTTTAACTTAATATGCTTATGGTCACCTGTAGCCATTCGTTGCAGCGCTGAGCTCGGTTCACCCTGCCCTCCGGTACATACAACAACAACTTCACCATCCTTTAGACCCGCCACGTTGGCAATCGGTATGAAAGTTCCTTTAGGAATCTTCACAAAACCGAGGCGAACCGCCATCTCTAACGTGCTAATCATGCTTCGGCCGTCCATTGCCACTTTGCGGCCGTGATGAACAGCAGCATTAATAATCATCTGTATTCGGTTAATATTGGTCGAGAAGATGGCGATAAACATGCGACCTGGCGCCCTATCGATTAGTTCGACAAAACTCGGTTCAAGGATACTTTCGCTGGGCGTCCGGCCCGGGCGTTCAGTACTTGTGCTTTCGCTAAGTAGCGCTAAAACACCTTCTTTCCCAAGCTCTTTCAGACGTTCCATATCAGTTCTCTCATGGTCAAGCGGATTGGGATCAAATCGAAAGTCACCACTGTTAACAATCCGGCCTACCGGTGTATCAAGCACAATTGAGGTGCTACCCGGTATGGAGTGGGTAATCCGAACTAGTTCAACGAAAAACTGACCGACTTTTAGGCGCTCATGGGTATTTTCGTTCATAACAATTGTCTGAAGTTCAAAACCTTCAGGCATTGGCAGCCCAAAATTTTCAAATATTTCTTCAACTCGGCCGATTGTAAATCGGGAACCGTAGATAGGTGCAGGAAATTTTGGGACAATATGGGGCAATCCGCCAATGTGGTCGAGGTGACCGTGGGTAATAATATAGCCCTTAATTTTCTGGCGAATACTTTCCAAGTAGGTAGTATCAGCGATAGCATAATTAATACCTGGCAAATCAACACCAAGATCATTACCGCAATCTAAAAGAACTGCGTCATTCATGTACTCAACAAGGATCATGTTCTTTGATCCTCCACCGTCCATTCCTCCTAGGCCAATAATTTTTAGCCGAGGACTGTCATCAATGAAATTAGCTCTTCGCTCATGATTAGGTGTTGTTAGAGGTGCAGCAGCGTATTGGTTTGCAACGCGTTGCGCATCCTCCTGGCTGCGTTTTTGAGCTCTCATAGCAGCACTGCGACTAACACTGCGTCCGTTGTTAGGTCTTGAGCCTTGCCTCTGATTGGGTTTTTGGGGAGAATCCATGTGTAGATATCCTTTCGTTTGGTTGGTACTTATTTAATGATTTAATGGCTGGGTGATGTTGAAATCTTTCGAAGAACTGCGGGAATGGTGGCAAAATCATCTATCAACGTCTGTCTCATGCCACCGTTATAAAGTGCAGCCGCAGGATGAAACAGGGGTAGGTAAACCTGCCCACGGAAACGCTTCGGCTGACCGTGACACTGGCTAATCTGTAAATCTGGCATAAAACAATTAAGGCTGTGTCGGCCCAGTGTTATTACTATTTTAGGCTTTATAACATCAAGCTGAGCTTGAAGATATGGTAGAAAGGCCGCCTTTTCGTCAGGAAACGGATCCCGATTGGCTGGAGGACGATATTTCACGATGTTAGTGATATATATATCGCTTCGTTTCAGACCGATGGTTGCTAGCATTTCATTCAAGAATTTACCAGCTGCCCCCACAAAAGGAATGCCTTGCTCGTCTTCATGTTTACCTGGAGCTTCTCCAATAAAAACAATCTCTGCTGTCGGGCTGCCATCACCAAATACTAGCTGTGTCGCTGAGCTAGCAAGTTCAGGACAGATATTCTTGGCTAGAATGTCTTCCTTGATCTCATCAAGTTTTTTTTGAGCTACAGAATCAGTCATTTTTTATCCCTGGGATAATTGCATTGAACACTCGGTTAACGCCAAATATCACTAGCACAAAAGCTCCGAGATACTCCCACCAACTGCCGGTATCAAATGCCCGGGAGCTCACTAGATAGCCGAGGATAAAAGCAACGAGAGCTAAACCAAATGCATTCAGTCTTTTGTTGTACCACTGTTTCGGAACCGACTTTGGTGCAGGTTTAGTAACTGGTTGTTTAGCTGTCATGATCCTTGGTTTTCCCTGTTTGTCTTTTAGCGGCTTTCATACTCAGCTGCAGTCGTCCACGATCGTCGATAGCAATAAGTTTAACGGTTACATGATCACCTTCATGAACAACATCACTTGGCTTATCGATACGCTCCTCTGCCATCTCGCTAACATGAACAAGCCCTTCTTTTCCAGGTAGAATTTCTACAAAAGCACCGAAATCAAGTACGCTCACGACTCGACAGTTTTCATAGATTTTACCAACTTCAGGTTCGGCAGTAATTGATCGAATAATCTTAATAGCACCATCGATTGATTTCTTGTCCGGGCTCGCAATAAATACAGTGCCGTCATCCTTAATATCAATTTCTGCGCCGGTCTCGGCAATAATCTTATTGATTGTTTCACCACCCTTGCCAATAACTTCGCGTATCTTCTCAGGATTGATCGTAATTGATTCGACTCTCGGAGCGTAAGGACTAAGATCGGCACGTGGTTCAGCGAGGGTTTTAAGCATGTGCGCCAAAATAAATGCCCGTCCCTCTTTGGCCTGGTTCAGTGCTGTTTTCAGGACATCAACCCCTAAACCATGAACTTTCATATCCATTTGTAAAGCAGTAACACCCTTCTCGGTACCAGCGACCTTGAAATCCATGTCACCCGCAAAATCTTCTGCATCAGCAATATCGCTCAATATGGCTGCTTTCTTGCCATCAAGCATCAGACCCATAGCTATTCCACTAACCGGGCGACGAATAGGCACACCGGCATCCATTAATGCTAAGCAGCTGGAGCACGTAGCCGCCATAGAAGTACTGCCGTGCTGACTCATAATTTCAGTGACGGAACGAATTGTGTAGGGGAAATCCTGCTCAGTTGGCAGAACGCTTAACAAAGCACGTTCAGCAAGTGCAGAATGACCGATTTCACGGCGTCCAGGGCTACCAAGTCGACGGATATCACCAGTCGTATAGCCCGGCGCATTATAATGATGCATGAAGCGTTTCTCGCCCTCAGTCTCCATCGTATCAATCAGCTGAACATAACTAAGCGGTGCGAGCGTTACGATATTCAACGCCTGCGTCATACCTCTAGTAAATAGACTTGAACCGTGTGCTCGAGGCAAGATACCTACTTCTGAACTCAGCGCACGGATCTCGTCAAGCGCACGTCCATCTGGTCGGGCTCCATCTTTGAGTATACCATTGCGCACGTCTTGGTTAACGGCAGACGACCACGCATCCTCGTAATCCCGCTTCAAGTTGGCGAAGGCCTCTTCTCCTAGCTCATCTGAAAAATGCTGAAGAAGCTCTTGGCGTAGCTCGTGCATTTTTTCGTGCCTTTCAGGATAACTAGCACGGATTTTAGCCCCTAACTTACCTTCAAGCCATTTATCTACTTGTTGTTGGATATCTTTGCTTGGCAAACTAAGACTATAGTCCTGAGGTTTAACACCAACTTCTTTTATCAATTCGCGCTGTAATGTAATAGCTGGCTGGAGAGACTTATGGGCAATCACAAGCGCATCGGCAATTTGATCTTCACTGACTTCGTTAGCCCCCGCTTCAACCATCATGATAGCCTCTTCGGTCCCAGCCACCACTAAGTCGAGTCCACCACTTAAGAGTTGCTCCTTCGAAGCAAAAGGTGTTGGCTTCCCATCAACTAAGCCAAGTCGTAAGCCTGCAACAGGCCCATCAAACGGAGCACCTGTTAGCATAAATGCGGCACTCATCGCAATCATAGCAATAGCATCAGGTCGAAACGTCGGGTCAAGGCTAAGGACGGTTGCCACTCCTTGTACTTCATTTCTGTAGCCCTTTGGCCACAATGGTCGAATTGGACGATCAATCAAGCGACCAATCAAAACAGCTTCGTCACTCGGTTTACCCTCCCGTTTTACAAACCGGCTACCGCTGATTTTACCCGCTGCATACATTTTTTCTTCATAATCAATACTGAGCGGAAAGTAGTCAAAACCAGCAACCGCCTGTTCGCTAACCATTGCCGTTGCCAACACAACAGTGTCACCATATCGGGCGAGCACTGACGCCGTTGACCGAAAGCCAACCCGGCCAACTTCTAAACTTAATGTCCGACCACAGAGCTGTGTCTCGACTTTAATAACTTTTTTGCCAAATGGATTGATGGTTTGTCCCATAATTTCCCCGCGCCTTTCTAAAAGTGATACGGTACAGGGTTCAGATATACGCGTATCGTATAGCTGTGCTCTGTCCCGTATGCTTGAACTTACTTAATAATTACCTTTTATCATTTTATTTTAGGGTAGTTCTGCCCATTGTATCCGCATATCACCGGTGCTCTATGGTTGAGCTTATACGATGAGTCGGATCTTGAAATACCCAAAAGTAAAAGGACAATTAACGACGAATGCCTAATTTCTTAATAAGGTCTAGGTACGTTTGACTATCTTGTTTGGCAATATATTGCAATAAACGGCGGCGCTTGCCTACCAACTGCAATAAACCACGACGAGCAGCATAATCCTTCTTGTTGATCTTCATATGCTCAGCAAGGTCTTTTATGCGATCTGTCATAATGCCGACTTGTACAGCACTACCACCAGAATCATCTTTGTGGCTCTGCAAATCTTTTACCACCGACTGTTGATTTATCACGCTAGAGAGGATTTTACCAGATCGGGAGCCAAAATGCAAGGTGTCTAGTGCCAAGCTTGGCACTAGACTGTTTTGAGGTGTTTTTTGATAGTTGCATAATCAATATCAGAGATAGAAATAGCTTCATCAACATTAAACTGCCCGATGCTTAATCGGCGAATACTGTGAGCAAATGCGCCTGTTTGTAATTTTGAGCCAATGTCACTCGCTAGTGATCGAATGTAGGTGCCACTACTGACTCGAGCAACCATATCTACATAAGGGTAGTTATAATTATCGACGAGAAGTTCGTGCATGGTAATCGAGCGAGGATCCAATTCAACTGGACGACCCTGACGAGCAGCCAGATACGCTGGACGACCTTTAACCTTGATAGCCGAAAACTGTGGTGGAATCTGTTCGCTCACTCCCAAGAATGTCTCTGCAACCCGACGAATTGTCGTTAAATCAGGCTGCGTATCCGATACGGCTGTTTTCTCGCCCTCTTCATCACCAGTCGTGCTCGTTTGCCCAAGCCTCAGGGTAAAAGCGTACGTTTTATCAAGTTTACTAAAAGACGCTGCTTGCTTGGTATATGTACCGAATACAATTATTAATAGCCCTGTTGCTTCGGGATCAAGCGTGCCGGTATGCCCGACTGGAAAACGCTTTTTTGAAGTACGGGGTGGCATTGCTTGCTCGACCACAGCTCGTAACTTGTTAACAATATCAAAACTGGTCCAACCTTGTGGTTTGTCAATCAATAAAATTCCATTCACACCGTTATACTAACAGACCGTTGCGAAGATCGATATGGCTACAGTCTAGATTGAGACGCCGGGAATAGTACCGTTCAGCCCTTGATCGTTATTGGCGACAGGTGCCGTTGGCTGAGTTGGCTGGATAAACGTCATCGGAGGTGGAACTGGTGGAGGCGCAAGTGTATTTAAAGGATCGGTGATAGGATTTTTCCCGAGCGCTTCAGATGGAGGTGGAACGGTTCCAAAGGTAGGAGTTGGCATCGGCATATCCAAAGCATCGATAGGTTCATTCGGTTGGCCCGTAAAATTCTGCGGAACCCCAGAGGGCTGATCAATATTATAGTCAGTCAAAGGATTCGTATCGGGTACAGGCAAAGCGGTAGCCGGTGATTTGATAATAAGAGCTGGCTCACTCGCTTCAGACGGACTTGGGTGAAGACTATCACCAAGCGGCTGGGCGTTCAAGGCGGCAATTGGCTCTAAGGGGCGATCTGTTTGAGTTGCCATGGCTGCTTCAACGGCGTTACGAGCACTTTCTAGGTCAGGCGACAGGACATCTGATCGGCCCTCGTTATTTGTTCCAGATAGCTCCGGAATTGGCTCTTCTGATGGAGCTGGTTGAAGATGAGGGCTGTGAACGGCCTGTTCGAGTTGGGCTAATGTCTTGTCTGACTGATTAGGCTGTGCCAGTTCGTTATCTGGCGCACCAGAACCCTGGTCAGCAACTGCCGGTGCCGTATTGGGCAGATTAACTGGTGGCAAATTCATAGTAGTACCCGCTGTATCATTTTGGTAAGCCGGCATACTAGTATCTGGAGCGGTCGACGCAAGAGGAGCTGGCGTGTTGGTGCTGCTCAAGTTAACGGACGTGCTATCTATGGCTGCTGAGGTATCAATCATTGGCGGTGTCGCTGGGGGTACTTGGTTGTCAAGATCATGTAACTGCCCTTCATCATCAATATGAATCCCTTGTGTCGGTGTTTCAGGAGCGGGAGGGGGCGTATTGGCCATAGTGTCAGCACCATCATTATGATTAACCGTGAGCACCCCGTCGTTAGTACTGCTATCCGATGGTGGAGCAGCAGGAGGGTTAGTGCCCGGAGGAGGCTGGGTTGGCGAAGAAGGCGCTAAGGGGTCGGGTGGTGCCTGAGGAGGAGGCGTATCTAGCTTAGTTGCTACTAGTTGCTGATTAGCCCCTGCCGTCATAAGTCGAGCACTGATACTCATGGTTTGCGGTGTAGTTTTCGGATTACTGAAACGGTCCGTCTCTGCCACTATCCCGGTTAACAGAGCGGTTGCTATTTGACTGTCAAGAATATTCTTATCCAATTCATCGCTAAGCTGGACAACCAATTCACTTAGACTGCTTACGCTGGTGTCTTCCCAGTGTATACTTCCAAGTTCGACATTTGAGGTATTGTTAATACTAATGACTGTGGCATCGTGCAAAATTCGTCCGTGCGCGGTAATGGCCTGATCAAGATCGGTCTGTTGATGCACCCCTAAGCAAATAACGGCATCTACATTAAAATCGCCCTGACTAAACTCCAAATCTTTTTCATTAATCGTTGTTTTGTAAGGAGTAATAAAAATCTTGACGACTTTATCTTCAACTTTATAGCGAAGTTTATCAGCCTTCGATTTATCGAGCGCAATAATAAAGTCACGCAAACTATCCGTATTTACTTCAAGCGTCTTTTCTGGCTGCAGGAATTCAATCGTTGACGGTACCACACCACTAAACACGGCTGTTCCGTGTTTACCTAGCTTATTGAGCATAAGTGTTAACCCTATACACGCAGCTAACTGATCAACCGAAGGATTACTACTAACGGTCACCAAGACGTTGTTGGCCTGCTTAATCCGCTCTGTTACCTGAAGTTTGGCATTATCCATTTTTTGTTTTTTAACCCTTAAGTCAAAATTACCATAATCATAGTGTTTTGTCGATAGTTTTCTCAAGGCTGCTGCATGAGGTACTTTACACATCGACTATACCCCTGTATAGTTTGTCTCAACATTAAAAGATAAAGGTTACGCTATGCCAATCATAAAATCAGCTAAAAAACGCGTACGGGTTGCCCACAAGGCTAGCCTGCGCAATAGTAAATCAAAACGCTCACTTCGCAGCGCCGTTAAGTCATTCCATAAAGCAGTAACTGGCAAAAATAGCTCTACTGTTACTAAAGCTCACCGTACCGCTCAAAGCGAACTAGGTAAAGCAGGTAAGAAAAAAATACTTCACAAAAACAAAGTAGCTCGCAAACAGCGACAACTCTCACGAGCTGCAAAAACGGTGGCTACTGCTAAAGTTACCCCGAAAGTTAAAAAGAGTCCCGTCAAGAAAACGACAAAGACCACACGAACTCCGAAGAAGAAAACGAAAGCTTAGACTTTCGACAAACTTAACAGATAGTACTGCAGTGCTTCATCGGCATCGATGGTTGCTGTTTTAAGCTTAATATCTAACTCCAATAACGTGGTGACGAGTTTCTGTAGCTCAGACATGCCTAGTCCTCGAGCAATATTGACACCCTTTCGCAGTACGAAAGGGCTTATTGATGCTTGTTTGGCAATTTGCTCGATTGACTTCTGGTTGGCAGCCTTAATAAGCACAAGGATATGAAGCTGCCAGGCGAGCATGGCAATAATTTGAGGCGGTTCAGCACCCATAACTCTTTGCTCGTTGTATAGATTTATGGTTCGTTCCACATTGCCTGAAAAAGCAGCATCAAGCATGGCAAAAATAGTGCTCTGCGGAGTTGATTCGGTCAATAATTCAATGTTTGCTCTCGAAACAGTTGGTTCATAGAGCAGTAATTTACCAATCTCGCTCGATAATAACTGCTGATTGCTACCGACACGATCAATCAGAAAACGAGCGTCTTGCAAGGATATGTTCCCGTGATTCTCTTTGGCGGTCGCAACCAGCCATTTCACTAGTCCCTCTCCGTCGAGTGGCTGAAATTCACGAAAATCAGTCACCTTTTTAAGGAGAGTATGGTAACTGGAACGCTTATCTAGCTTTGGTTCAACAATAATAAGCTCCGTTGTTGATGGTAGCTCGGCCAATAACTTTTTAGCTGCCTCGACAAATTGCTTGCTTGCACTCCCATTTTTTAGAACGATCATCATTTTAGAAGACAAGAAAGGTAGGCTTTGCAACGAAGCTTGTAGCTTTGCAAAATCTGCTTCCTCTCCATCAAGCTGCTCTAGCGCTAGGTCCCCTTGCTCCCTAATAAACTCAGCAATCAGCTCGGTCAATACTTGTTGCCGAGCAAAATCATTGATGCCTGTTAGTGTTATAGTCACAATTATTTCCGTTTCTGGCAATGAGGACAGATGTGCGTACCACGGCCAGCTACCCTCTGTTTAATAATCACTGAACCGCAACGCGGACAGGTCTGCCCTTCTCGTCTAAAAACTCGCGCAAAGAGTAAGTAACTACCTTTCTTACCTTCAACATTAATATAATTACGGTCAGTTGAACCACCTTTTTCGATTGACAGTCTTAAGACCGCTCTCAGTTCCTTGTAAAGAGTTTTGATTGCGCTCGCCGGTAGTTGCCCAACAAGCGTTGTCGGGTGAATTTTCGCACCCCACAAACTTTCGTCAGCATATATATTACCGACTCCGGCAATGACCGTTTGATCAAGCAAAGCTGCTTTAATGTTTGTCTTAGATCGACGCTGCAGTCTTTTAGCGAAATCCTGCCAAGTGAAATCCTCAGCTAGCGGTTCCGGCCCCACCTTTTTAAAAAAGTCTATGTTCGGTACTTCACTGGTTGGAAATAACTTTACCCAACCAAACTTTCGTTGATCATTAAAGAACAACGTACTCCCATCGGCGAAAAAAAATATTACTCGAGTCGAGGAGTCAGGCAATTCACCTACTAAACTCTTGTTAGGGTGCCCAGCTCCAAAATGATTCGTATCATCACGGTAAACAAGCTGCCCTGTCATTTTGAGATGAATGATCAAGCTGTATTTACTATCCAGTTCAATGAGTAAAACTTTCGCCCGTCGCTTAATCGATATAATACTAGCACCAAGCAAGAAATTATCGACATCCGCCTGATTATTTGGGAAACTTTTCGTGTTCGTGACTTCAACTCGGGCAATCCGTTTCCCGATTATAAATCTTGTGAGACCTATTCTGACTGTCTCAACCTCTGGCAACTCCGGCATAGTATACTCAATTGTATCAGTTATAATGAACTCTATGGACTCCATCGGTAAGTTGTTACAGCAAAAGAATCTGCAGGAACCCGAGGAAGTAGTCGCAATCAAACAGTTTATCGAGTCAACATTTCATACTTCTGCTGCCGTCACAGTCAAGACATCGACAATTATCATTACTGCCAGCAGTGCCTCACTCGCCAACGCACTACAGTTACAAACGGTCGCGATACAAAGACTGATCCGTGATAAAAAAAAGCTAATATTTCGAATCGGTGGCTAAACTTCTAGTAGACGATTAATTGATTGTTCCATCTGTTCAAATGTTTCATAAGTAACGGTGTGAAAACCGAGTTCAGCGGCAGCGGCCGTATTACTAGCTTTATCATCAATAAAAATGGTTTGATGAGCATTAACGCGTAGCTTCTCTAATAAGTGCTCAAAGATGCGCCGATCAGGCTTCATCACGCCCAACTTCGAGGATATGACAATTTCATCAAATATATTCGCCAAATCTAGTTTGAGAATCAACGGCTCTAGGAACTCATGATTAGCGTTAGTAAGTAATGCCGTCTGATAGTGCTCGTGAAGCTGGGCCACAAAAGCGAGAACGCCGGGATGAATACGTTGAGACTTGTAAAGTTCGATGATCTCGGACGGCGATTGCCCTGTTTTATCGGCAATACGCTGAATAAAATCCGCCCAATGCATTCTGCCCAAGTTAACATCGCTCGATAACTGAGGAAAAGCACCTTGGAGATTTTTGTTATTCTTAACCGACTGCCAGTACTCATCTGAGCAGATAATACCAAAGTAATCAAAAATAACCGCTTTAATCATCCTCTTCAGTATAGGCCGCCTCGAGAATTAGCTTTAATTTATAAGCTAACGTTTGAAGTTACTGTGCCGTAATTGGGAATCTGAGCTTGGAATAAGCTCATAATGAGACCCACATCTCCCTGAAACGTTCCTTGACTTCCACAATTCGTCGCCCAGTAGTTTTGAACCGTGCTTGGACCATTGATTATCTCAAAGTTATAAGTGTCACCTTGAGCACAAAAACCCCTGTCGTCTGTTAAGTTAGGGTTTGAATTACCGTCAGTAAAGCCTGCCGAGTCAATCGCACGCAGAAAGACGGCATAAGCTGACTCATTGTTTTGGTATGTTTGTGTGTTGATAATAGTCCCCTGGTAGCCTTGGATAATGTTTATTTGGTTGGCGGTCTGACCAATGGTGACTTGTACTTCTTTGTGATTTTGATCAGCTACTACTGGTCCACTAATCGTTATCTGCATAACAGCATTGGTTGTTGCGTAATCGATAAGAGGTTTCTTGGGGGCAACGTTGGAACTGCTAAAGTTTTTAAGCAGCAGAACAAAGATCAGTACGATTAGCCCTATGCCGATTAAGAAAAGTAGTAAATATCTCATAAATCCTCACACATATATCTTTCGTTTAATATAATATCACAAATCGTGTACTTTTACAACAGTTTATCGTATATGTTCGCGCCAAGTCATAAGCTTGTTAATGTTGTCCTAGTAAGACAATTCATGGCTTGCCTATCTCGACAAAAACCCGAATAGATACCCAGAAGTAACTGAGTAGTTCTAGAGCTTCGGTTCTACAGCTCTCCCCAGTCTTGACCGATTGATACATCAACGATCAACATAACGGGGAGTTTGTAAATATTCTCCATTGTTTCCTTTAGTAGTGCACCGATCTGAGTAGCCTCAGCTTTTGGACATTCAACTAGGATTGAGTCATGAATCTGTAGAAGTAGCTCGGCCTTTGGGTATGCGCTGTGAAGTTTCTGGCTGACGGTTACCATGGCCATCTTCATCAGATCCGCTTCCGTCCCTTGGATTGGCATATTCATTGCTGCACGCTCAGCGGCCGAGCGAACAGCATAATTACTCGATAGGATATCAGGCATAGGACGACGGCGACCAAACAACGTTTCAACGTATCCGTCTTTACGGGCTTGTTCTTTAAGTTTGTTTAAGTAATCCAGAAGTGGTTGCCGAAGTGCAAAATAATGCTCAATAAAGTGTACTGCCTGTTCCCGAGTCATCCCAGTTGCAACACTTAGACCATGGGGGCTCATACCATAGAGGACTCCAAAGTTAATCACCTTAGCGGCCCGTCGCATTTGTTTAGTGACATCCTCCGGTTCCCTGCCATACACCTGAGCGGCAGTGGCAGTATGAATATCGGCACCCTCGTTAAACATTTCTATCATGTCCGTATCGTTAGCAAGCACTGCTGCCAGGCGTAACTCAAACTGCGAATAATCGGCACTTACTAAAGCTTTATTCTTGCCGGCAACAAATGCCGTACGAATCCTTTTACCCAGTTCAGTCCGAACAGGAATGTTTTGCAAATTGGGATCAGTTGAGCTAAGCCGCCCAGTCTGAGCAATCGTCAAATTAAAGGTGGTATGGAGACGCGAGTGTTGGTCAACCAATAATGGGAGTGTGTCAACGTACGTATTTTTTAACTTAGTGACTTCTCGGTACTGAGTAATGAGATCAATAATAGGGTGAGCATCTCGTAATTTATCCAACTCACTAGCGGCAGTGCTGAAACCCGTCTTCCCTTTCTTGATTCCGCCTTTTGGCAAATTGAGCTTTGAGAATAATATCTCAGCAAGCTGCGATGGGCTGCTGATATTAAACTCCTGCTCGGCGTAGCCGTAAATCTGCTGTTCAAGATCTGATATAAGATCATTAATTTCTAATGAAAACTTCTTTAAATAAGCGATATTGAGTTCGATGCCCGAACATTCCATCTCTGCCAGAACCGGGATAACCGGCCACTCGATATTTTTGACCAAATCAGGAAATTGAGGCACCGCTTTCAACATAGTGTCTTGTTGCTCATATAACTTTCGTAAGATCCACGCAATCTCACCTCCCCGCTCGGCAAACTCTTCATTGGTTAAGTCTTCAAAAACTACTGTCTGATAATTCAAATCAGCAATCGCAAGTTCGGTCAGTGTTTGCTCGCGTCGCAGCGAATTGAGGATAAATGCTCCTACCAATACATCGTGCTCAACCGATGGCAAGGGCAGTCCAAGTTCTATCAGTACTTTCAAAGTAGCTTTAACATCGTAACCAATCACAGACACTTTAGGGGTTAATACGCTCCGCAGAAAATCGCGCGTGGTTTCAGTTCCGGTTTTTGTAATATCGATGATGAAAGTAGTTTGTGCATTAGGGCTCAATACGATAAACCGGGGATCTTGGCCATGCTTCCCTGCGCAGCGGGAATGAACGATCACGCTACTACTGGCCGGAAAAGGATGCTTCTTAATATCACTCGCCGAATTAATCATATGAACCGTGGTGGTTGACTGGGCTTTGCCGGCTATCGGTGGCAAATCTTGCCCAGTTGCCTGCATTGCTTCAGGCAGTTGCCGAGCAAGCGTCCGGAACTCAAGTTTTTGGAGCAACTCCTGGATTTTCTCTGGATCGACTTTACTGCCATCAACTTCTTCCAAGTTAAGCTTCAATGGAGCATCGGTCCAGATAGCCCCAAGCTGTTTACTGAGGTACGCCAGCTCTTTTCCCGCTTCAAGTTTTTTTCGCAATGAGTCTTTCACAAGACCTAAGTTGTCATATACCCCATCAAGACTATGAAATTGTTTAAGCAATTCGATAGCTGTCTTTTCACCAATACCTGGAACACCCGGAATGTTATCGCTCGCGTCACCTTTCAGAGCTTTAAGGTCTAAGAACTGTTCAACTTTAATGCCGTACTTGGCTTCAAAAGACTCTGGGCTGTAAAGCTCTATATTTGATAAGCCCTTTTTAAGGGCAAAAACTTTCGTTAACGGACCGACGAGTTGCAAAGCATCTAAATCACTGGTTACAAGTAACGTTTCAATCCCTTTCTGGTGAGCCTGAACAGCTAATGTCCCCATGAGGTCGTCGGCCTCATAATCGTCCATCTCATATAAAGGCCAACCAAAAGCAGCGAGTAGTTCATGCAAAACTGGGATTTGTTCATAAAAATCTGGTGGCGGTGGTTTGCGACCCGCTTTGTATGCGGGATAAAGCTGTAATCGTTTGCGGATGTTAGTTTTAGGTTTATCCCAAGCAACAGCCACATAGTCCGGTTTCAGTCGTTTAATAACTTCAAGTGCCATGGTGGCAAATCCAAAAACACCGCCAGTTGGCGTACCGTCCTTGGTGGCAAGGTTCGGCATTGCATAGTAGCCACGGTAAAAAACCGACTTACCATCAATAATCGCCAATCGCTTCGGTGACTTCGCCTCACTCATACGTCACAGTATACCGCAACTGACCGCTCTCTGTAGTAAGGGACCGTTTCTTAGTTTGATTGTACTAGGCCGAGGGCATCAGCAACTTGATCGGAAAAAACCTTTAGGTCGTCGCCCTCATTAGTGATGAAGATATCAGCCTCTTTCTTGACGTCGGCCATACTGAGAGTCGCAGCGTCTCCGGAATGCTGCATTTCAGCCTTCTCCTCGTCCAAAAACTGTTGGTATGATTTACGGTCTTCAGTAGCCCTCATCGCACCACGCTCCGAGGTGTGCGCTTGAACACGCTGGTAGCGAATTGCTGGGTCAGCATCGAGCCATAGCACCTTGCCATGCAGTTCATGTACCCTCATCACTTCACCTGGGTTACGTAGACTTGCTATTGCCAGTCCTAAATAACGGTCGGCTGGTTGCTGTTCATAGATTGCGATCGCCCTATCGATGAGTACTCCGAGCCCAGACTGTCTTCGCCACTCGGCACTCAACTGACGAAGATTTTCTCGCTCAATCGGTAGCCCCCGCCGAACTAATTCCTCTCGCAATATATCTGTTACCGAGATAAATAGGAATTTGTAGTTATCGGCAAGGACTTGACCGACAGTATCCTTACCTGAGCCATTTGTACCAGCAATACCAATAAGTTGCATATACATCTATAAGCTATCGATTATTTGATGTAGTCGTGTAACTTACGAGCGTCCCTGTGTTTACGCAATTTTGCGAGAGCCTTGGCTTCAATCTGCCTAATGCGCTCTCTGGTAACACTGAACTCTTGCCCGACCTCTTCGAGGGTATGCTGCTTACCATCTTCTAAGCCAAAACGTAGCTTAAGTATTTTCTGTTCACGTTCTGTTAAAGCAGCTAACATGTCTTTTACTTGTTCTTTGAGAAGTTGGTTAGTAGCTGATTCCTCAGGACTGATAGTGTCTTCGTCCTCAATAAAGTCAGACAGAACCGACTCTTCTTCATCGTCACGGATATTGGCATCAAGACTAGAGATATCCTGCTTGATCTTCATGATGTGCTCTACTTTATCAACGTCAATCTCCATTGCTTGGGCAATTTCCTCATTGGTTGGTTCACGGTTTAACTCTTGGGTCAGCCGCCTTTGGGTGCGGAGTAGCTTGTTAATCGTTTCTACCATGTGAACCGGAATACGAATTGTTCGCGCCTGATCAGCGATAGCTCGAGTAATTGCTTGGCGAATCCACCATGTAGCATAAGTCGAAAACTTAAATCCCTTATCTGGGTCAAATTTCTCCACGGCTCGCAGTAAACCCGTATTGCCTTCTTGAATCAAATCAAGAAGATCAAGTCCTCGCCCAACATAACGCTTCGCGATTGACACAACCAATCGTAGGTTAGCAACCGCCATTTTGTCTTTCGCGTCTTTGTCACCAGCCACAACCCGTTTCGCTAGAGCAAGCTCCTCTTCAGCTGAGAGTAGCGGAATTTGGCCAATTTCTCTTAGAAATAACCGAACAGAGTCATCGGCAATATCATCAAGATAGGTATGGTCGTCAATTACTACCTCTTCGTTGTCTTCAGCAGCCCACTCATCCGAAAAATCTTCGGTTGTTGGCTCAAGAGCGATAATATCAACGTTCGTATCAGCCAGCTCCGTGTATAAGCTGTCCAGCAACTCTACATTTTCTGGTTTATCAGGGATGGCATCGAGAATTTCACGCTGATCAATATGCCCTTCTCGCTTGGCTTTATCAATTAGTTGCCGTTTTGTCTGTTCTAGATCAGCAGCGGCGTTGTTATTATTGGCTATTACATCATCAGCCATACTTCACGTCTCCTTCGCTTGTTTTAATAATACGTCTAATTTTTTTGCTTGTTTTAATAATGTCTGTGTCTCAGACTCGTTGGCCGTTTCTAGTTGTGAGGCCAGTCTATGTTTTTGGATTTTTACGTATTGCTCAATTAGTCGAGCTTGTAACCGCGCTGCTTCGTATCGAAGTTCCAGAAGGTCTATGCCTTGGTATAACGCTTCATATTGTAACATTAAAATTTTAACATAATCTGATAGTTGACGCAATTCCGGTATTACGGTAGGATCGCCTGCAAACTCTAGGTTATTTTTTAAGAAAGCCAGCAATTCTTGCCCAGAATCGGTAAAGAGCATTGTTGATTGAAGGTATAAGGTAAAATCGCGAAGCTTTGGCTGATGCAACATAAGCGTCAAAAAGTGATCCTGTACCTTAATTGACTCCTCCAACTCTTTATTGACAACCATTGCGTTCGCCGTTTGCCTCTTCCTGAGTTGCGGCGATGCTTCTGGATGTAGTTTAGTTAACAGAGCCGCCCGACTAACGTCGATTATTTTTGAAATTTTTTCAACGTAATGTTCCTGCTCAACCGGATCACTCAACAATGCCACTACCTTGAGTACAATATCGCTGAATTGTCGCTTTCCGACCGCACTGCTCAAATCAAGCTCTTGCCGGTAATGATCTATCAGCCAGTCGATTGCATACTGTGGCTTCTCCAGAGTCTTTTCCCAAGCCGCTGGATCATCACGAATCAGCTCGTCCGGATCCTTGCCGGCCGGCAAATTGATGATGCATAAGCTAACATTCGCTTTGCTAGCAATTGGGATTGCCCGTTCGGTTGCCTTAATACCGGCTTTGTCGGCATCAAAACACAACCTAACATCGGTCGTGAAACGAACGAGCGTTTTCAGGTGCTGCTCCGTCAAAGCCGTACCCGCCGTTGCCACAACTTGCCGAATACCCGCTTGATGGCTAGCGATAACATCGAGATTGCCTTCAGTTAATACCGCATAGTTTGACTGGCGAATAGCCTCTTTTGCAAAGTGAAGTCCAAAGATATGTCGACTCTTGTCATACAGAATAGTCTGGGGAGTGTTAATGTACTTCGGTGCATCCGAGTCGTTATTAAGCAGTCTAGCGGTAAAACCGATAACTCGCCCTTGACCGTCAGCCAGAGGAATCATCAACCGTTCACGAAACATATCGGCACTTCCCTGGTAACGATTGACACTAAGACCGGCTTGCTTGATCTCCTGGTCGGAAAAATTTCGTTTCCGTAGAAAAGTAACGAGACTGTTGCCGGCTGCAGGGGCATAGCCAAGCTGCCATTGCAGCGCTGTTGCCTTGCTAAAATTCCGTTTTCTCAGGACATAATCGAGCGCTGTTTTATTGCGACTGAATTGGACTTGATAGAACTTAGCCGCAAGTTCCAGTACCTCATACAGGCGCTGTTTTTCTTTAGTACGGCTAGCGCTGCTGCTGGTACGATACTGGGACAAGTCCACCCCGGCTTTTCTGGCAAGAAGTTCGAGCGCATCTTTAAAATCAAGGCCCTCCGTCTCCATAATGAAACTGAATACATTGCCGCCCTTACCAGAACTGAAGTCATGCCAAATTTGTTTTTCGGGACTAACAATAAAACTTGGCGTCTTTTCGTTGCTAAACGGACTGAGACCACGCCAGTTACGTCCAGCTCGTTTCAGTTGGACGTATTCGCCGATGACATCTTCAATGTTCAAACGGCTTTTGACTTCCTCAATCGCATCCATTTATCTTCATTGTACCTTACTTGCCTCTGGGAGCATGAAGTCTCTTGTGGTTAAATAAGGACTATGCCGAATGATCAGCCACAATCAACAAACCATTATGATTTCTTATATGCACCGCCACCAAAACGCCGGATTTTCAGTAACCAAACCTCTTTTAAGCAACGCTTGCTGTTTGTAGTAGGTGGCGGAGTCGGACTTATCATCATTGCGATCATCTTCTTTTCGTTAATTGGCGGGAGCAGTAGCGGTTCCACTTCTGGCTTATTAGCATTAGCCCAGCAACAAACTGAGATGATCAGAGTAGCCACTGAAGCCGAACCCCAAGTTTCACAGCAGACTACGAAAAATTTTGCTGCTACGACTACGCTAGTGCTTACAAGTGATACGCGGCAATTACAAGCCTATATGAGCAAGAACGGCCAGAAAGTTACCGCAAAGGAACTATCTGCCAAACAAAGCGCAACTACTGATAGTGATTTAGCATCAGCCCTTCAAAACGGTGATTATGACGTCATTTTCTTAGAAATTATGTCCGATGAACTCACTCAATACACAACCACGCTGAAAATAACATACAATGCCGACAATTCAGGCAATTTACGGTTACTGCTTCAGGACATGTATCATAGCGCCAATCTATTAACGACTCAGGCCAGTGACGCTACGACAGCCGTAAAAGGTTAGTCGTTGCTTGTTTTTGTTACTAACTGATAGCTGTGATTAATTAAATCCTGGACTTCTTGCCAGCCTAGCTGACCGGTTAGCGCTAAAGTATTCCAATGTTTTTTATTGAGATGGTAGCCGGGCATAACACTTTCATAGCGATCACGCAGTGTTTCTGCTAATTGGGGATCACACTTAAGACTTAGACGAAGTGGTTGACTGCCCTCTTCTATCAGTGCAAACATCTTGCCTTCGGTTTTGTAAACCGCTACTCCTTTACCAAACGGATAATCGAGCTGCGCGTTTGGCATTGATAGAATATATGCTTCAACTGTTTTGTGATCCATGCTGCAACCATTCGAGGTAATACTGAAGCTCTGCTATCGAAGCTTGAATATCGTCAAATGCCCGGTGAACATCCTTCTTTTCATACTCAAGCGCATACTTTCCCTGCATTAGAACTTTAAAACTGCTAACATCCAGCATTCGGTAATGCAACAGCGCGTCCACTTCTGGCCACCACTGTTTAATAAACGATCGGTCGTTATGAATTGAGTTACCGGCTAGGATAGCTGGCTCGTCACCAAATTGCGCCTGAATAAAACCAACGAGTTCATGCTTAACATCGCTCTCTGGCCGACCACTTGCCCGCACACGTTCAGTCAATCCGCTCTTGGCATGTTGTTGGGCTGCCCATTCGTTCATTTCAACAAGTTTATCTTCCGGCTGAGAGATAATTGCTTCGTAACTGGCAAGGGTTTTAAATTGAAAATTTGTTACCTCAACCGCTACTTCTATAATGACGTCTTTCGTAGGACTCAGCCCGGTCATCTCCAAATCGACCCACAACAGTTTAGTTGGCAACACATGCTTGTCGATATCCGGCATATATACGTAAACTCCTTAGATCATGGCGTAATCTTCGCTCAGTGATTGGCTCTATAATACCAAATTGTTGCGTGGCATGTGTCCAGAAGTTATAGGTAATGCTGTTCGACTCAGATAACTTCCCCCAAAAAAGACAGTCTCAGGATAACTCAATTAAAGAGTTAGACTATGAATTGTCCTTTTCGCGAGCCGTCTTCAGAGCATTCGCATACCAGATAAGTTCTTTTAGAAGATTATCGAGCGCCGTCTGCGGCCCATGCGGGATTGCCTTGATGTCAGCATTCAGTTCACCATCTTCACTGATTACCTCACCGACACGCCCAGCAACAAATGCGACCGCATCGGGAATAGGGACTGCTCGTGATTCAGATAAGACTTCTTTGAGAATAACAATAGCTCGAGCACCACCGACGCTGCCGTGAGCAACTAGCGTTACTGGCTTATGATTAAGTTGCCAGTCAACATAATCAATCGCGTTCTTCAGTACGGCCGACGGTGCGTGGTTGTATTCTGGTGTTACAAAAATTACCGCATCAAAGCCATCAAGTTTCTTAAGCCACTTTGCAACCGTCTCATCAGGTTTACGGTCGGGATTAAATCGGGGAGAAGCTACCTCGTCAAAAAATGGCATTGGGTAATCAACTAAATCTATCAGTTCAGCCTCTACGTCTGGCTGATTTTCAGTGTTACGTAATACCCATTTTGCTAATCGTTCAGTTTTTCGTTCGGGGCGAGTCGCTCCAAGAATAATGCCTATTTTCATGATAATCCTCCTTTACGTGGTATACTTTGTATAGTAATTAACCAGTATAGATCCTATACTATACTTTGTAAAGTATGAAACCTATCCCCTCTCACTGCTCTTCAGTTGAACCAACCGATGGATGCGTTGCTAGTGCCATGGAAATTATTGGCAATAAATGGACTGCTCTTATTTTGCGCGATCTAGTAGATGAACCACGACGATTTGGCGAGTTAGAACAATCCATAAGCGGTATAAGTCCACGGACTTTATCTCAGAGATTGGATGATCTTGAGATGCATTCTATTATCAGTAAAAAGAGTTTCGCGGAAGTGCCGCCTCGAATTGAATACAGTCTAACCCCCAAAGGCCGCGACTTAATCCCAATCCTACAACAAATGGGCAACTGGGGAGCTAAGTATCGCGCCACCAGTGAAGAACACGCTCAGCAGTAGCTTGATCAGTGCTGAGGGCTATCTCACTATAAGGAAAGTCATGGGTCTCAATCGATAATACATTTACCGAGCGACGGCGTAAGCCACGTGCACCTCTAAGGTAAAGTAATATCGTTGTTGAGCCTCGAAATATTCCAGCCGATATTATCCCCGGAATGCTCGTGCCGACAATTCGAATAACACCGTTAGAGCGTTCATAGTGTTCGTGCCACTTTACTCCTGCGATCGATTGTTTAGGAATAATGATTTGGTTGCGGAGCGCTAAGACTTTTTCCCACCCCGTAAATAGAATCATGAGTGTATCGTCAGTAAAACTAATCTTCATATTATCGATCGGAGGTTTTTGGTTTAAAATCAAGGGCCGCTGAATTAATACAGTAATGCATCCCGCCAGGTTGTTCGGGCGCATCATCAAATAGGTGGCCGAGATGACTACCGCAATTACTGCAAACCACCTCTGTGCGATGCATTCCGAAAGATGTGTCATCCTTAAGTGTCACATTGCCCTTTTTAGCTACATCATAAAAGCTCGGCCATCCATCACGAGTCCCAAATTTTGTGTCTGAGCTAAAAAGCGGCTGGCCGCACGCTTGGCAAACATAAGTGCCAGCTTTGGTGTTATAGAGCAGCTTACCGCTAAACGGTGCTTCGGTCCCCTGCTGACGCAACACACGATACTGTTCGGGCGTCAGCTTTTGACGCCAGTCTTCTTCGCTCATATCAGAAATAGATTTATCCATTTGGCTTATCCAGTTTATCAAGTTTAAAGATCTTTATGATAGCGAATAATGTCGCCATTACCGCTATGAAGTCAATGAACGCATATAAAAACGCCCCCCACGTAAAATCTAATGTTCTGTGCGCAATATGGACGATGGTCTGTTTTTTAGTATAGGACCCACCGTCGCCAATCAGAGCCGATACAATCGGTGTCACAAAACTGGCATTGAGCTGATCAACGAGGGCCTTTACCTGAGTACCCAACACCAGTCCAATAGCCAACCCAACAATTGCATGTTGCCTTAAGAATTCGACAAAGTCGTTAACATGGCGAGGAGCTGTCACTCTTCTTCGAGTGGTAGGTTTGGATTGGGTTGCAGATTTCAATGTCTGTTTAGAGTTAGCTGCCATAGATGTTTTCCTGATTACATTTTATCAACAATTGGGATGCCAAGCAGTATTAAGCCAGCCTGCAAGACTTGGGCGTACTGCGTGGCTAGTGCTAGACGAATTGTCTGCCTCTCGTGATTAAGCACGCGGTTGTGCTCGTAAAAATAATTAAATGTTTGCGCCAGTTCATAGAGATACGTGCAAATATGATGCGGTAAAAGTTCTCGAGTAGCTTGATCGACAATAGCAGGATATTGGCTGAGCTTACGAAGGAGTGTCCGCTCATCAGCTTCCAGCTCTTGGATTGTTTCGGGTTGAGCCTCTGATGGTGCTTTCGACAATATACTCATTGCCCGTACATATGCGTATTGTAGGTAGGGGCCACTATTACCCTTGAGACTAACCGACTCTACCGGATCATAGATAATGTCGCCACCCAACCGCTGTTTTAAAAATGAATACTTAACCGCGCCAAGCATAATCTTTTCGTTGTCATTCCCGGAAATTGCTTTATTGGCGGAGACGGTAGTATCAAGTACATCAGTGGCTAGAATAACTTTTCCTTTTCGGCTACTCATTTTAACCCCGCCCTGTAACTTAACAACTCCGTGAGTAAGGTGGGTTGTATTGGCTGCAAGTTTTGCAATTTCGGGTTCGAACTGTTCAATTGCTTTTAGTACCACTGCCATGTATTGTTGTTGCTCACTACCAGTAATGATAACGGAGCGATTAAAATGATAATCGTTCCACTTCAGCATAGTAAGGCCAACATCCTTTGTCTCGTAAGTTGGCAGTCCTTGTTGGGTAATAAAGACTCTGGTGTGGAGTCCATACTTCTCACCATGAAACACAATTGCACCCTCCGACTCGGCAAACACACTGCCAAGATGCGCTTTAACTGTTTTAACCCCTAACTCCAGAGTAGCGCTCTCGGGGTAGTACTTTTCAAAATGACAGCCAATGCGGTCATAAAACATCTCAAAATAGTCATAACTCCATTGGCGGCAGGTCCAGTAAATTCGAGCCAACGCCGATTCATGATCATCATCTGCGTGCAGTTGATAGATCTGTTTATTCAACTCTGCTATCTTTTGCTTGGTGTTATTCAAGTCCTCTTCGTATGCCGTAGTCCCGAGTTGATAGCACTGGGCGAGCCAAGCAGATCGGTCTTCCAGCGAATCATAAGCCCGCTCTTTAATTTCCGAGTTGGCCCGATCAAATTGTGGTAAGTCGCTGGCGGTTCCTAGATACAAGATTGCCCATAATGTTCTCGCCACATGAAGTCCAACATCTCCTCCGAAATTAACTCTATGAACAACCGCCCCAGCTATTGCAAATAAATTAGCGATAGCGTCACCAACAACGCTCGTATATAGATGACCGGCGTGTAGTACTTTGAAAGGATTTGGGTCAGAATACTCGACTACCACAATCTGATTACTTAACGTTTCGTCGATAGGAGCCCTCGCTGTATCCCAGAGCGCCCGGTCATTGAGCCGAAAGTTGATAAAACCGGGAGCTACCACCGCCACCTCTCTAACAGTATCGTGCAATACTGTTCGCAGCTGTTCGGCCAGTTCCTCGGCCACTTCCTGAGGCTTTTTAGCTACCTTTGAAGCTACCTGTAACGCAATGTTGGTTGAGTAATCACCAAACTCTTCGTCACACCACTCAAGCCTCGGCAAAATCTCGAGCTGATAACGCTCACGCAGGACGGTAGCAATAGTTTGTTCTAATTGCTTTTGCATCAGTCAGAGTATAACAGATTATAGGGTGGGTGAATTGTCTCCAATAAGTTATCCTGCTTCCTGGATAGAATCTCGCAAAAATTATCACACACCAAGACGGCCGACAAAATGATCGTTACAGGTATAGTCCTGGTCAAGCTTTGGGGTAAATTGAGTTAGCCAGGTTACTCCACCGGTAAAATTTTGTTGGTTGCAATATGCCACAGCTATCGATTGATTGGTGCTGCCGGTAGCTACCCAAGCCGGCAAGTCATTACGCCAGCCGCCAGTTATGGCCTGCCACTGCGCCGGATATGCGTAGAACCCGATTGTAGCCAGAAAATTATGCTGCTCAAGTGCGTCGACAGCTCCTTGCAAAGAGGCCCTATTAATCATTTGATTATCGGTCCAGCTATTTTCGGTCTCAACATCAAGCCACCACACCGAACTGGCAATTCCTCGGTTGGCTGCGTAAACCACCGCATTCAAAGTAGCGTTGTAACCGTAGTTATAGGCCAAGCAGCTGTCGGTACGTTTTGCGCAATCAAGCGGAAAAGTTGCAAATTTCTGACCGTAACTGCGCCCGGGGTAGCCGGTATTAATATAGAGAGCATATTTAAAGAATTCTCCTGTTTCTTTTACTAGACACGGATTGGCTGTAAAATCGAGACCATCGTTAATACCCACAATGCCGTAATCGGCTTGCAATGGCGGACTACTATTACAGTTGGGCCAAGAAATATCAACCACTTTTCGAGATGGTGGCGGCCCCATAGCAGCAACACTCACAATGGCGGCAATCATTATTCCCACTAAACCTACGGCAGTAATCAGATTAATGGTGAAGTTTTTCACGATAGCGCCGTATCAACCAATTAGCGTAAAGGGTGATATATTGTTTTGACAAGTCGTCGAATAATCACATACATACTACCGATAAGAACAAAAAACATCAGAGTAATCGTAAACGCTTGACCGTGCCCTGCCGGCTGTATGAAAGGATTCGATATCGCAAACAGAACTCCGGCCGGATTGAGTAAAATATCCCACGAACTCCATCGTAGATCCCGACCAATATAGATAGCAAAACTGCATACCAAAAAGGTTAAACCGATCAAGCCAGCTGCCCACCGAGGGCTAACCCGCCGTCTTAGTTGTTGATGGATTAAATATATACTGATGTATCCCAAGAGAAGACCATTAAAAATAAACGATTCGTACATCACACTCTCGTACAACAGGTTACTGGTAGCAATATTGGTAAGGTGAATAAGATCACTAACAAGATAAAAGCTGTTGGGTAATAAACTTAACCAGAGAGCCGTTAGAATCATCGGACGCCAGTTAAGCCACGGATAACTCTGTAAGACCGACAGCAGCCAGCCAACTGCCAATAACGGCAACCACGCCAATAATAGATTGCCGACCAGGAATGCATCCGCTAAGGTACGGTTATTGATAGCACTGACTGCAAAAAACCCAATACTCACAAGACTCGACAGGCCAAGTGCCACTAGCAATTCAGCTTGGCGAGGATACGTTTTCCACCGCATGAAGTCCATTATATCAACTATTGCACTATTGTGAGGTTGTTGACCGTTTGACAGACGTAAGACTAATCACGAATTGAGCGCCACCACTCGGGTAATTACGTCCTGCGATATCACCACGATTCGCGGCAGTAATTTGCTTCGCAAGCGATAACCCTAGGCCATACCCATGAGTTTTGGCGGTGCGGGATTTATCGCCCCTGTAGAGACGATCAAAGATGTAGGGCAGATCTGTTTCAGTAATACCTGGCCCTTCGTCTCGAATGCTGATATGATAGCGGCCCCCGTTTTTAACACCATCGATATGAACGGTAGTATGATCAGGACTATATTTTATGGCGTTATCAAGAATAATGCTGAGCAACTCAACCAAACTATCAAAATCACCCTGCACTAACCCGCTCGGTGTTTGTCGAGCAAGAGTAATGTGACGACTATCGGCTAATTTAGTGATACGTTTTACTGACTCTGCGGCAATTGATGAAATATCCACCGGGCCTAACGTTAAGGAAGTTTTTTGATACTGAGTAAGCGCCAGCAAACTACCAGCAAGATTTTCAAGACGCTGTACTTCTTCGAGATTACTTTCAATCAATGCTCGGGCCTCGGGTTTACTGAAATCTCTCTGACGTAGAAAGACCTCATTCTCAACCTTCAGATTTGCTAGCGGTGTACGAAGTTCGTGGCTCGCATCGGTCGCAAAACGAGTTTGGGTTTCGTGGGCATCCTCAATCGGTTTTAAGGCGCGTCCGGCATACCAGTAACTTAACAAGCCACCGCCCAGCAGAACAAGCAAGTTGATAAGTATTACATCGTGATCGAGGTCGCGACGAAGATTGGCATTTTGAGTCGATTGAAAATGCGTAAAATCTTTACTCGAGGTCGGTGGCACCGAATAAATGCCATATAAAAGCTGATGAACCATGCCACGCTGGGCCAAACCGGCATCATCAAATTCACGCTGGGCCAATGTCTGAATACTAATTGTCAGTACGAGGCTAATAACAAGCAGTATGATAAGGTAAAAACCTGTCAATTTCACTCTTGCCGAATGAAATAGCGTCGGCGGTTTTGTCTGAATACTTTCTTTCCAGTTGCTGACTTTTGTGGCGATTGCCGTCTGCTTTAATCGATTGTATAAGTCGTAGGATTTATTACTCATTGGACTAAGTTATCTTGTACCCATAGCCACGAATGGTCTTAATAACACGCTCACCTGGCCCGATCTTCTTTCTAACGTTTGCAACAAACGTCTCAACCGTATTATGTTGAACCCGAGATTCATCAGCCCAGACGTGATCGAGCAAACGGTCTTTACTTAACACTTCTCCTTTGTGTCGTAGCAAATACTCAACCAAACGAAACTCCTGAGCTGTTAAGTGTACCGGTTGATTGCGGTAAACCACATTTTTTGCCACAACATCAAGCTCAAGCGAACTGGTTTTCAAAACATTGTCGCCATGAGCTTTTGGGCGTCGTAACAGTGCCCGGATACGAGCCAGCAATTCGTCATAGGAGAAAGGTTTGGGTAAATAGTCATCAGCTCCAACATCTAACCCTTGGACTCGATCACCAATTGTTGTACGAGCAGTTAACATTAGGATTGGCATCTGTTCATGACGTGTCCGCCATAATTTAATAAGAGCCGGGCCGTCATACTTCCCAGGGATCATCCAATCCAAGATGACTAAATCATAACTACCAGCCTGCACGAGTGTTTCTGCCATATCACCATCAATAGCTACGTCGATAATATAGCCTTCAGCACTGAGGCCTTTCTGTAAGCTACGAGCTATTTTTTCTTCGTCTTCAACTATCAATATCTTCATCGTGCATCCCGTTAATACCTGTCATTATCTCTCTTCTAACTGGAAACTGCCTGCAAAAATAAGAATCTATGTTAATTCAAAGCTTTTTTGAATTTCTCAATTAACTCAACTGGGGTTGGATTAATATTGCTCAGCAGAGCCAAATAGAGACTAACAAAGTCGCCGAGCGCAATTGTCCATAGAAGTTGTTGGAGCGGTGTTTCACCTTCCGCTTGAATAACTATCGGGGTTGGACGCATGCCGGATAAGACCTGTTCGGTAATCTCAAAACGCTTTTGAACTCGAGGATTTTCAAGATTACTGCGTAAATCAATGACAGCGTACGGTTTATCGACTGGCTGTTTTGTCCATCCCAGCATTTCATTGTGATTAAACTCTGGTAACTGATTGACCCAGGCAATATATTTCGAGCTTTCGTTAAAACTGATTTTCCACTTGTAAGCTGCTGGGTACAAAAGTGGCCCACCGTAGACTACCACCGACTTGCCAACCAGTTCTTGAGCTGTTGATTTCGCAAGATTGGTCTTTGTCGGAATGTTAACTTCCCAGGCCTTAATCTTATCCTGCAACCAGGTAGCGGTCGTCTCTAGTACTTGAGGCCCGCATGGAACCGCCAGAACCCCAAGCCCAGAGAATAGTTCAAGTAAGGCTGCCAAACTATACAAAACCGCCATACGAGGCTGTAAGCCCCCAGGCAAGAGATATAACGGGTAGTTCTTTTCCTTGGCACGTTCCACCAAGGCACCCCCAGATGATAAGACAACAATCTGACACTGTCGAGACTCGGCTTCAGTCAGTGCGGCAAGCGTTTCTTCCGTATTTCCCGAGTAGCTGGAAGCAATAAAAACCGTACCTGGGCCCACGTAAGCTGGCAATGAGTATTGACGAACTATCTCGTACGGAACCGTTAATCGCGGCCATGATTGAATAACCAAAGCTGCCAAGGCCGATCCCCCCATACCAGCCAACACTACTGAACTAACAGCTTGAGTTGGTTCCCATTTAACCTGAAAATCATGCTGTAATTGTTGCCATTGATTTTGCGCGACACCAAGCGCATCTTGTCCGTCCCGCTCGTGAATATATTTAAGGTCATCCAACATACCGCTAAACTCCTTGTGTTATAATCCTGTACATATATATACTATTACGTAGTATAAACGAGAGGTTAATCAAAGGGGGACAAATGTTCGGGCACCAAGATGGACAGGATAATAATCAAACTGATCAGACGCTAAGTGATACTAATGCGCCTTTACTCCAAACCGACACATCAGCGATGCCAGAACCTCCAGCCATGGATCCTCCGCAAGAGCCTGTCACTTCAGACCAACCCGACCTACCATTACCCGAGCCAGCTGACGCGCCGGTAATAACTGAGCCTCCGGTTGACCAGAATCAAGCAGACACTACCCCTGATCTTTCAGCTAGCCCAACTCCAACTCCATCAAGTGATGGCAATAATTTACTCGATATTAAACAGCAAGCTCTCCAGCAACTAAGCCCCCTGATGGGTCATCTTAACCAAACTCCTGAAGAAAAATTCCGAACCACCATGATGATGATTCAAGCTGCTGATGATCAGTCACTTATTCCCACGGCTTATGAGGCGGCTCAACAGATTACGGATGAAAAAGGTCGAGCTCAAGCTCTCCTCGACGTCGTCAACGAGATCAATTACTTCACACAACAAAAAGCTAGCTAAAATAGCTCAAACAAGATAGTAAGTTAAGTATTACTTATAGAGAAAGATGTAGGGCGGTTTATGCCGACCTACATCATGCCCATGCCGCCCATGTCAGGTGGCGCTGCAGCTTCTTTCTTTTCGGGAACGTCAACCACAAGCGCACCCATAGTCATTGAGGTACCGGCAATTGAGACTGCGTTCTGTAAAGCTTCTTTCGTAACACGGGTTGGATCAATAATTCCAGCGGTTTTCATATTCACTAATTTGCCGGGCTCATTGACGTTAACACCGAAACCAGGTTTTGCCTCAAAGATTTTTGGCAACCACTCATCAGGATTGAGGCCTGAGTTATACATGAGTTCAAAGAATGGTCGAAGCAAAGCGGACTTCAAGATCAGCATACCGGCTGCAACGCTGTCGGTGCCGGTAACTACGATACTGTTGCTAAGACTAATTAACGTAACTCCACCACCAGGGACAATACCCTCATCAAGAGCAGCCTTCACAGCATGTACTGCGTCATCAACACGAAACTTCTTTTCTTCAATCTCAGTTTCTGTAGCGCCACCAACTTTGATGACGGCAACTTTCCCGCTCAGTGAAGCACGTCGTTTTTCAAGATTCTCTTTATCGTATTCGCTTGTTGCCTGATCAGCTTGATTGGCAATCTGTTTGATGCGTGCTTGGACTTCAGTATTTGAACCGCCACCCTCGATGATAGTTGTCTCGTCTTTGGTGACAATTACTTTTCGGGCTGAACCCAACATATCAAGTTCGGCATTGTCAAAGTTGTAGCCACGATCTTCGGTAATAACCGTTGCGCCAGTTAGCACAGCGATATCGTTCAGAATATCCTTACGACGATCCCCAAAAGCTGGAGCTTTTATAGCAACCGTATTGAAGACTCCTTTTAAGCGGTTCAGTACTAACGTACCAAGCGCCTCACCTTCTACGTCTTCAGCTATTAGGACAAGGTCTTTTTTGCCAGCCTGCGCTAGTTTCTCAAGTATCGGTAAGAATTCCTGAATTGAGCTAATTTTTTTGTCAGTAATGAGAATTGCCGGCTTATCATAAACCGCTTCCATGCGAGCAGTATCGGTTACCATATAGGCACTAACAAAGCCGCGGTCAAAAGTAAAACCTTCGACTACTTCGCTCTCTAAACTGAGCCCCTGCCCTTCCTCTACCGTTACTACACCATCTTTGCCGACTTTATGAATAACATCGGCTATCAAACTACCGATACTAGCATCACCGGCTGATATGGTCGCAACTTCGGCCACGCGGGATTTATTGTCTTTTATGTCTTCACTGTAGCTGCCAAGTTTACTGATAACTTCGTGAGCTGCAGCCTCTAAGCCCTTTCTGAGTAACATTGGATCATGGCCAGCAGCAATTAATTTATTGGCTTCGTTTAAAATTTGATAGGTCAAGACGGTAACGGTCGTCGTTCCATCTCCCGCCACATCATTCATCTTGCTGGCGGCTTGTTTAATTAATTCGGCACCGACTTTGTAGCCAAGTGTTTCGTCGTCCACATCTGACAACTCTACCCCTTTGGCAACAGTGACACCGTCATGAGTAACGGTCGGGTTACCATAGCTCTTACTAATAACTACGTTGCGTCCTTTTGGCCCCATGGTTGTTTTGACTGCATCGTATAAAATTTTTGCTCCACCTAGTACGCGGCGGCGAGCATCATCATCATAAAAAACTTTCTTAGCCATCTGTTATATCTCCTCTGTCTTAACTATCTAACCCTATTTAACTGTTGCAAGAATATCTTCTTCTTTTACAAGAATATACTCATCAGCACCGAGTTTTACTTCTGTCGTGCTATAGCTTTTATATATAATTCTGTCGCCAACTTTAATCTGCTTGGCCGTTTTGCCAACCGCGAGTACTTTTGCTACTTTTGGCTTTTCCTGAGCATTGTCAGGCAAATAAAGGCCACTGGCAGTTTTTGATTTTGGTTCCTCTGATGCAGCGACTATGTAGTCTGCGAGAGGTTGAATAGGAACGCTCATTGTAGGTTATTCCTCCGATTAAGTTATTGTCGTTAGCACTATATTAGTGTGAGTGCTAACGTATCAGCACTCATAATACTCGAGCGCCAATTCGACTGTCAAGTATTATCAGAACCCCCCTCTGGGTCCTATAGTTTTGACTTGGGAAGAAAAGACTACTCTCGATCTTCACGCCTATGGAGCGGGATCGTCTCACCCATCATAAGAAGACCAAGATACGATCTAATGATGTGCCGATCGTACTGCTCCTCATCCGGTGACGGTATCGGTGCCTCTTCACCATACTCATTAAGATAGTTATTCAGATAGTCGAAATCAGCATAATCAATTCTGGTTTCGGACCACCCACTCTTTGCGTGTTTCTGACGATTATTGTGAATAAAGAAATAACTGTTAAGATCACCAGGTTGGATAAGGGGCTCATAGGCACCTCCTCGGTTATATACAGATTCGGAGATTGGTACTCTGACTTCGATCACCGACCCCCTATTATGCCTAATAACATCTCTGTAACGGGAAGCAATACCAAAGACAGCGTAACGATTATCGTCATCGGGATCTCGGTCTTCGAGTACGTGTAAGTATGTTCCGTCAACCCTTTGCTTTTTATCATTCTGCAGGGCATCTTCAAATCGCACCAAAACCAAACCGATAAGACCGGCAAATTCCCGTTCACGAGGCATGTCCTCAAAGGGTGATCCCAAGTTATACTGGTGCGTTGACACTAAGAATAATAAAATCATAATTGTGGATACTTGTCAAAATAACTCAAACTTTGCTACAATGTCCCAGTCCCAATTCCTACGATGGAGGTAATAATGGATCAGTCCATTATCGTCCGTTATACGAGTGACCAGTTGGCGACAGTGCAAGAGCAGGATCTCGACACGTTCGGGAAAGTTAGTTGGGTACGATCCACCAAAGATTCACCTCCAGATAGCTTGTTTTTCCGGTTTATGCCTCCCAAGGATGCACCTCAAGTGTTTGCTAAGCAGATATTAGCAGCAGTAAGAGCACTTTTGGAGGGCATGAACCGTGTCGATTCGATCGAAGCCGACAGCAAGACCGGTCTAATCGAGATCAAGCTGGATGTGCAGATGGTTCCCCCCAAGGTCCGTATCAAGCTGTTTGCCAACCGTCTCGCCGAGGATGCGCTCCGGAAACTTGCAAGAGCCGTTAGGTCCCGTGACCTAGAAATTCTCGTTTACGGCGAAATCACTCAACCCATTCCCCACCGGACATTCCCGGCCAAAGCTGGTCCATCTCTAAAACCACCATTCATCAGGCGTCACCCATTTTTAGGGTGACCTAGGAACACTGGGTTTCCCAGACAGGGGTGAAGACATACGTCTTCGCACCTGCCTGGGAACCCGGGTTTGATTGATCGAGCTATAGTCTCAAGTGGAGTTTTAACTCGCAGGCCTCAACCGCCTCCCCCACCTATCACTCTCAATCAAACCCGTTTCTTCTTTTGTTATAATCATTGCTTGATGCCTAAATCGATTCTGATGTGTCCTCCCGATTTCTTTGATATCGAATACGAAATTAATATTTGGATGCATCAAAACAATCAGGTGACTGGTCAAACTGCTCACGAGCAATGGATGGATCTGCGTCACATTTATACTGACCAATTGGGGTGGGATGTTCAACTTATTACTCCAACCAAAGGGCTACCCGACCTCGTATTCGCAACTGATTGCTGCCTGATGTTTGATGGGAAGATTCTACTCAGTAATTTCCGTTATCCGGAACGGCAGCCAGAAACAGCTCAGTACGAACAATGGTTCCGTGCCCACGACTATAATCAACTCCGTCAAACAAAACACCGATTTGAAGGTGGAGGAGATCATATCATCTGTGGTGATAAAGTCCTTTCTGGATACGGATTTCGCTCCGACCTTGAGTCACATGATGAAATACGTGATTACTTTGGACTTGAGGTCATTAGTCTCCATATCGTTGATCCGCAGTTTTATCACTTAGATACCTCGCTGGCAGTCTTAAGCAGCGATACCGTTGCTTTTTACCCTGGAGCATTAGACGAACCAAGTCAAAGACGCTTAAAAGCAGCCGTGCCTAACGTGATCGAAGCGACATTAGAAGAGGCCAAAGGATTCGGACTTAACGCTGTCAGTGATGGTCACACAATCATTACCAGTAACGAATCTGCCAGTTTGCTCCAAAAATACCGCGATGCCGGTTTTGAAGTCATCGGTACACCGATATTGGAGTTTCGAAAATCCGGTGGTGGCGTTAAATGTCTGACACTTGAGCTTCGCAGCTAAGGCCGGACAGAAGGTTTCTTAAGAAGCACTCGTCTTCACAGATGCGCTGTGACGCTTCTTAAGAGCAGCCCGAGCAACGCTGGTGTCATTGTATGAGCGTCGGATCGTATCAGTCGCCTCATTGTATATATGGCCCGTTGCAGCAACAAAACCGGGCTTATTAGTAATAATCACCTGCTCTTCGCCTTTGCCAAGCAAAAGAACCATATCTCCAGGTTTTGCCAGTTCAATTGCCTTTTGGACGGCCGTTTCTCGGTCGTGAATCAGTAGCATATCTTTATCTTTTACTTTACCGGCTTTCTCGGCGCCTTCAGCTATTTCTTCAAGGATTGTTATACCATCCTGATCACGATCGTCTTCCTCTGTTAAGATCACAATGCTAGAATGCCGACCAGCAATTTCACCTTGGATGGGCCGTTTAATTTCATCACGCCGACCAGCAGAACCAAAGACTGTAATAATACGCCCCTTCACCACCGGTTTGATCGCTTCAAAAACTTTCTGAAAACTATCCGGCGTACAGGCATAATCAACGATCACTCCAAAATCTTGGCCCTCGTTAATACTATTCATCCGTCCCTCTACTTTTTGAAAGCTAGCAATACTACGCTCAACCTGTTGACCGGTCAGGCCCACCGCCCGGCTAACACCTATAGCAACCAAACAGTTATAAACATTAAACTTACCTGGTAGCCGACAGCTAATATGGTACTGGTCATCACCTACTGTTGCCAGAAACTGACTGCTGGTTGGTGTAAGTTTTATATCCGTCGCTCGTAAGTTGCCGTTTTCAATACCGTAACTAACTGGATGAGCAATTGCTTTGGCAAATAACGAGCCGCTTGGGTCATCAGCATTAACAATGCCGGTACGCAGTCCGTGCCGGTTCCGATTACACTGAGTGAAAAGCATCAGCTTTGCTGCCCGATATCTCTCAAATGTGCCGTGATAATCAACGTTGTCATGGCTGAGGTTCGTAAAGGCTACGACACTGTATGGCACTCCCCACACACGATGTTGGGCAAGCGCATGACTGGTCGTTTCCAGCACCAGCCACTCTACCTTGGCGGCTTTTATTTTTTTTATCGCCCTGAGAAGTTTCAGGGACCCAAGCGATGTCATGCGTGTCGAGTTGGACTGAGCACCACGGCCATCACCGTAATCGATAGATATCGTCGTCATCATAGCCACACGGTAGCCACTCTCTCGCAGCATATGGGTAATAAGTGTCGAGGTACTGGTCTTGCCGGCAGTACCAGTAACACCGATAACTTTGAGGCCACGAGCCGGGAAACCGAAATAAATGTTCTCAACAACCGCTTCTAGCCAATGTCCATACGGTTCCACTCTTAGAAACAACTCTTTAGGGATAACCTTCTTAACAAGGCTACGAAAACTCATACCCTCTAGTATACTGTAGGGTATGAAAATTTTGGGAATTGAGTCAAGTTGTGATGAGACGGCCGCATCGGTTGTTCAAGATGGCAAGATTCTTCTTAGTAATGTTGTAGCCTCGAGTATGGAACTCCATGCTCCGTACGGAGGCGTCGTCCCAGAAATCGCTGCCCGCAGTCATATTGAGTCTATTATCCCTGTTATTGAACAGGCTCTGTCCGACGCAAAAACAACCTGGAATGAAATTGATGCTATAGCAGTGACATATGGTGCCGGCTTAGGAGGCAGTCTGCTTATAGGAGTTCTAACGGCTCGCAGTCTCGCCATCGTTTACCGAAAACCCCTGTACGGTATTAACCACGTTGAAGGGCACGTTTATGCAAACTTCTTAACACACTCACCCACTCTCGATTATCACTTCCCTGCTGCGCAGCCTGTTTTCCCAATACTGGCCCTTATTGTATCGGGTGGCCACAGTCAACTTGCTCTATTCCGCAACCACTTTGATTACACTTTGCTTGGGCAAACACACGACGATGCCATCGGAGAAGCATACGATAAAGTTGCTAAAATACTTGGCCTCCCCTACCCTGGTGGACCCAGTATAAGCCGGCAAGCACTCGAAGGAGATCCCTATGCTTATGACCTACCTAAAGCAAAATTAAAGGGTAAATACGACTTTTCCTTTTCTGGGCTCAAAACAGCCACTCTAAGGCTTGCCCAGAAAGAAATAGGGGAAACATTCACCTTTCCCTCTACGAAGCTGTCAGAACGGCTTAGCGTGGCTCAGAAGGCCAATATTGCAGCCGTGTTCAATCGTGTTGCCGTAGAGACGGTCGTTGATAAGACGGTCCTGGCCTTCCATGAGTTTCAACCAGCGAGTGTCGTGCTTGCCGGTGGTGTAGCCGCCAGTCAAGAGTTGCGGCAACAGATTGCCAATCAGTTACCAATTCCACTTGGCTTCCCCGATATACGACTTTGCACCGATAATGGAGCGATGATTGCTACCCTTGGGTGCTTCAAGCACTCTTTAGGTGCACCGACCGCCGATCCCTATTCGTTGGAAATTGAACCTAATCTCAGCATGTGAGTCCGTTTAGATAACAGGTATTGCTCAGCGAGCAGCGGTAATTTGGTACCAGTCTTGATTCGGAAGTTGTTTCGGGTTATGGTTAAAAGTACAAAAACAAAAACGTGGGTGTTATCTCGAAATCCATCGAGGTTGTTCTTCCAAACAAAAGTTTTAGTCAAATCATGTCGATAAAACAGAGAGCTTTTTAGAAAAGCTTTGTGTTTTGTTGTTTTGTCTTCTTTCACGTGAACGCCATATCTGAGTTGCTACTTTTGTGATCTCAGACTAGTAGTGTTGCGGATATTTCTCTATATTAGTTGCTATGAAGTTATCAAAGACTTACGAACCATCAGAGTACGAGCAGGATATCTATGCTCTATGGGAAAAGCAACAGGCTTTCGCCCCAGAAGGGGAGGGGCAGAGTTTCAGCCTTGTTCTGCCACCACCAAACGCTAACGGCTCTCTTCATCTCGGGCAGGCTCTGACCGTTGGGCTGGAAGATATTGCCGTACGGTATCACCGCTTATTGGGTGAGCGGACTCTGTTTGTGCCCGGTGCTGACCATGCAGGTTTTGAGACCTGGGTGGTTTACGAGAAGAAGCTGGCGGCAGAAGGGAAGAGTCGTTTCGACTTCAGTCGAGAAGAGCTGTACGGCCAAGTCTGGGATTTCGTTGCCTCGAACCGTGAAAAGTTTGAAACGCAGCTAAGACGCTTCGGTGCCAGTACTGACTGGCAACACTTTACCTTCACCTTAGATGAAAAAATTGTCACCCGAGCCTACGCTACCTTTAAGAAAATGTTCGATGAACATCTAATATACAGGGGTGAGCGATTAGTAAATTTTTGCACTTTTCACGGAACAAGCTTCTCTGACATAGAAGTAAAGTTCAAAGAAGAGCAGGGTATGCTGTGGTACATTCGATATCCGTTATCAGATCAGAAAGGCGAGATTATTATCGCCACAACAAGGCCAGAGACAATGCTCGGAGACACTGGTATTGCAGTACATCCAGACGACCCTCGCTACCATGCATTCGTCGGCAAAACGGCCAAATTACCCCTAGTAGGACGCGATTTGCCAATTATCGCCGACGAGTTTGTTGATAAAGCTTTTGGAACTGGCGCCGTCAAACTTACCCCGGCTCACGACCCAAATGACTACGACGCTGCCAAAAAACATCACTTGCCGATGATCACGGTAATCACTCATGACGGTAAAATAGGGGGAGACGTACCGGATAAATATCGAGGATTAAGCGTTCTTGATGCTCGAAAGAAGATTATTGAAGACCTAACAGCACAAGGACTTGTCGTTAAGCAAGAGGAGATTACTCATAGCGTGGGGCATTGCTACAAATGCGACACCGTTATTGAGCCGCTACTGAGCGAACAATGGTTTATAGATATGCAACCGCTGGCTCAGAAGGCAATTGCTGCCCTAGAGAGCAATCAAATTACTTTCTATCCTGCCACCAAAAAGGCACAACTCATCTCATATATGAAGCAACTGAAAGATTGGAACATTAGCCGGCAGATAGCGTGGGGCATTCCTATTCCGGCCTTTCAAAACGTCGACGATCCTGATGACTGGATATATAACGAGCAGGTTGAGCATGAGCTCATAACGATCGGTAATAAAACATACCGTAGGGATCCAGACGTTTTCGACACATGGTTCTCTAGCTCATCATGGCCATATGCTACCCTTAACTTCCCCGACAGCCAGGACTTCAAAGACTTCTTTCCGTTAAGCCTTATGGAAACCGGTGGTGAAATTTTATATCCATGGGTATCCCGGATGATTATGCTTGGGTTGTACGTAACAGAGAAGGTTCCTTTTGAATCTGTCTATATTCACGGCTATGTGCTTGCCGAAGACGGCTCAAAAATGAGCAAAAGTATCGGTAATGTAATTGACCCCTTAGAAATTATTACCAAGTTCGGTTCAGATGCCCTCCGCATTGGACTCATTAATGGTAGAGTCCCCTCGGTAAACAGAGGCTACGATCCGCGCAAAGTCGAAGAGGGGCGTAACTTCTGCAATAAACTCTGGAATATTGCCCGTTTCATAGAAGATAGGGCAGATATCAATTTTAAACAGGCAGAGCATCCAAAAAGCCAAACACCGGCCGATCATTGGATATTGACTAAATTACAACATACTATCAGCGAAGAAAGTGAAGATCTGGCACATTATCGCTTTAGTGAAGCCTACGAACGTCTCTACCACTTTGTGTGGGATGATTTTGCAGACTGGTATATTGAAGCATCAAAGCAGGAACCTAATCTTAGCATCTTGGGCACTTGCCTAGTTGCAATACTCAAGTTAGCTCATCCTTTTGCACCATTTGTGACAGAAACGATCTGGCAGACACTCGGATGGGAAACCAATTCGTTGCTGGCCACGAGCCGCTGGCCTGAAGTTCCCGGTGGAGATCCGGAACGTTATCAGGAGTTCGAAGAAGTAAAGAACATTATTACAGAGATGCGATATGTTATTAACACTCTACACCTCAAGAAGACAAAGTTGCACTATATCGCACCCCAGCACGTCAAGGAAAACTCTAAGCTAATCGAGCGTCTGACCAAGGTTGAAACGGTGACAGAAGTTCAGCTAGGTCCTGGCCTTCGTCTCGTCAATAACCCTTACCAGTGCTGGCTTGATGTTGATAGTAAAACCATGAAAGAGTACATTGCTACCTTGGCAAAAAAAGAACAGCTCCAAGAAACGCTTGTCGCGAAGCTACTCGCTCGACTTGCAAATCCAAGCTATACAGCCAAAGCTCCCCAAGAGGTTATCGAGCAAACCAAAAAAGATATCTCTGATGCTCAGATAGTACTTGAGACTATTAAGCAGGAACACCAGCGGTTTGTTCCGCAACAGACGGTGAAGCCAACGGAGCCTCAGCCACAGGAGTAACTTGTTCTAGTGAAGAGCCTAACGGTTCTAAAACAGCCCGTATTCTGGCTGCCGATTCGTCCGGGCGATAGTCATCAAACCACAATACGTTCCAGCCGCTTTTTTCGGCTCCCATCAGATTAGCTCTTGAGTCATCAATCAGTAACAGTTCGCTAGGAGGACAATCGGCCCGCTGAGTAGCGATATCATATATTTTTGCCTCTGGCTTTATGGCATGCACTACCGATGAATCAATAATGGCATCATAGGCAATATCCGGGATTAGATTGCGCTGTCTCATAACTTCTACGAATCCAGGCATAACATTAGTCAGCAAGCCAACACCGTACAAGTCGCTTACCCAACGGAGTAGGGCATGCATTTCCGGCATTGGCTCAATAGCTTCAAAATAGTACTTTTGCCAATCAAGAGAGGGTATATTAAGTCTTTTAGCGATGGAGGCGTTAAACTCTTCCATGCTCATTTCTCCCCGGCAAATTTGGTCATTATAATGCCAAAAGGCAGTCTCAATCGTATCGGCTAACTGCCCTGAATCTTCAGCTAGTTTTACAAAAGCCCGGTGATAGAAACGGACCAAACAGCCATTAATATCAAAATAAACAAAACCTACTCCATTTTTCGAGTGCTGGCGTTGTTTATGAGAGAGTAGGGAAGGCTGGCCAATTAACTCATCTAAACTTACCTTCAAAGCACTGGCAATACTTTGAATGGTAAAGATTGAGGGTGACCTAATTGCGCCCCGCTCAATTTTAGCAAGTGTTGAATAGCTTAAATTCGCTTTTTGACAAAGTGTTTGTTGAGTTAACCCAGCTGCCTGACGCGCAACCTGAAGACGATGCCCCAGCCCCTTTTCATCCATAGCCATATCATACCTGCCAGAGGCCGAAAAGAAAAGCCGAATCTAGTACGAAATGGCTACCCTTTCATAAAGAAAGTGTGCGCGGCAGTAAGAAAAATTATGAAAGCAACTGCGCCGACAATAATTGCAACTATCACGCTTGTTTGCGAACTTTCAGTCCTGTGTCTCATCTTATTAAAAACCCAAGCACCTACTCCAACACCGAAAATAAATGAGAAAAAAAGCATTACTGATTATCCTCTCAGATCGCTATTCTTTTTGCCATAAGAGCCAAACTCGGAAAATCGGGGTCTGCATCCATATCGGACTGAGTATAAAATTCTTTGGTCGTATTAAATGGTATAAGGTGAACATGGGCATGATCAACATCTAGACCTATAACTTGCACACCGACTCTCGCCGTTTTTAACACTGCTCGAAGGCGATCGGCAACTTTCTTACATGTTCTCATGACCGCCTGGTAGTCAGTATCGGGAAGATCCCACAACTGCACTACCTGTTTCTTCGGAATGACAAGTACGTGACCTGGTTGTTTTGGATGTATATCTAAAAAGGCAACGGTAGATTCGTCTTCGTAAACCTTATACGCTGGGATTTCGCTATTTATGATCTTTGTAAAAATACTATCTTGCATGTATCTAATTGTATCCTGATTTAGGATAAACAGGAATCTCTTGAAAATAAAAACGAACTACGACCACGTACAGTAAACAAAGAACGCTGGGTCAATTTTATTGGCGGAGAGGGAGGGATTCGAACCCTCGATACCGTATAAAGCGGTATACCGCTTTTCGAGAGCGGCACCTTCAACCACTCGGACACCTCTCCTTAACGAATCTATTTTAACAGACGACTGCTAGTGACATTGATTTAGATATGATAAAATTAGCCCCTGTTATACAAGATGTACGCGCCCGTAGTTCAGCGGATAGAATGTCGGCTTGCGGAGCCGGAGGTCGCAGGTTCGAATCCTGCCGGGCGTACCATTTCGCTTATACTAAAGGCTCTCTATAGAGTCTTTTTCTTTGCAATAGCTAGTGTCATTGCAAAATGTCTTTTTGCAGCTCCATCGAATTGCGTATCAACAAGTTGCTGTATTGCGTCCAAGAAGCCCCTGCGTTTTTCTTCAGGCAAGGCGATAATTGGCGAGTAGGTACTTAAAAGTCCCGCATATTCAAGCCCGGAGTAGGTTGCCATATACGGAAAAGAGGTAAAGCTTCGTAGTTCAAAGAGCGACTCATCTATGTCGGGCGGTTTCAGATTACTAATTTTGGGTAAGCGAAACGTGCCCTCTTTGTTGTCTGGCGCATTACCGGTAGTAAACTTCTCGTAAATCGGCTTGCTTGCAAAAAAGAATTTATCACCTTGTTCGTCAGATACAATCTCACTGAAAATGATAGCAAGATATCCCTCTGCCTTAAGAACTCTATAGGGTTTTATAAACCTAAATTCCGGGCGTATCCAATGAAGCGCGGTAGCAGAGTATACTAGGTCGAACCTTGATTCAGGAAGCGGAACGTCTTCGAACGCGCCGGTAATAATTTCTACCTTTTCATAATCTTTTAACACCAAACGAGTTTTGTTGGCTAAATCAGTACCTAGCTCAATGCCAGTTATTTGATAGCCGCGCTTTGCCAAGGACTCAGTAGCTTGTCCGGTACCTACCCCTATTTCTAATAGTTGAGCATGTGGTTCAAGTCGGGTATCTGCAATTAGTTTTTCGAATAACTCTTCGGGATAACGTGGTCGGTAAGCTTGGTATCTGTTGGCATCATCATTAAAAGTAAATCTGCGTTCTAGGTCATATGCCATCCCACGATTCTATCATTTGGACACTTATAGATGGTACTAACCTGGTGTGGTGTCCATCTTGAAGCCAATAAAACTTTACTAACTTTTATATACTGATCAAGAGCTATTCGAACACCTCTTGATTAAATTTAACCGACACTAAGACGCATTAGCCTTAAGTTCTGACCTCCGCCACCTGTAGATGATGACGATCCTCCACTTGGGGCTTGGTAAACCTGCCATTCAGCACCCTGAAAAGCCTGATTAGCAGAGTTGAAAGTTGAAGAATTGTTGCCTATGGTAGCAGCGGCAGAGTCGGGTTCTCCGGCGAGACTCGTCTGAGTCACTACCAACTTAAGCTTGGTAGCAGCACCGCTCAAAGAGAAGCTACCAGCAAAGGCTGAGGCATGATCCCACCAGGTAGTGCGCACTGCAGGGTCGACATTGCCGGGCGTTCCCGGAGCAGCCACTGAAACAGCGGTAGCATTTGAATAAGAGTAAACTGTGGTGTCAGATCCCCCAATAGTAGCAACAATCTCAAAGGCAATCGGTGCCGAGGCGCCATAGTTTTTACCCGACTGGCTCAGTAAACTAGGATTCCATGGAGGAACACCCTTTAGGGCAAAGATATAGCTACCAGCAGCAACGGTACCGCCAGAGCTGCCAAAGTTTGAGGCAACAACCGAGGCGGGAATTGTAGCATCGAAATAAGGCGCGCCCGGTGAAGGCGGATCGTTGATATAGTTATGCCCCCAGCTACCGCTTCCTATAGGACTAACTGAAGCTGATGATTCGTTAACGAGCGTCTCCGCCGTCTGAACCAGGTTAGCCTGTACGTTTGCCACGCTGATTATATTGGAGCCCGTGTCGACCACAGATACAGTAGTGCTAAGAGGAAGAAACACAGCGGTTACGAGATCATCTGTTGGCACCGTAATTTGAGTACCGGTGACCGTGACCATGACCGGAGTTCCAAAGCCATTCTGAGCAGTGGCGGCTGACGCAGCGCCGGAAGATCCGACATTGAGAGTAACAGTGTCGGCAGTGAAGGTGGAAGCCAGAAGTATAACATCTCGTGATAGGGATGAGCTACTGTAGTGCAGCCCCAAGAAATGGGTATCTCCAGGCGAACTAGCTGAGCCGAAAGACAACTGGGTGGGTTTCGAGGTAGGAGAACAAGTAGTACCCCTTAGTGCCTCACTCATAACGTGCATAGCGACAGCACCCGCACGGATACTGCCACCCTCAATAAATCCGGACGGATCAGAGGGATCAGCCCCAACAACAGTGTCAAAGAAGTATAGATTCTCCTTAGGGAAGCCGTTAAGTTCACGCACCATCGCTAACTTTGTACAGTGAGCAGCATGACGACGCATGTGGTAAACACCATAATAACAGCCGTAGTTGCCAGTTTCGGTGTCCCAGAAAGTCAGGTGTGGCGAAGAGGAGGCAGCAATGGCGGTGCTGATACCCCCATAATCTTGACGCAATGAAACTATATCCGGTTGATTCTCGTAACTATTCTCATGGTGGCCGCTGGTGCCGTTAAGACTCGTTGCATTAATAACGGCAGTAAATTCTGATGCCGAAGAATTATTATAGATTCCGCCCGAGCAGTAGCCAATTAGCTTGGCGCTGGAATCAGCAGCCAAAATTGCAGTTGCGTCGGTGTTAATACCAGAAATGATGTTTGCTTGACTCCACCCCTCATCCTCGGGTTCATTGGTTGGCACCTCATACGTCGCGCCACTGAAACCATTTGTTACCATCTGACTGACGAAGGTGCCGTATTGTGCGGCTGTTGGGCTTTGATATGTTCCTGAGGTACTAGTAGCGAGCCATAAGGTATGGGGTCGTGCTGAGTCGAGACCTGGTCCTTGGAAGTAGGGATCGCTCGCATAGTTAGAAGCAATTTGAGAAGCCGATGATTGGGGCCAACTGTACTGACCGCGATCCTGGGCGGTACCCATCCAGGCGCAGAGTGCGAAACTATTGCCAGTGCTGACGGTATAGCCTTCGGCTACTGGATCAAAGCCTTGGGGAGTCGCTCCAACATAGAAATAGCAACCAATAGGTTGGGGACTAGTAACAAAGCTACCGGAAGCACCGGCAACGGTAGCATGCTGGAGAACTAATACATTACCTACCGTGTGTGGACTGACGTTAACAACGTACGAAGACGCGCCACTAGAGGAGTTGCCATTCGTCCACACGCCAACATGAGACATTGAGATCGAGCCAGTACCACTGGCTCCAAGAATAACTCCCGTGGCGTAGCTAACTCCTGCTGATGCCTGCGAGCAAGTCGGTGAAGTAGTGCCTGAAGAAAGATTAAGATTATAACAAAAGGCAGCTGGATTGGCGCCTGTTCCATTTTGAGGCGTATAGGTATATCCACTCGTACTGCCAGCGCTTATCGTCGAACCCCCACCTTCGGCACACCCTACATAGAGCTGATTATTAGCGGTAGCTGTAAGGGAAGGGAATGCTACCGTCGTACTCGATCCATTTGTGACAACACTACTGTTAATCTGAGCCCAGGTAGGCGAAGATAGACCTGAAGAGAACTCATCTATCTCAGCGCTCCACAACTGAGCGCCAGGGATACCTGATACATAAAGAGGAATGTTCGATCCCGTAGTAGTGACTTCACCCCACCAAATTTCTTCATCATTCTGACCGCTGGTGGGAGCTGAAGCTTGGTGCCAAGTAGCAACACCGCCACCTTGTACCGATGGCGCAGATTGGTTAACGACAAACTGATAATCATCGATCCCAACAGAGCCACCACTAACCCAAACTCCTGATGTGGCGACAGTAATCTGGCTGACAGTTGTGGCGCATGTACCACTGGCCACTGTTGCTCCACTGCTGTTGTAAACCGTCCAAGATGTGGCGCCAATCGGGTACAAACCATCAGAAACTCCGCCTTGACCATAGCCATTAATAACAATGGTCGGCGTGTCGGCGTGTCGGTAAATCCCTTCCCACGCGTTGGCAGTAACGGTGACAGTATAGGCAGACATTAATGTAGCCCTGTGGACGTAATCAGGTTTGCTGCGCTCATCTTATCAACCCTCACGTAAGCTGTTTTGCTACCACAGCGGCTCACCATTAGATATTCTGTCCTCGAATAGAGGCGATCCAATTAGTACCGTCATCACAGTGAAACGTAAAAGAATCCATCTTGTTTGCAGCGGTCGTAAGCGTTGGGGCAGAGCCACCAGGCCACTTAAGACTACCAAACCATGTAACGGTACGTGAACCAGTACCATCTTGGAGTAAATCAAGATCAAACCATACACCAACGCCAGCAGTTGGAGCCGTAAGAGTACAGTTGGCAGTTAGTTCAAGGTAGTTAATTTGCGCCGCCAAGAGTGTTTGGGTTGTCCCAGAGCTAGCCACTGTATGAACTGTCTGTGTTCCCGTATAAGCAGCTACAACATCCCAAGTATTAGCGGCAGTTTGAACAGCAACTAATGTGCCGTATTGAGACATGACGGTCAGAGAACCATGCACAGTAACTCCAGCGCCAGCAGCCACGGTCAGAGAACCAGTGCCAACTTGACGGAAGACCGCCATAGAGCCAACCGGAGCATCTACTGAACTGTTTGGTGGGATAGTAACCGTACCCGCAGAGCTAGAGTTGTAATCCCCCTCGGCTCCTATATCAGTTGCAGATAATGTCCAGCCAGATGAATAGCTGTTGATAGTAACTGGTGTTTGTGGAATCTGATCCAAGGGAGTGTCATCAGTTAAAACATACCAGATTGCAGATGATGTTGTGTATTGAAGTATGGCACCTTGATGAAGAAGTTGCAGAGTTAAACTGGTAGCACCTGATACGATATTAAAAACATCACCACCACTAGCGCTAATCGTCAGCGTGTTGCCAAGCGTGCTCTTAATAATCTTTACCCCGATCTGGGATTTATCAGAAGGAGCATGCGGTAAGGTGACGGTAACGCTTGCACTCGACACATCAACGGGCACAAAATCTCCAACACTTGCATTATAGGCGCTCGTTTTAACAGCAGTGGGTGCTAGCTCTGAAGCAGCTGAAGGTGTCGCCCAGGTAGCTGCAGAGCTACTACTGGCAGTAATGACTTGGCCGGAGGATGGAGTACCAGTAACTGCTACTCCATTAACCTTAGCCACTGTAGGAGAAGGCAGAGTACCACTAAGGTCTCCACCAGCTGTGGAGGAGATGGTAGCGGCTGTTCCTAGTCCTAAGTTTGTTCTGGCAGTGGAAGCTACTGCTACATCAGATAAGTTATTACTGGCTTGTAGAAGTCCAGTCACTGCACCAGTCATACCATCAACTGAGGATACTGCTCCACCTCCACCTGATGGTGTAGCCCAGGTAGCAGCTGAGGATGAGGAGGCAGTAATAACCTGGCCGGAGGATGGAGTACCAGTAACTGCTACTCCATTAACCTTAGCAACCGTTGGAGATGGAAGGGTGCCTGAGAGATCTCCACCAGCAGTAGAGGAGATGGTAGCTGCGCTACCAAGACCGAGGTTTGTGCGGGCAGTAGAAGTACTCGCTAGATCACTTAGGTTGTTAGCCTTCTGAGCTGCTCCAGCTACCGTAGTATTAGCAGAGATGATAGCCTCTACGTTAGTAGAGTTAGTGATAGTTGGAGTCGTAGCCGTACCAGCAAGATCACCAGCGAGTTGAATTAAGCCTGGGGTACTGGTAGTAGCATTGTTGACGGTAGTACTGGATACCGTACTCGGTATCCAGCTATTGCTGGAACTGTTATAGGCCAGTACTTGGCCATTACTGGCAGAAGAAGCGGTGGTGGTATCAGCCAGATTAGTTAGTTTAAGACTGAGGGCTCCACTGGTAGGAGTAAGCGAATTAATACTAGTGATAGCTCCTGCTGATTGGAGGGCAGTGGTAGAGAGGGTGCCATCAGTGTTTAACGAGACTCCGAGGAAACCATTGAGGATAGATCCCCAAGTGCCATCATCACTACCTGGTATTGGAAGTCGTTGGGTCATGTATACCGTATATAATCTTCTTTGCTTTAAAGATTCCCTCTTATGCTGCTTTTAGAATAGCATAAGCGAGAGAAGAATGGGTACCAATAAATTCGCAAGACGTCGTTAACCACCTAAAGTGGTGTAATAAATATAAATAATGGTAACTACGAAGGATTAAGTTAGGTACTTATTTCAAGATGTCGCCGTAATGAATCAGCTATTCTTGGATTGCTCATTGCTTCCTGTAAAACACTGACCGTCAATCCAACCTCGATAAGGTGTGCTTGAGCCGTGCGAGCCGCTTGATTATCACCAATAACCCGAAATGACCCAATAGATTCACGTAGGTCATCAACTGCCCGTAAATTATTCATCACCGCCATTGTTCCATAATGGGTACTTGTGACATGGATAATGTTACTACCAGCTAGTCCGAATTCATCTCCGACTACTCCCGGATTATTAACGAGTGCTTGGTACGCATTAAAAACACCTGTCTGCTTTGAGCCATCTGATCGTAGTGCTGGCGTCGTTGCCAGAACCACCATTGAAGCTCCGCTAGGATGACGCATGCGCAAAAACGCTGAACCATCAGGCAAAAAACGTACACCATAACGATTGCCTGACAATGGTTCGAAACCTTTAACGATTGCAGAGTCAACAAATAGCTCTAATTCGTTAGTGGCTTCTGGCGCAAAGCCCGCTACCGTCTCACGCTCCTTACTTGACAAAACACGTCGTGGGTCAACGGTTGCTACAATAGGTTGTTCCTCTAAGCCATGAGCTTCAACATAACTAAGGGCTGTTTCTATACGCTCCTTATTAGCATTATTGGCTGCACCGACGACATTTAGTAATGTGTTTGGTAAATGCTGCAGGTGAGCTACCTCTTCACGTGCGAAGATAACTGGTCCACCACCACGCATTTGCAGTTTATCGCTTAAGCCCATTACGTCAGACTCAGCACCTTCTGGCACCTTTAGGGCAGGTATCCCGGTAACGTTAGAGGACCAAAGAGCCACCATAGTTGCCGGATTTGCATCATTAGCATCCTCCGGCAGTTTTCCTGCTTGAAGACGCCATCTCTCTACCCGTACACCACTTCTGGCCACATCGGGGTGCAATAGTGGTGCGATATTAAAGACATCTTCAGAGGATGCCGCAGCCATCCGCTCAGTTACTACAGTGTAGAGGATAGACCGGGGTCCTTTAATTCAATTAAAAGAGGACGAGCAATTTGGCTTGCAACCTCTACGGAAACCTGACAAGCCTCTGGCTGTCCTGCTAATTGTTCAGTACTGCTAATCATTATTCGCTATACCTTTACTATGGAAATCCATCTGATTAATGAGAATCTACCTAGCATAATTATACCATCAGATAGCTGATCATAGCTATAATATTGACATTTGAACAAGCTTGTGTTAATAATTACAGGTCCTTTTTTAAAACAAAAAATTATGTCAGCCAACAATCAAGAATCACCACAGTCACAACAACGAATATCGAACTCGTTACGCGTAGCGATTAGCATGGCAGCTTTGGCTAGTCTGCAGACACCGAACATAGGAGAAGAATCAGTAATCCAGTCCCAACCAGCTGCTGTTGCTTCCGCATCTCCCGAACTGACAAGTCTAGACGAAACTGCCTCCATGATTAACTCGTTTCCAGCTGAGGCCCCGAGTGCTGGTGCTTCGGACATGACGCTAAACCCTTCTCTGCATATCAACCTTAACTCAACAGGTGAGCTAGCTCACGAGCAATACGTTTCTCCGGGCGACATACCAGCTACAGCTCAAGAGTATATGGACAACAACTAAAGTTGCCTATAAAGCGGTTGTTAATGACGGCAAACTCCAGTTTGTACCCGAGAACAACTCAAGCCAAAACCCTAGTTCATAACGACAAGATCCTTCAGCTTTATTCAGCCTATCAAGGTTCAAATGTACGTGTAATATACTGCTCTCTTTAATATCGAGGTTGATGTAATGACGGTACGGGAGCGACCGGTCGCGCGGGACGAATAACCATCGTTGGGAATTGTGGGTTTGCATTATTCAGCTGGCCTGGAAGCGGCGGGTAGTTACTATAATTTGTAGTCTGGACAATAGACGGTTGGTTTTGTAAATCATAATCTAACCTGTCGTTAGCTGCCAGTCTCTTTTTCGTCAACATTCGTGCCACAAAGGAGCCAATTATTATCAGCAAAAGAAAGCTTGAGAAACTAATACCAGCTACATAAAAAGCTGTTTTCTTCGAGTTTAGTGGTTTTGTGGGCTGCACCTTTAAGGTCTGGATTGGTGCAACGGTTACAGGAGTTGTCGTAGTGGCTTGGGGGCTTACGATGGGCTGCGAAGTCGGGGCTGGAGTTGAAGTCGGGGCAGTAGTCTTAGTGGTCGATGCCGGTGGAGTGGTGTGTGTTGGAGTAGTTGCAACCGGCGTAACAGGAGGTTGATTGATATTCTGCCATAAATATCCGGCCGAATGACAGCGGGGCGTCGAACCCCCAATGACAAAATCCACATAGCCACCAGGACTCTCGGCATAGATATCAGAATTCGGCATTGTCGAATAACTGCTGACGGCACTATTCGGTACAAGGCCACCATTGGCAGTTATCTCTAAATTAACGTGCCACAGCGGTACCGGATAGAGAGTATCGCCATTATTATCCCAGAATTCCGTCCATGATCCCGCCGCCATCGTGGAAACTGGCAGGGACGCTGGCGTTAGCTCGCGGGAATCGTATGCTGCCGATATACTGCTCAGCTTGACCGGGGAAAGTTATATAGTAAGCAAACCAATCGCCCGTTCCGTCATAGTTGGTTCGCACCATCCTGACTCCATACTGTCCAGTAGGAAGATCGCCAAAGTTGTGTCTGAGGCTGATGAATTGGGACCCCGTCTCTGTGCCGTTTGTTTCGGTCGATCCGGGTCCAAGTTCGATGTTGCTCAAATCAGACGTGTTCCACTGCGAGAATATGGCCATTCCAGTAGTTTGCAGTCCAAAATACTGTCCAGTGTTATCAATATTAGCGTCATACAGCTGCAAGTATTCATCGCTAGTACTGCCGGGATCGTTTAGTATATTAATCTTATACTGCAAAGAGGAAATACTTTGCGAAGTGTCAAAATCCCAGTTAGTGTATGTCATACCACCGACAGGCGGTGGCGGGTAGTTTGTCGGAGACACACAAGCACTGGCATCGAGGCTGTCGCTAATGTGAACAACTTTAATCGACAATGCAGAGAATACTAGAACCCCTATACCTAAACCAAACAGTGTGAGGTTGGCAATTGTAGTAATCTCGTGTTTTAGATTTTTTATTTTCATTACTAACAAGCCTACTATACCATTACCGTTCTGAATTTTCTCCCTTAGACAAAGTCAATTTTTTCCTACTACGTACTGGCTAGCGAGGATACCTTGCTAATATTTTTTTCGTCGGTATACGCTCAATCCCCAACGACAATCCATATATAAGGCAACCGCTGCAATAATGATCAAAGAGTACACGGTAATACGCTCAGTTTGAGACACTCTTTTTGTATTCTTCAATTGAATGGTCTCGGGCTTGCTGACACTTTGAGCGCTCATTGGGGATTTAATTGGCGTAGGTGATGGTGTCGATACTGCCGGGCTAGGCGTGGTAACGACGGGCGTTGTGATGGTTGGAGCGGGTGATGGCGTTGGTTTCGGGCTAGCAGGGAGTGACGGTATCGCAGCGGCCGGGAATTGACCACCGATAATAGTCTCTATACCACCGGCTATGTCTCTCGTAGCAAAGTCAGCAGCACACGCCGAGTTAGTTGGCGCCACATTACTATGCGAAGAGGGAGTTACTGCCCCATTATTCGCCGTTAGGTTTGTGAACTTTACCTCCGACAAAATCAAACTTCCGCAACTGCTTGTATCACCGGCGTACCGTTCGTGAAATGTATAGGATTGATCGAGTAAATTACCCATACTAGTGGGAGTAACGATATTACCGACCAGCGATTGCACACCGCTTGTTTGATCTATGACGGTAGCGGTCCAGGTGTTACCGCCAGAGGATTGGCTTGTTAAAGCTATTCGGATGTCGTAGGTGTTATTAACTGTCCATGGGTAGGAGATTCGGGACGTATAGTATGTCGCTCCAACCTCAGTTCCTGAGGCGTTATAGCCGGGCCCACTAGAAGAGGTAGCTCCCCAGATAGAGAAGACAGCAATTTTACCGGTAGGATTATCGCCTTCGGTTTGCAAACCCATATAGCCGCCATACCCCTGTGGGTCACCCGTGAACCAAAAACCTGAAGAGAAATAATAGCCATCAGGTGATCCATCGGCTTCAGGAGTTATATCGGTATCCAACTGCGTGTAACCACTTGGAGCGTTGGGCCACGTCCAGTAGGTATCATCAAAATGGGTTGGGTCCGTAAGCGGGTCAGCATATACCGGTAAGCGGAGGCCTGCGCTTGTTAGTAGTGCCAAGAACAAAATAAGAATACAACGTTTTAGAATAGTCATTATTGATTTTATACGCTAGTGATGCTTTTGATTATACAGTTATGTATACAGATGGATATATGTTTTGGCTGTGGGCTCATGACTGAGGTCGGTTGTCACGGGCTTTAATCTTTTTCGCTGTTTACAGCTCATCAGCACCGCTTATATGATCGGTGGAAAGATCTTCCGGAAAGGCAGGTTTGGCATACGATGCCAACGCCTACCCTACCGGGCGACACCAGAGTTACCTGGTATCTAGACCTTAAACAACTCAAGTACATTTGCTCTGAATAGCACCTTAGACGGGCACTTGATTAGTGCTGGTCGAAAACACGAGCCTCGGCATCCGGCATCCATGCTAAAGTAGTCCCTCGACTTCGACAGACTACCTTAACCTCGGTATCGGCCTTGGAGACTTTTTCAGGCGTCGAAGTATAGGTTGCCTGAATTAAGCCAAGACCAGTATCGGCTAACACCATGGGGGCATCGGGCTTCACGAAGAAGCTATCGCTTGACGCAACGCCATTTCGCAAGTCATGACCATGCGCCTTTGCCTTATCAACGGCATAGATGCAGGCAGTTACCCGCGATTGTTGGCCGGCACTATTACCGACTAGCTGTCCTTCGTTAACCAAGGTAATGGTATTGCTATTACTGGTGGCACAGATAGCCGAAGCCATCACGACGTCCAGCTGTTGCTGCTCCGTTAACAGCTCGCCGATAACTTCCAGCCGATCCAATGGCAACACAAAGGTGTTGGCCGGCTGCATTAGGAAATCACCACCCACAAGCTCTCGTCTTACCATGCGGCGGTCAAGCGTTTCCATCGACAAATTTGCTAAAGCGGGGTTGACCGTCATAACGTATTTGCCGTCACGGCGGGCTGCGATCGCCTGGGCAATTGGTTCAATGTCCGGCGCACATATGCCGTCAAAAATCCTGGGGGGATCACCTTTCGGCACGCCGTAGTAGCGCAAGACTTTCGCAAGCTCCTCGTCAATCGGGAAGTTTGTCATCAGGATCGACCCGAATACGGATTGCGGGTCGCCCATGACCGTCTTTTGCAAAACACTAACCGGATCGCTGCCAAAGGCCGCCCCACAGGCATTGCCATGCTTAACGGCCACCGCCATTAGCGGAACCGTACCGAAATTGTAGTCATGACCTGCAGCCATTCTGGTGATGGTCCGGATAACTCGGTTCATATCCGTATAGTTGATATAGCTTGGCTGCCGACCGTCCACGAGCCTAAAGTTCGTAACTGCAAGTGGATAAGTGTTATTCGGATTGCGGAACAAGTAAGCAGGTGTCTGATAGCGATTCTCGCCATAGTCACAAACCGCCACTCGCTCTCCGAACGAAGCCACTAACTCACCGGACGACAGGAATTCCGCTGAGACCATCCCATATTGCGCCACCGTAAACTCACCGTAAGCTGCCAGTTGACGAAGAAATTCTTCAGTTATTTCTTCGCCTGAGCGCAATTTTGCAACGACGCTCTCGAATTGCGCGTCATTCGTCACGACAATTCGTCGGCCCTTAGCGCCTGAACGAATCATGGCAGGCCCGCCGATATCGGTTTTAGCAGTCACTGATTCTTCAGTAGCCTTAGGATTGGCGATCTCTTCAGCGAGAGGATAGGGATCCACATATACCAAGTCGATATACGGTGCTCCCATTCCCTCAAGCGCCCGAAGGTCGGCCTCAATAGTAGCTCGAGACAGTAGTCCGCCATGGATTTCACGAGACAAGGTTGAAACGCGACCGTCCATAACCTTTTCGCCAACGATGGTTTGGATATCTACAACGGCTATCCCAGCTGCCTCTAACTCCTTTGCCGTTCCTCCTGATGCATACAGTCGCCAACCGAAGTTAAACAATGTTCGGGCACCAGCAAAAAACTTATCGGTCTTGTGATAAACCGACAGCAATGCATTCTTTTGAGTCATTTAAGGTACTCCCACCTCTTTGGTATCGGGATCTCCGATAGAGCAATTCTCTCAGCTATACCTGGAAGGAGCAAGCATGAGCAATTAAGATAAACAACCAACATCTGCAGGCAAGGGCAGATCTACGTTTAAGAGATATGGCGGAGTAGTGCGGATACCCGCGCTAGTAACGTACCGAGGAACACCCGAATGTTGGCAATATAAAACACCACAACCAAGAGCAGACCAATAATCATTAAACCAGCCGCCTCAAGCACGCCTGGCGGCAAGAAGTTAAAACGTACTATGTAGCTTCCTTTTGGTAATACCACCGACTGGAAGAGGGAACCAGACTGTTTGATAGCAAGCCGCTTCCCGGCAGCGGATGCACTCCAGCCTGGCATAAATAGCTCGCGCCTGAGCAATAGTCCCGGTTGTCTGCAATCTACCGCAACCGTTGCTTTGTTAACAGTTTTGATGGTGCAGTCTCCTTTAAGCATCTCAAAGTAAGGGCTTGGGTTGGCAATGGCAAATATGGCAGTCGATTGACTGCTCAATACTAGTGTTAAGTTGTTAATCTGAGCTTCGGACGTCGTTATCAGATTTTTTGGAGCCACGATATATTTCACCCCGAGATAGCGATATCCACTCATATATTTAAAAAGTGCCTCTTTGTTACTTAAACCACCAGGATTAGTTTGATAGGTTCCTGAAAAAATAACCGGGTTAGTATTAGGGTTGAGCTGCTGGGTTATATATTGTATCCAATTCGCTGGCAACGGCAGATTGTTGGTATCAATTGAGGCAATATTATAAAAAGTACCGTAGTTGGGCGCAATTGGCCCTAGCGTATAGAAACGCGAACTACCGAGGTGAGTCTGTAGGAAAGTTACGGGTTTTGTATCAAGTTGGGCGCTATGAAATGCCGACAAGTTTGGTACGACAAACATCAGTAATGCGTCTAACGCTATGACAGCTGAATACATAAATTTTTTATACTGTAGCGAGCTGCGGGCGCAGATTACTATTATCACGACGCTGACAAGTCCCCAGCCAATCGATCCGATGAGCGCAATCCAGTGATGCGGTGCGCTCGAGATTAGCTTTTGGAAGTGGAGAGCCATGATAACCGCCACAGTGACGATAGCCGACAGCACTCCTCCGATCCCAATTATTTGATGTTTAGATAATTTTTTACCCTTCCATAGATGATCCAGACCAAAAGCTGCCAGTATAACTACCGCTAATTCAAAAGACGGCTGTACGTATCGATAGACTGCTGTCGCCGACATGCCAGGCAGAAGATCGATAATACGATAAAGCTCCGGGAAACCATAAACACGAGCCACCATCAATACCACCCAACCAGCTAAGAAGACTTTTAAATAGCGGTTACCTTTGACCGCCAGCCCAACCAACGCCAGAAACACAAGAGAAAGCGTAATATAACCACCGACATTCGACCACCAGGCGGCAATGGTTCCGCTGCCATCAAAGCGCATAGCGGCAAAAATCGGACCATACAGATACGGAAACACCAGGGCAGGCAAGCTTGCGAACGGTAAACCCGTATTACCGACCGCTCCGGCATGAATGCCAACAAATCCGTGATGATAATAGTCAAAGAAAGCCGTCAGGATCGGAGTGGCCAATAGCAACCCCGTCCCCATCCCGAATACAAATTTACCCAGGAACTGCTTCCATTCCCGGTGCCGAAGTTGCAATAAGCGAACTATTGCCCAGCCACAGCCAAAGAGCGTGTCAAGATAAGCGGTTTCAGGAAACCCCGCATATAATGACAACGCCAGTGCTATAGCAATCAAAAACCAACCACGTTTTTGTTGACTAAGAACTTTGTTATAGGCAACTTCTACCCCCAACAGCAGAAGTGGTAAAAAGGCTATCGGGTTAAAGGCTGCATTTCCTAGCCATGCAAAAGTACCATTAACCGCAAACAACATACCGCCAATCATTGAAGCTGCCCGGCCACATTTTAATCTTCGTAACAAGTAATACGTCGCCAAGCCCGCTATTATTTCCAAGGCAATATGAAAATACAGAACACCATCACCAAAGGCCAACAGAGGTGTTAGGGGGAATAGGGCAGCCGACTGCATATCTCCAGCGAGTGGCGCACCAACTTGTTCGTTATAATTCCACCACGGCAAGTGGCCATGCAAAAGCGACTCTGCTGCAGCATGGCCAAGAGCCTGAGTCGAGAATCCTTCATTGGGGTCTATAGTCTCCAGCCCTCCCACCAATCGTGATGACTGTACTAAAAGGCCTGATTCACGATTAATCGGGTTCTGCTGAAATATGCCGGTGAGGTACAACGAATTGGCAAGTACTATAAACAGAACGATGATAAGCGGACTAAAGAATCTAGAATGTAGAAAGTTTTTCATCGTACAAAAAATATGTCCCGCTTCCCTCAAGCCCTTCGATACCTAAAGTATAGCTGGCCATACACTAAATTCGAAGATTATGATAAATTATCTACTCCGTAGCGGCTCCAAAGTAGATAGACTATAGTAATGCTATAATTTTGAGATAAACATTGCTCAATAAGCATAAATGTGATAGAATAATACATACTATGTCATCCTCTCAATTATTTGAAGCGAACCCAGAACCACAACCAATTGATGACCCTTTCGCAAGACTGGATACTATCCAGCGAACAGTCGGTTTTCTAGCCACGGATCAAAGAGAGCTTAATGAAACACTTTCACTCCTGGCTTTTCCTGAAGCAGCCGGCGGCAGCGCTCGACACCTTAACGAAATATTGCTGCATCAACAAAAAGCCCGTAATAAGAATCCGGCAAGAGTTGAGGATCCAGCCAGAGCAGTACGACACGTAACAAGAGATTATGCCCGTTATTTTCAATCGTCTCTTCTAAATCTGACACACCTCAGACTACTTAATGAAGAAGTTGAGCAAACTGACAACCCATTCCTCAATCTTAAAGAAGCATTGGGACCAGATGTAGCCGGTTTCGGAGCACTGGTTCGGTTTATTGATCTTCAAAAAGCAGCCAAGCAAGGTGTTGTTGAGGGTGAAATAAATCCTCTACGAAATGAATACACCCCCAACCCGAGTCCTGAGATGATTGAGTATATTAGCAAACGTTCCCAAGAACTGTCGATTGGGAGTATTCGAGATGTTGTACCTTTATCGATACAAGATCAGGAGAAACGCGGTCAGTTTTGGCAACAGCGTTTGAATGAGTCGCGAAGACATGCATTGGCACAACCGATCGCAACCGCTGCACTTGCTAAGCTAGCCTAAGACATACCCTTTAATGTTGATGTTACAATACCTTTATTAACCTAAGGGGGAGTTACGCATGGACGTTCACGTTTCAATTACTGGCGTATTGGTAGCAGCGTTATCAGCAATGGTTATCGGTGCTGTCTGGTACAGTCCGGCTTTATTTGGCAAGCCTTGGATGAACGCAATCGGGCTTACAGACAAGGAAATGAAGAAGAAAATGGGTTCTGTCATGATTGCATTAATAATTGTTTCGCTTGTTACGGCCTATGTACTATCGCTATTTATTTCATACGTACACAACGCAACCGGCGACAGCTGGATGAAAGCTGCTCTCCACACGTCATTATTAGCCTGGATCGGCATCGCGACAACAACAATTTTCGCCCATGGTCTCTTTGAACCTAAAGACAAGAAAGTTCTCTACATTAATACCGGCAACCGATTCGTGACACTACTGGTAATGGGCTTGATCCTCAGCGCATTCCTAAAGTAATCCTTCTTCTACTAGTAGCTCTTCTGCCAGACCTACTTGGAAGCTAAGACTTTCGCTCTACTATCCTTACTGAGAGTAACCGGTACTTCCGTTGGATAGATGCCCGTCATGCAGCTCATACACAACGCTCCGATATGCTGTTCTGATTTGTCGTTTTGACTTTCAATACCTTCGATAACGCGTTCGAGGCTTAAAAATTCTAGGGAATCGGCTCCAATGTATTCACGTATTTCTTCGATGCTTTTTTTGTGGGCAATCAGCTGTCCAACGTCATGTGTATCCATCCCAAAGTAGCAGGGCCAAGCATAGGGTGGTGAAGGAATGCGTACATGTACTTCCGCAGCTCCCATATCCCTGACCGACGACACTAACTGCTTCGTTGTAGTGCCTCGTACGATCGAATCGTCAACCAGCACAATACGTTTACCGTCAATCATGCTGCGGTTTGGCTGGTGCTTCAGCCGGACTGACTGCACGCGAGTCATCTGATTTCCTTCAATAAAGGTGCGGTTAATATATGGGTTCTTAGTGATCGCCAATTCCTCAGGAATACCAGTTTGATGAGAATACCCACGCGCATACAGCGCACCTGAGTTTTGAACCCCGACTACCATATCAGCCTCTACGGGATGATCAGCACCCAAGAGCCTTCCTAACTGTTCTCTGACTTTATAAACGTTTCTGCCAAGTAGTAAACTATTTGGGTGAGAAAAATAGATGTACTCAAACATACAAAAACTTTCTTGAGGCTCTGCCGATAGCTTTTCCGAGCGCAACCCATCTTGCTCAACTATAATAATTTCTCCCGGCTCAACATCTCGTATAAACTCAGCCCCTACCACATCAAAAGCAATCGTTTCTGAAGCCAGCATGGTACCGCCATTTGGCAGCTTACCGATTGACAAAGGCCGATAGCCTCGGGGATCCCGCACGCCGATTAAGCGGTTAGGTTCGTTAATAACCAGATTAAATGCACCCTCCAGCGTCGGTAATAATACGTGTATTGCTTCAACAAGATCGCCTCGTTCCTGGTACATTTCATCAAGCAAATGAGTAAGAGATTCACTGTCACTTTCGCAGTCGCTGACATCGAATCCTAGCCTTTTGGCTGTTTCGCCGATACCTTCCATATGACCATTATGCCCGAGTGCAAATCTCCCGCTTGGTGCCGGAAAAGGTTGCGCGAGTCGAGCATTTTCCTTTGAAGATGTTTTACCTGAGGTACTATAGCGATCATGACCGATAAGTGCCGGACCTGTTGCCTGATACATCAACACCCGTAAGTTTTCATCCTTTAAGGCCTCCGTCACAAGACCGCTATTCTTCTCTATGTGAAGATCGGCTCCATTAAATACAGCCATGCCCGCACCAGTTTGGCCGCGGTGCTGTAGAGCCTGCATCCCATCAAAAACCGTATGAACAGTATCATTGAGTGCGTATATACCGATTAGTCCGCAAGCTTCGCCGGGTTTATCAGACTCAATAGATGATAGTTGTTCCAGGTCTGTTATGATTTTCCCTCCACTGACTCAAATGACCTTTTTGTCTAGGTCATGAATTTATTGTGTATATGCTATTGCATAATACATGGAGTGGTTTGTTGCGACAACCAATTTAGCTCGTACTTGTACCTGAGAAGGGTTTATCCAACAGCATACCGTCAGTGAAGATGTGTTCTCAACCAAGCTACTGCTTGGTCTCAATTCTCAATTAAAATGAGAACGATTTATTATGTTTGGTAAGCGCTCGTTGACGACGCTTGTTTTTCAGCTGATCGTAATGAAGCTTGCTCTCAGCCTTTCGTAGAAATTGCTGCCGCCTCATAAATTTTCGCGATGTAATATCCTCAAACTGTTGAACAAAATATTCTTTTCCGAACATTGTATTCTCCTTTCTATTTAGAGCTTACTATTACAGCATAATCCGCCCTTCTGAAGACAAGCTTAAGAGTCGTGATGGAAGACAATCTTACCAGCGAATCTTCAGTTTGTAATACCGGCACTACTGGTTGGTGACTTGCTATTTTTAATTTTCATCTCGTAATTTGTGTTCTGCTAGCATAAACTTATGTGAAGATGGATGTCCAGGTCGCCCACAAGTGGTCAGCTTTCCTTCAAGAACTCAGAGTCTTGATGTTTAAGAAAGGAGAAATGATTCTCTTTCAAGGAGAAGCTCCAAAATTTTCGTATGTCGTTAAGCGCGGCATTATTAAAACATACAATCTAAGCAGTCAGGGTGACGAACAGCTAATGCACCTCAATACCGCTTTTGATATTTTCCCGTTTGCATGGTTAATGGGGCAGGGGCCAAGCGCTCTTTATTACTATGAGGCGTTAACTGATTGCGAACTCTACTGTATGCCGAGAGAACAATATTTGAATTTCATCAAGAACGATCCCGTGGTTTTATACCAAGAACTAGAGAAGTCTGCACGCCGCGATGTTAGCGAAACATTGCGGCTAAACGCACTGCTGCAGCCTAAAGCAAGCGCAAAACTTATTAATACCCTCTATTACCTCGCAAAAACTCACGGCACCGTATTAAAAAATAAGCATGTCCGGCTTGACATCATCTTAACCCAACAGGACCTTGCAAATCTAACGGGTCTGACACGTGAGACGGTAGCAATCGAACTCAATAACCTGAAACGACAAGGTGTTATTAACTACCGTCCGCACAGTCCTTACGAACTTGATATTACAAAAACAAAGAAACGCTTAGCCGATCAATTCCTAGCAGAAGCCAAACTTAGAGCTTAGATTTTTTGCGAGCCGGTGGTTTTGCCGGCTTCAACACATCAGTGACAACTTTCACTAAACCTTGAGGGGCTGTCCATGCTTTTATGACGCATTTATCGGCTCCTAGCCGGAAGGCTTCATTAATCTCAGGAGAGTTCTCTAGGTTCGTAAAAACAAGGATTTTAGCCTTGGCGTTACTGTAAGCTTTGTTGTATTCACGCAAGAAATCGACACCGGATTTTATCGGCATAAGTAAATCGAGTAATATCAGGTCGGGTTTAAAACTCCGAAGTTCATCTAACGCTTGCTTGCCGTTATAGGCAGTTATGACTTTGTGGCCGTCAGCCTGTAAAATCAACCGATAAGCGTTATTTAAGTCCTGATCATCCTCAACAACTAAAATATCAGACATGTCACACTCAAATATACCACATGGGGATTATGGTTATCTGCGCCCTGTGTCGCAGTGGGAAATATTACACATATGTCTTATTCCATCCTGTAAAAAAGTTTCTTATTGTTTACGTCTTGCCAGAAAATAATTCAAATGCTTTTATAGCAGACCAAAATAGGCCGTTAGACTTCAAGAGTAAATTTTCCGGATTTTTTTTCTGTCCCTTCAAGGGGCAATGACACATAGAAGGTGGTGCCGTGATTCTTTCGACTATTAAACCAAATCTCACCGTCCACGCTCTCGACAAGATTCTTGGTAAGGTAAAGACCAAGTCCGGTGCCACTTACGTCCTTCTCTAGAATATTTGATGATCGGAAAAATTTTGTAAAGATATAAGGCTGATCCTTTTGGGGAATACCATAGCCCGTATCTTCAATCTTAAAGATGACATCATTAACCCGAGCGTACAGCGAAATGTGGACCGTCCCTCCTTTGCCCGTATATTTCAGTGCATTGGACAACAGGCTTGCAAATATTTCCCTCACGAGTAGCCGGTCAGACTTTATCCTCAGCGAATCCGAGGGAATATCAAATTCAAGCTTAATATTATTTTGCTCAGCGATAAGTGCCGATTCATGAATAATTTCTTTGACAATTGCAGCGAGCGGTATAAGTCGCGACTCAACCTTAATATTCCCAGCCTCGATACGAGTAATATTCAGCAGCGTACTAATGAGGTCGTTCATTCGACCAGCCGCATCAATGACAACATCAATAAATGACATCTGACTTTCATTAATAGTCCCCGCATAACCTTCTTTGAGCATCTGAGAGTAAGTACTGACTGCGGTCAACGGTGTTCGTAGTTGATGAGAGGCTATGCCGATAAATTCACTCATCAGTTTCTCGGCTCTGACTTCATCGGTAATATCCCTAAATACTTGTATGGCGCCGACCGGTCTTTTTCGGAGCAATACTGGCGAGACAACTAGAGCCACTGGAATAGTTTGACCAGATTTGGTTTTATAGTAAGACTTTGCACTCATCGTTTTACCTGTCATAAAAGCTTTCATGACAGGCCGAGTGGCCGGGTTCACTAGTGAACCGTCCTCATGAACGGCGATAATAACATCAGGGAACCATTTACCTAAGATATCATCACGATGATACCCAAGAATATTGAGTGTCGATTGATTCACTCGAATAATAGTACCTTTAACATCTGTCACAATAATGCCTTGGCCAATGCTGGCAAAAAGAGCTTCGGCGTTGGCCTTCTCCTCAAGAGCCAAAGCCGCCTGAATTCGCAGTCGTTTTACTAATTCTTTGGTATCCACCTTCGGACTGACGTTAGTTGCCATTAGCGTCGATGATCCCTCGTTAAGGATTCTAAGCTGTTGATGTAGCTCTTTATAAGGCGATGATCATTAGTGAGAAATGCCATTGCGATCTCGATCCAGTCTATCAACTCGGCAAGGTCTCCTTCCGCCAACTGCTCGGGGTTCTTTTTAAGATGACCGGTAATCTGCCGAGCAACAAATCGGTTGGCAGCCGGCCCTAAGTATTTATTACTAATCCCAAGCACTCGGACGTATAATATTTTATCGTTCGCAACCATGACGTTTAAGCTTCTTCAATCTTTTGTAACCGTTTCGCCCCGATGGCAACGAGTATGTATCCAATTGATATAAGGATCAACAATCCATACACTAGCAGCAACACGTTGTTTATCTTCAAGTGATTAATATGCCCAGTTAGTGTCGTTATGAACTGAAAAACTACCGATAGCATAATGATGTAACCCAACCCAAGAGAAACCAAGTGCAACCCTTTACGATATAAGATACCTGGGACGCTCTTGTTGTAAAGATGAAGTTCGTAGGCCGCCAGTAAGCCGATAAACCACATAAAGATATAGGGGACAACAATCGTTATAAAGAGTAGCCAGTTCGGCAGATAATAGATCGGTGTTTTATGGCCAGTGGTAGCAAGTATCCATGTATTACTGAATATCGCGTGACAGTAGCTTGCACCGATTGTGATTAAGATGATGGCGAAGAGGTAAATTGAGCGTTGTGACGGACGTTGCTTAATCAGCTCTGTTAGTCCTCGAGCCCCATGACTTATATATAGGAGGCCGACCAAAGGAAGTAGCAGGCTTACATAATCTTCAATAATGGTCGCTGATGGGAGCAAATCCGGATGAAGACGAGCGGCGTAGTTGAGAAGGGTTGACACTAACGAGCTCACTGGCAGACTAAATGCCAACCAGCCAAGACCGGTAGTTAATTTGGCAACTTGTTTACCATCCTTATTTTTTTTAATTGGCGTGCTGTAGCGTTTTAGGTGAGTATATCCAAAGAAAGCCGCATACCATATTAGTACAAGAGGAATAACGACCGACAGCTCAATCATCCGATATGACGTTGGTGTCAGATGATATTGTTGTAGAGTTGTTGGTTTAGGCGGCAATCCCATCGCTAAGCCTATGTATAGGGCGGCAAAAAGAATAAGGAAGTAGTATGTAAACGTTTTGTGATGTTTTTCCATGAACCGCTTACTCCAAAACCGTTAATGTATACACACAGTATAGCCCAACTTTACGGCATGTTAAGCCAGTGATTGACAGGCTGGTACACAGCGGTATTGTAGGCACAACTTTAGGCATTGTAAGTTATATAATTCACGGACCATGAAGCGTTTCCGGCCAGACTCGCCTAAAGCCATTTATTATTGACACGCTGAAGTACAAAGTGATATATAACTACATAAGCACTACTGTAATTAAAAGCGACAAATATTATGAAAAAAATTGTGACACCAAAAAAGATCTTAAACTCTTTTGCGCTGCATTTCTTCCAACTAGTACGTTAACTCCTGCTAGGATTCTGGTTAAGTCGTTTGATTCTTAGTTTATTCTCTTTGTGCCGCATAAATTTGTTACGCCTTTTAGACTTTTCCTGTGATATACCTGGGAATTGGTTTGTAAAAAATTGTTCAGACATGCGAATTTCTCCTTGCTATGCTAATGAATGCACTTATAATTCTTAAGCATAAGCACGGATCTGTCTGTAAATTTTTCAACGTTCATGCACCGCAACTGCATCATACAAAGGAGTAAATAGGGTGATAAAAAAGATCGTCAGGTGGCTTAATAGATACCAACAATCACATTCTCCACTGAACGTTATATATGCTGTCCTTAAAAAATCTGGCGACGATCAAGTTTCTTATCAGGCGGCTCTTATTACGTATTACGGTTTTCTTTCTTTATTTCCGTTGCTTATCGTGATGACCTCAGTCCTGCAACTTACCTTAAAACGCGACGTCGGATTGCAGCATCGGGTAATCGCCGGTATCGCACACTACTTTCCGGCTATGAGTACCGAGTTAGAGGCTAACATCCACGGACTGCACCGAACGGGATTGGCGTTAGTGGCTGGTATCCTTATTACTTTGTATGGATCATTAGGCGTTGCCGGCGCCTGGATGAATACCCTCAACCACATATGGCTCGTCCCGCGAAGACGGCGGCTATCCCAGCCCCGCAGCACGTTACAGGCACTTAAGCTCATGGTGGTAGGAGGCATTGGATTGTTGTTGGCAGCTATTCTATCCAGTCTAGCGGCTAGTCTCGGTCATAGCCAACTATTCAGATTCGCTGCCATCCTGGTAAGCACAGTGGTGTTATTCGCAACCTTACTCTATGTTTTCAAAGCTGGAACCGTTTCAAAAATAGTATCGATAAAATCTGTTTGGAAAACCGCCATCACTTCCGCTATTGTCCTGCAAATTATAGAATCATTGGGCGGTTACGTTATGACACATGAGCTAAAGAACTTTAGTCCGCTATATGGAGCATTCGCCGTTGCTCTTGGGCTTATATTTTGGATCTATCTACAGATACAAGCCGTTCTGTGGATCCTCGAAGTAGTTGTCGTTCGACAACTACGGCTATACCCAAGAAGCATAGACTCACGAGCCCAAACTCCACAGGACCAAAAAGCATATGATCTTTACGCGCTACGCGACAGACTACCCTAGACAATACATTCTGGCAGGAATTCGACAACCTTAAGTGAGAATGCGTTCATGTCGGACTCGTACAAGCTTACTGAGCAGACGCGGGTTGTGAATATCGTTATGTAAAGCTTGTTTTATTTCAAGCTTACGTTCCATGCGATCAATAAAAGCGTGTCGAGCAGAATCATCAACGTAATGGGTTCTAGTAATCTCTTCTATAATATCTTTAGACATAGGTTCCTCCCTCTTATTTAGACTAACAATGATTATGGTTATGTTGTCAAAATACTTCTATATAAAATCTCACAGCTTAGCTGCTGTGAGAGAGAAAGCTTTTCTTTCCTATTACGCCATTAGAGGAGCAATGACTACAACTAGTAACGGATTTTTCGGAAAAAATTATCGACGAGATCGTTTCTGAGTTCCTCAAGTGGCAGTCTATCTGCCAAGGCGGCTTTTATTTTTATCTCATCTTCATCGGAATAGTATAAAGACAGCTCCGGCATAAAACGTTTTAGGGGCATAAGTACAATACTTGATAGCGCATTCCTGGTATCAATGGAGAATGACTTGAACATATCATAGCTATAAAATTTCTCTCCGACGTGCAAACCGGCATCGTCTAGGCTATAGCGCAAAACTCTTGGTTGGCGAATAGAGTATCCTCCAAGCAACAGTGCGGCGAAGACAATAACCACCATCGACACTTTGTCGCGCGTAATGAGAAACACGATAGCCGCCAAGGCTACCGTGCTGATTCCGAGCAATATGTACCAAACCGCTGATTTCTTGTGGGCTATAAACTCTGGCGCATTCCAACTAACAGAAACTACAGATTTTGCGGATAGTACATGACTGTCATCTGGGGTTAGAGTATCAGAATCTGAGGTTTTATCATCCTCTGACACAAATTGCCATGTAGTAGGTGGTTCGGGTGATGGCGATGCTTGGTTTGATTGATCACTGGTTGGCACATGATCTGGCTTGGGTGCCTGCTGATCTTCCATAACCGCTATTGTACACTGACAGATCAGCGGTCACAACGCCGGTTTACGCAAGGAACACTGGTCATTTTGCATATGGCGGAGAGGGAGGGATTTGAACCCTCGCGGAGACTTGCGCCCCCCTAACGATTTAGCAAACCGTCCCCTTCAGCCACTTGGGTACCTCTCCTTAAAGAATATGCCCTCCAATTGTAATGAATTGTTATTAAAAAACCAATGATCAGATACGGTTGCCTGGTGCTAACTTTCTGTCGTGACATGTACTAATTATTTACTTTTTGTCTCCTGTGAAGCTATAGTAAATACCGACGTGAGTACAATACGGCTAAGTTTGCTTAGAACAAGTCCCTACCGGGAGCTTATTCTTTTTACCATTCCTACCTTAATTTTGTTGAATCTTATGGTGATTGGGTTCGTGTTTGAAGGTAACCAGCAGTTCTCTTTTCTGGCCCAGTCATTTCTTCATGGCCACCTATATTTTCTTCACTCAATAGGAGGAGTTGGCGAAGACCCCGTGCTCTACCATGGAAAAATTTACTGGGACGAGGGACCCCTCCCAGCAGTGCTTCTCATGCCATTCGTGGCTTTCTTTCACATTTTTCATGTTTTCTTTTTCGAAGGGTATCTTAAGTGGCTGCTGGTCCTCGGGATTTTCTATTTTGTCTTTAGGCTGGCACGATTGCTGTCGTATTCAAACGAAGATAGTCTGATCCTAATGTTTGGTTTTGCGCTCGGTAGTGTTTTTATCGGCGTAAATACTGTATCGAGTGCGTGGCTATTCTCGCAGGTCCTAACAACCTTCTTATTATTCTGGGGATTATATGAGTACTTTACCCACAAACGCTGGTGGCTCATGGGGGTAATTTGCGCCCTTATTCTGACGTGTCGACTGACGGCTGTCCCGATATTTATATTCTTTGGTCTTGAGTTGTGGCAAACAATTCATAAAAATCACGAAAGAGTTCGCAAGTTTACCCAATTAACCGTACCGGTAATCGTAGCGGTTATTTTACTGGGGCTCTATAACTTTCTGCGATTCCATAGCCCCTTTAATAGTGGCTACGAATACCAACTGGTCGGCCAAGCACAGTCTGAATCTCGCTCGCTTGGAATATTCGGCCTCATCCATATCCCGACTAATCTTTATAGTGCTTTTCTTAGAGGCCCCGTACCCGTACTGCGGGACAGCACTTCATGGACATTAAAGTTTCCATATATCGCAAGTAATCCTTACGGTATGAGTATGTTTATAACTTCACCTTACCTGTTAAACTTCTTTACAGCTAAGTGGTCGACGTTTGATACCCGATCTCGACATCTGCTTATTGCTATAGCAGTTAGTGCGCTCGCGGTATTTAGCTCTTACGTTGTCGGCCTCACTCAATATGGCTACCGCTATTCACTCGATTTCTTACCTGAGCTATTCTTATTATTTATGATCATTTACCGTGTTAATCACGGTCGATTATCCAGAGGGATGAAAATACTTTTGCTTGGTTCCGGTATATTCAACTTCTATATGGTGTGGTCATTTATAATCACCTAACTCTTGGTGCGCCGAAGAGAACGCTTCTCTCTTAGCCAAGTAAGCAGAAATACTTTACTGTAGCCGTAGCCATAAGCAAAGTTACCGCCTTTTTTTGATCGGCCTGACACGCGAGCATGTACTGTCACAGGACGTTCGGCATATCGAGCTCCACTCATAATGACAGACAATAACATTTCAGGGGCTTGATACTGGGGCTCGTTAAGAGTCAGGTGCCCTGTCAACTCCGCCCGCATAGCGCGGACCGAATTGGCAGTATCGGTCACTTTGGTGCCCGTCAGCAGGCTCATAAGCTTACTGAACAGGAATACGCCGATGTTGCGTACTAGGCCAGTAGAATGCGTAGCACCAAGTCGTCGTGACCCATTCACGAAATCTGCCTCACCCAACACAGCCGGTTCAAGTACAACGGCAAGATCGCCGGGATCAGTCTGGCCATCTCCGTCAGCCGTTATAATATATGACGCACCATATTTCCGGGCAATGAAATAGCCGAGCCGTAGCGCTGCTCCTTGGCCGCGATTTATCCCAGTAACTACCGCTAGGCAACCTGCACGGCGAACAATCTCGGCGGTGCCGTCATCCTCGCCATCAATAATCACCAGAACTGACACCTTGAGACCACACATCCGAGATGGGATCGATGACACCACCTTAGCAATGTTATCCTTCTCATGATAAGCCGCAATGACTACAGTTGCTGGAGCCAGCTTGGGAATGCCTTGAAGACTGATAAGATCAGTAATTGCTGCCTTATCAATGCGTTTATCGCGCGAGTTTATCTCGGCGCGCGATAACGGAGGGCGTTTATTTGCAGAAATAGACATTGATTTACACGGTTTCTTATTTGTCTTAGCCAGCTTGGAATTTTTGGGGTATTCGTACTCACCAAAAACGTTTTTTTAAACAATGACGTGCAATATGCTCGATTTACTAGGACAAATTTAAAAGATTCGTTGGCGGAAGGGGTGGGATTCGAACCCACGATAGGTTGCCCTACGCTGGTTTTCAAGACCAGTTCCTTAAACCACTCGGACACCCTTCCAAGAACTCATCTTTGACATCAATATATTTCTAACAGGGGTAATTATAGCAGGGTAGTGGAACAGACTACAATTATATGTTGATGAGCCTTGATGCCCGATCAGTTGAAGAATCTATCGTATTACAAGTTTAAGGAGTTGTGTTGTGTTTAATGTGTTGTAAATAAAGCTCTTGAGGTTGCGGGTATATTGAATACTAAGTTATACTGCTAATAACACAAAAACTCAAGTTTCGAATTATTAATTACGTGGAGGGTAACAACTATGGCGCGACGTAATCGCGACGACGATCTTCTGATGGAAGAGGATGAGTTGACTGCCGCTTTTTTAGGTGATGATGCAGCAACAACTGCTGACCCTACCCAACCGGCTGTCGCACAAGATGAGTGGGACGAGGAAGAGGCCGTACCGGGTCAGTTAGCAGTAGATGTTTATGAGACTAAGGAAAAACTAGTCGTTAAAGCACGTACAGCGGGTGTCAATAAGGGAGACCTTGACGTCAGTATTGCTGACAATACTCTCAGTATCCGCGGGACACTTTCGGCTAACGAAGATGATGTTGAGAATTACTTTGTCCAAGAATGCTATTGGGGTGAGTTTTCTCGCAGTATCGCTTTACCGGTTCCAGTTAAGGAAGATGAAATCGAAGCAATGTTGAAAGATGGTGTTCTTACTATAAGCTTTACAAAAGTTAAGCAAGATACCGTTAAAAAGATCCAGGTTTTATAGTCGTTGTATTGGCTAAACGTGGTTTAGCTTTCATGCAATCATTAAGTTATATTTAAAAAGCCCTACCTAGTTAATCCAGTAGGGCTTTTTAAATGCGCAGTTTCTCCTGCAACTATTGATTTTCTGTCTTTAACCGTTCGCTGCTTGGTTAGCTTTAGCGAAGACGAATTCAACGATAATCTGAGCCAAAGCTACTATTACCAGTCCAATAAGAGCAAAGATAATCGTATTTTTAGCACCTGCAATATTTTGATCATTACCACCGCTGGTAACGTATCGAAGACCACCGATAATGATCATGATGACTGATACAGCACCAACTACAAAGGACATGATGTTAATAACCGTACGTAATATCGTAGTAATACCGCTTGAACCATTGGTCTCACAACCTCCATCGGTAGGAGTTGATTGAATATCGTTAGTTGTATCGTGAGCCTGAATTCCACCACATATCTGGCCGTTAATGTCACTCTCACTAATGTTAGACGCCGCTGCGATGCCTGGAGTAAATGCAGCTACAGAAACGAGCAGCATAATAGCTCCCCCGAATCGAATACCTATTAGTTTGATCTTTTTTAACATGTTTGGATTACCTTTCGTTATCTTCTAATTCGCTTTAGTTATACCATACTTGATTTTACAATTTCAACCGGTAGTTGAGGAAAGGCTAGTTTTGACATAGGGCAGGTGATATAAGCACATGTTCTATCAAAGGTAAATCTAAACCCACTCAACATTTAAATCGAGGTTTAAATCTGTAATCTTAGAGAGGGTCGCTTTAAAGATCTACTCTATTAAGCGTTCGCTGCTTGGTTAGCTTTAGCGAAGACGAATTCAACGATAATCTGAGCCAAAGCTACTATTACCAGTCCAATAAGAGCAAAGATGATGGTGTTTTTGGCACCAGCTATGCTCTGGTCGTTACCACCGCTGGTAACGTATCGAAGACCACCGATAATGATCATGATGACTGATACAGCACCAACTACAAAGGACATGATGTTGATGACTATTCTCAGGATTGAGGTAATTCCATTTGAGCCATTATTATTACAAGGTGCGGTATTTGTAGTAGTTGTATTGGTTGTGTCACTACCTTTAATTCCACTACATATCTGGCCGTTAATGTCAGACTCAGACAGGTTAGTGCCCGATGCAGCCACCAAGCCTGGAGTAAATGCAGCTACAGAAACGAGCAGCATAATAGCTCCCCCGAATCGAATACCTATTAGTTTGATCTTTTTTAACATGTTTGGATTACCTTTCGTTATCTTCTAATTCGCTTTAGTTATACCATACTTGATTTTACAATTTCAACCGGTAGTTGAGGAAAAATGCTCTTAGCCCTGAGACGCGTTATTTACCTAGTAGCGCTTTTGGCGCTCGTAAAGACATATTCAACGAGAACTTGAGCAACTGCCACCACCGCCATTCCTATCAATGCAAAGATGATCGTATTCTTAGCCCCAGCCATATTTTGATCATTACCACCGCTGGTAACGTATCGAAGACCACCGATGATGATCATAATAATCGATACAGCACCAACGATAAATGACAATATATTAATAATGACCCTCAGTAACGAGGTCACACCGGTGCCCTGTCCACAGCTATTGGTTGCACCAGCAGAAGCTACGCCAATCCCGTTACAAACATCTGCCTGAGAATCTACACTAGCACTGGCACGGCCAACAACCATTGTTCCGGAACCCAATAGAGTAATCATCATAAATGCTACTGTTACCAACCGTTGCAAAAAAATAGATTTTTTCATAGTAAATTTATAGATCTCCTAATACAAAACGCACTAAAAATTGCGCCATAACTATGACCACTATACCAACAAGCGCATAAATTATCATATTTTTGGCCTCGCTGATCTGGTTCGGGTTCCCCCCGGACAATATTAAGCGAAGACCACCGATAATGATCATAATAACGGCCGCTATTCCGCCAGCATACGCAACCAGATCCGCCACCTCTAATATGAGGCCGCCCTTGCCGTAGATGCCGTTCTTGCCGGTATTTTTCTCTGTGTCATTACAATAATCACTTTGTGGGGCATTCGTTTTTGAAGCAGTAGAAGAACAGGCACTGTCAGTACTGCCATTTGGGTTATTAACGTCAAACGCCAAACCGGTTCGGGTGGCGACGGCTGTATATAAAAATATAAACACGGCCATTAAGGCCAGGGTTTTAACAATAGTGGTCTTCACAAGCTTATCTTCCCAAATACAAAGTTAACAATAGCAGCGGCACTGATAGTGATGGCCAAACCAATGAGTGCGTAAATAATAGTGTTCTTGGCTTTAGAGGCATCTTCCGGCTTGCCTTGAGATATAACGTAGCGAAATCCACCAATAACAACAAACAGAAAAGTTAAGGCACCAATGACAGAAAAAACGATATTCAGGATAGTGGAAACCGTATCCGAAGAAGCATTAACTTTAGGAAACGGGTTTGCTACTTGCGCAATATGAATTATAAGTTCGGTTGTAACCATAGTCTTTTATGTACCACCCAGTGCACTAGCTATAAAGGAAACAGCTACCGCCGCAACTACTGCGATGGCCGTACCAATGAGGGCATTAATAATTGTACTGAGAGCTGCCCTGGTATTTTCTGGCTCACCCTGACTGGTTAAGTAGCGTATACCGCCGTACAACACATATATAAAGGCAACCATACCGGCAACTCGCAACATATCATCAAAAATCGCCATACCAATTAAGAGAAAAACATTGAGGCTATCTTGGTCAATACCTAGTACTTTATTGTTCGCTACGTCTCCTTGAGTACAAGTAATCCCATTCCAGCTCTGGTTTACCCCGACCTCACCTTGGCCAGTACCACACCTTTTGGTGAAATTAGCACTAAAACCGCATTTCCCGTCAGGCTGTGCCGAAAAATGGTCCGTAAGATACGCATACCAACTCTCGAGTCCGAAAAAGGATCCATTGGCAGGAGTACACTGAGCACCCGCTGCAGCTCCACTCGTGGTGGCAGTGGTGGCACAGTTTGGCTCCTGGGCAGGGCAGGCTGCCGCTATCGTTGTACTGGGTAAGAATATAAAAAATGACGGTAGTGCGACAGCAATAGTCGCGAGCAATAAACGCATCCTATGAGTTGCTGGAATGTGTGATTTTAAGGTGTTTTTAACGGAATTCATACGTCTTAAATATACCATAGGAGATCAACCAAAGACCCCACCAGGAACAATCCATTCAAGAAACGCCCATACCAAACCAAACGCCACTAGAGCAAAGAGTGCATTAGCAATTCTCGATTTGGCTCCCGCTACCTTGTTGGGATCGCCCCCCGACGAGGCATATTGAATACCGCCCACCACTACCATAACCACAATAACGAGACCGACCGCACCCCCCAGAAATAGAAGGACGGGGTTAACGTAGTCTTGAACTATACTGTTACATAACGCGTTATCACCTCCCGTTAAGCATGTACCAGTAGGGCAAGAAGTTCCGTCAGAATTAGTAGCAGTAGCATCAGCTGGGTTACACGAGTCAGCCGGCGAACAATCAACTTGGCTGGCAGCAGCAGCACCATCCAAGCATGCCAGCGTAACGCATGATGTCGGCACATAGCCGTTTGTCTCTTTAACGTAGCACCCCGACGAAGATATTGGGTCATTATAGGCGTCTGTTGCCGGGCAACTAGACTGTTGAGTATAGTTCGTCCCCGATGACGTGTCATTTGAGCCCAAATTTGTTGCGCCGCCATTATTTGTATAGCAGCCTGGCGCTAGACCGGATGATGCCGTTGATGAGGTTGTCGGTGTGTTGATTCCACCAGTAGTAGAGGTTGGAGTACAGTTTGGCTCCTGGGCAGGGCAGGCTGCCGCCATTGTGGTTCTGGGTAAGAATATAAACGATGCTAAAACAACGGCAATAGCCGCTAAAAAAATCCTATGAGTTGCTGGAATATGTGATTTTAAGGTGTTTTTAACGGAATTCATGTTGAGCGGTCTAAAAATACTATGTGTTTTCATGGCTGGCATATTTTTACTCTGATTGAATAGTAAGATTAGCGTGAACATTTGTCAAAGTTGCTCAGATTAAGCAAAACTAAACCTATCTGAGCATACATACCTTGAGATTGACGATAGTCTGTTGCTCGTTAGCCAGTTAACCCTGAGAAAGTGTCGCGTTAAAATAGTTTACCTGCCACTTATTGCTATACTCCAGAAACACTTGTAGGTCATAGGTACCAGCTGTCCCGGTTTCTATAAAAATAGCTTCTGGTCTTTTGGTTTTAGAAACGTTTTTTGCAATCGAGGAGACGAGCTTTGGTTTACCGCTGTAAGCCGAACTGAGGCTGCTCACAAATGTTGTCCAGCTAGTTGCTGAGGTCTCAGAGCGAAAACTAGGACTCGTTAAAGAATAAGCTGATGCCGCCTTGTTAGCAACAACATCGTTAACAAAACGGGTTGCCACACCATCTGGACTGTTGTCTGGAAGAAGTAAAGAGATTCCGAGGATAATAACTATCAGGATAACTACGCCGAGGATAATTCTGGTTATTAGTAGCTTGAGTCGTAATGGTGGACGGTTCGTCGTACCGCTCACGTACGACTTATTGGCGGGTCCGTTAAATCCTGGTGGCATAATTCTTCTCAAAAGTCCTAGGCATTAGGTTGTTCCGGATCTATTATACATAAGCCATTTACAGTTTGTTATAATAAAACAGGATTCAAGCTCAGCGACACACAGATTATGGTTCATGACAAGATAAAAAAACCTGGTTTACTGCTCCGATTATTCGGAGTGGGCTTTGTTGGCGTATTGATGGCGGCAGCAATTGCCGGTCTGTTTTCGCACCAAGCCCAAGCTGCTAGCAACGTTACGCTCGGCGACAATGTAGTAATCTCTAGCGCAACCTTCGCTGATGACGGCAACACCATTGTGTTGGTCGCTTCCAATAGCGGGCAAGACGGGAGCGTCTCGTTTACTTGGGATTCACAAACGAGTGATTACGTAAATCAGTGCGCGAGTGGGTCTGCGTGTGACGCAATTTTTCTTGCCCCTCAGGCTATAAAAGCCGGGGAGACAATCTATATAAAAGATGGCGCCAACCAGACAAGTAAAAACCTTCCCAACGCGACAATATATTATTACACCACCAATAAACAGAGCGCTGTTAGCATTTCAAGTCTAACAATCAGTGGTGGAGCCTCAACGGGAACCGGATCGGCCGGAAATACTACTTGGTATGACACGAACGGAAATAGCCTAGCGACACCAACCGATTCCAGCAATAACCCTTTTGAGTTCATCACCCCAACGATTATTTACGATACAAGCACTCAGGAATATTATTCCTCTGACGGCGGAAATGGCACTTATATTCAAGGTGGCTCAGCCTTTCTTAATGATGGGGTTAATGTTTACTGGCCGGTTGGAACTGATCTCAACGGTGCAAATGCAGTTAATACCACACCCAGCACCGCTAATGTCACCAATCCTGCAGAGAATGGGCTGAACACAGAAACATATTGTGCGGGTGGTTTAGCGGTCTCCACCTCATATGAAGGTAGTAGCGCAGCCGCAAATGTTTACCTCGTTCCGACGTTTGATATTGCCGGCAATTGTGAATTTGGGCCGCCGGATGACGCGAATCCTGTAGCTTCCACACCAGCAACACACTATGGCCAAGGGGGTGATAGCATGCCCCCGGGAGCAAATAACGGCGGTTTAACTGACTCAGCCAACCTATTCGGTGCCAATGCCTTTACGACACAAACTGGCGAAATGCTGAACTCTTCATTGATGTGGGTAACCGGCAGCGCACCGCCTTCGATGGATAACCAGGATGGGAACGTCCCACTATCGCTCGTAGGTTCGGTCGCTACCGGTGCAACAACTACTCCTTTTGCAAACGCTGCCAACATCTTAGCGAATGTCGAAAAAGACACGGCTGACCTGAAAACTATCCAGCAGGGTGACGTGAGCGGTTCCGATATTGAAGTTTATACTACTCAAGCTTGTCTTACCGGGCAAGGTGGCGATAGTGATTTTCCAACTGTTTTAGTCGTAGACCATGACGGCAGCAATACCAGCCTCAGTGACCTTGACTTGTCGAGCCAGAACGCTGTTGGCTACATTCTTGTTAACGGTGCCACAAACGGAGGCGCAGAAGGGTATAGCGGCGCCACCAGCTGGTATCACGAAACAGCTGAGATCAATTGTTTGTACGGGGGAAACGCTCCTCAAAATAGCGGGAGCCTTCAAAACGGAGATGGCAATAATGGTGGAACACCTGGTAACATCGCTCATGTTTACATGAACAACTTGGCCGCGTCAGTAGGAAATCCGGGCACCAACCCTCCCGCAACAACCACTACACCAACCGCTGGTAGTTGCGCCGGCTCAGATGAAACAACCGAGAATTGCCAAAGTCAGATAGTTCAATGTAGCGCAACCTTTAATAATCCGATTAGTTGGTTTGTTTGCCCGATCGTATCCAGTATTCAGGATATTATGAATAGCGTCGGAAGCACTATTAACAGCTACCTAACAATCCCAAGTCAGTACTTCACAACTAATACAAATTCACCGGTCGGCCAACACCTCTATGTTGCATGGAGTAACATTCGAGATCTTGCGTTGTCGTTCCTTGGGCTGGCGGCGTTAATTATGGTATTCTCTCAAGCTATATCAGTGGGACCGTTCGATGCATACACGGTCAAGAAAGTACTGCCTCGCATTATTGTTGCGGCAATCTTTATTTCATTGTCATGGCCGTTAATTGGTCTGGCTGTTAGCGTTTCGAATGGTATTGGAGAAGGTGTCCGTTCACTTATCTATGCGCCGTTCCAATCTTTGCCTGACGTCAACTTTACGGGAGTCGGAGCTGGTGGGACGGCTTTACTGACAGGCTTAGGCGTTGGTGGTGCGCTTGGCCTTGTTGGTGTTCTGGCTCTTGGAATATCCGCCGCTCTTTCACTTCTTACGGGGTTAGTCGTTATTGTCATCCGTCAAATTATCGTGATCCTGTTGGCGATCCTGGCACCCTTAGCTTTGGTGTTCTACATCTTGCCAGGTACCGACAAAGCATGGCGGATATGGTGGGATAGCTTCTGGGGTGCTCTGATTATGTTCCCGTTAATCGAAGCATTGATTGCAGTTGGCTCAGTATTTTCTAAAATAGCCGTCGGTGCTGGAAGCAGTGGACTACTCGATACTATCATTGCCTATATTGCTATCTACTTGCCGTACTTTCTCTTACCGATGACTGTTCGCTTTGCCGGTGGTGCTCTTCGTACCATTGGCGGACAGGTTCATAGCGGCCACTTAAGCTTGCAAGGTGGCTTATCGAACTTCCGTTCAACCCGAAGACAACAAAATCTACAAGGTATGAAAACCGGCGAACGATGGCACGGTCAAAGTTGGATACCTGGTTCAGAAACGGTCGCACGTGGTGCAGGCAGAATAACCAAAGGGATTGGGATGGGGTGGAATGGTCATTTTGGGCTACCAACAAAGCGGAGCGAACAAGCGCTTGACCAAAGGACTCGAACGCTTGTAGCTGAACGGGTTCAATCAGGTGAATGGGCGGCTATACGTGATGATGATAACGCTTTGAGAGCCAAAACGTTCGTCAGTGCCCGCGAAGCCGAGCAAGGGCTTAGAACTGAGTTTGGTGTAACCGACGCAACCGAGATTGAGCGGGCCATTAATGCAGCCCGGGCATCGGGAGGTTTTAGCGCCAACGAACAAGCTGCAGCTGCTATGACTCTTGTCAATACTGGGACGGGTTATAAGAGCTTTGATAAGATAGATCCTGTGACTGGCGAACAGCGAGAGGTCTCTGGCCTAGAAGAGCTCACTAGAACCATCGCCCGTGTATCTCATGGTAACGAATCAACATCTGCAAGCCTCTCCGGATATGCCAACGCAACCACTAAACGCGTTGGGCGACATGATCTTTCGCCGGGCTTTAGTAAATTAGCAGAACTCGCACGAAGAGAAGGTGGAAATGGCTCGCCCGTTACTCCTGAAATTTACCAAGATATGGTTAACAACACTTGGAATAGTGCAACAACCCACGATATGGTTACCGACAAGCCTGAAACCTTGCAGCAATTTGCAAACCATTGGCTAAACCTCTTGGAGAATGGAAATCAAGATCAGCGTCGTGATGCAGCTGTTGCCTTGTTTGAAATGCAAAATGCCCTACCACAAGCAAGTGCCGAAAACAAAACCACCATTAATCGCACAATGAATCGCTTGCGTGATGACCTTGGCAGACGCATAGGAATTGAATTCGACTCAGGAACTCCGGTTGAAAGACAATTAGAGGCAATTGCTACTCACAGCACACCAAGGCCAGACGGCACAGTAATACCTGGCGCGGTCGATCTCGAAGGACACAAACTTACTGGCGAAACAATTCGAGGACTGGCCCGAGTCTACGACTCAAATTACCCAAGAGACGCAATGGGCATGATTCCTCCAACGCCGGAAGATCCAGCCGCTGGCGGCGCTCCTCCTGGACCAGGGCACTAAAATACTTTCGGGCTGGTTTGTCTCTCATAGTTTTTACAAATAGTCTCTGGTCTATTCAACCCACATTTTATGTTATTGCTTATGGTTGACATTTGTACAATTAATTGCTATAGTATTAACTACTATTAAACGCTTGTTGTTAAGCAACTATAGGGCCAATAAAAATGACACCAGAATCTCACCCAGACAATCAACCATACGATTTACCGGAATATGACCCAGCTCTCGTTGATTTTGCGGACGATCTGATGGATCAACGCCAATATTTTCCAGTGTCACTTGAGTACCAGGAGGCATTTATGCTGCCTGATAAATTCAGCCGACACCGAGCAATGATTGAAGTGGGGGCCGAACAAAACAGCGAACTCCCAAAACAGTCTTTGCTTGGAGTTGTTTATGATAGAGGAAACTTTTTTGGGATCGTCGAGTTTGAGCAACCCATTAATGACAACCATGGTCACACGGCAGGTGAGCGACGAGTTGCATTAACTCGAATCAAGCCTGAGGATGACAGCAATGAGATTGTAGGAATTGCTGATGATGCTCACACATTTACCCTTAGTGAAGCTCGTCATGACGGCGTCAACCCAGTTAACCTTGATCGTTTTATCTTAGCACTCACAGAAGACTCCGCTACCATTACAAAACTTATCGACAATAACGCACCGGCCTTTTCTCACCTCGACACGATGGTCTGGGTCTACGACGATGAATTTCGTCAAGCAAGACAAAGCGTCCCTCAGCCTGATCCTCTAGAGAACACCCAGTTATGGAATGTAACAGAAAACGCATTGCAGGATTTTGAGTCAACGGTTGCGCCTCAGACAGAGACCATCCAAGACAACCAAGCAGAGACAACCCGACCAAATGCCGTTCGTCGTCTCTTGGGGAAAATCAGTCTGTCGTCCTTTACGCCCACAAGTTTGGCGGAAGCAAGTTTTCAAAAATCAGTCAGTAAGGCCTACAAGCGCGCCGATAAAAAAGCTATAGAGCACTACCACAATCGCTCAATCCATTACCGGACTACGGGAGAACATGATAAATCAGATTACCATATTGCCGCTATGGAGCACGCTGTACGCGGTAAAGTAAAAGCGCGCACAGGATATAAGGTAGCAAAACTTCTCGGAGGGGACAGCGTCCCTCCTATCGAAGAGCGTGTTTACGGCGTACCACCGGCCCATATTAAACGTAAGACCATTAAGGGAGTACCTGTTAGAGGTACCAACCCAATGCCTATCGATATTGACAAACTTCTACAAACAAGCGATGTCTTGCAAGCAGCCGAACAGAGCTATATCAAAACAAGAGAACTTGCTCTTTGGAGTCCAGCTCTTCAAGAAGCTAAGAGAAGTGGTGACAGACAAGCATACAAGAGCGAGTTAATGAAGCTCATCGCTGAGCGTGACACGGCTCGAGGCACAACTACACGTGTTGCTGCTCCCCGTGGAGACGAACCAATTGTTATACTTGAGCATAGAGAGCCATACACTTCCGAAATAGTAAGTGACTTTGTAGAACAAAGAGCTAACTATAACAGGTCTACGAGCGTACCTGTTACCGAAGCCCACGTACCGCTTCAAAAGCAATCAGGTGGTGTTGTCCATCTACCTCCGAAACCAAAAGAAAAGAAAGACGATGATCGAAGAAAAACAAGACCACGTCGTAATCAACAATAATCATATCCTTTAGATAATTTTCTTGTACTCTTAGGCTGTTGCCGAGATTTCACCAATGCTATAAGATTGGTATCAGTAATGGCTATATATAAACTCATCCAAGATATTGAAGCCGAAGACAAGCTACTCGGGCCGCTGACGCTAAAACAATTTATCTATGCTGCGGTAGCAGTTATCAGCTTATATTTTAGTTTCTTGTCATTTGCTAAGCATGCCACTTTCCTATTAATCTTCTTCGCGCCTGTTGCAGCGGTAAGCACATTCTTCGCTTGGCCTTGGAGCCTCAACCAACCAACTGAGGTATGGGCACTAGCGAAGATACGATTCCTACTCAAACCACATCGACGTATATGGGATCAGAGTGGTGCAAACGAATTAGTCACTATCGCCGTTCCCAAAACAGTCCAGACAACCTATAGTAACGGGTTGACACAACCCGAGGTTTCTAGCAGGTTACAAGCGCTAGCCGAAGTTATCGATAGTCGCGGATGGGCCATCAAAAACGTCAACCTCAACCTTTCTTCGCAACCTCAGCCAATCAGTCTTCTTGATCAGTCAGACCGATTAATTAATCCTTCGGTTCTTCCTCAGGAAGTTCCTACGATTGATATTCAACCAGCCGACGATATACTCGATGAAGTTAATAATCCCGTAGCTCTGCACTTCGACCAAATGATCAACACTTCGACACAGACATATCGCCAACAAATCCGCGATAAACTCAAGAAAGCAACCGGAGACAATAGTAACAATGCAGCCACAACCTCGCCTACAGCTGTGGTGCCAGCATCCTCCGACTACTTATTTATGAATGCTCCGAACCAGACACAGCCCGCCACAATTGTACCAACAGAAAACCAAACGATGTCTTCATTACCAACCCAGACCGTCGACGCCGAAGAAGCGGTAACCGAACAACTCAAAAAAAGAGCCGAACGTCCTGAGCTGCTACATATGCGAACCTTCAATCCGTTTGCCCAACATGCTACGCCTCAACCGACACCCCTAAAGACCGATATACCCGCTGTTCAACCAACACCAAGCGCACAGATGACACCGTCTCCCGATCCTGCTATACTGGGCTTTGTTAATAATAACGATTTAAATGTCGCCACAATTGCCCGGCAAATTAATCAGCCATTGGCCAAGAAGCCGCCGCAGGATGAAGTAGTTATTCCGTTACGCTAACTTGGCACATTGTTCTTGATTAAGTCTGGGGGGGACTAGTTATGAATCCATCTTCGCCAAATAATCCAACTCGTATTAACCCTGCAAGCTCACCGGCACCAACTTATGGTGGACCCATCTCAGCTGCCAGGGCTCATGACGCACCACCAGATGACACTTTGCCACCTATACCTGACCTATATCCCAGCAATCCTCTGGGTAGCCCACCGCAAAGTCCAACCCCCCTCCAAGGCACTGGAACTTTACCGGGTCAGTCCACGGTCGCTACACCCCCTCCTCAAGTTAACCCAAACAGCACCCAGAATACTTTAGAAATTGCCGAGATTCGGGATGGTATTGTAATTATGAACGACGGTTCCTTCCGCTCGGTTATTATGGTGAAGTCTATTAACTTTGATCTGATGAGTCCAACCGAACAGGAAGGTATCGAATATGCTTATCAAGGATTTCTGAACTCACTCTACTTCCCAATCCAAATTTTCATACGTTCACAACGAATCGATTTGCAACCCTACATCAATAAGCTCGATAAGATACGTGTCGAGCACGACAATATGCTGCTGGCAATTCTCATGGATGATTACATCGGCTACATCGGCATGTTGAGCCAACAAGCCAATATTATGGATAAGCGGTTCTATATTGTTATCCCGTATTTTCCCAATGTGGATATTCAAAAAACTCTGGCTCAAAGTAAGAGTTTTATAAAAGGTTTGTCCAACCTCTTCACGCACCAGGAAAAACACGTCGTTATCAACGAGGCGAACCTGGAGACTGCAAAGACAGAACTACGGAACCGTGTTCAGGCGTCTTTAGCAGGCCTTCGCCAGTGCGGGATTCAGGGATTGCCATTAGATACCCAGGAGCTAATTGAGCTTTATTACGATACCTATAATCCAGATACCGCCACCCGTCAACAGCTCAAGAATTTTAATGATCTAACCGCGGACGTAATCACTAAAGGTCAAGGCACAGCGCCTCAACCACACTTACAACGAGAGTTACAGTAATGGCATTAGGTTTTAGCAAAAAGAACACCCCAAATAATCTCGATCCCGTAGCGATGGCTCAGGCGCAGCGGGAGCGTGAACGGCAAGAGGTAAATGAAGCTTTCCGAAAAGGTTTAACTGCACTGCGAGATTTTATCGCACCAAGTTCGATTGAATTTCAATCCAACTACTTTCAAATAGGTACTCGCTTTGCGAGGACATACTACGTCTACGGATACCCGCGCCAGGTATATACGGGTTGGCTAAGTTCATTGGTCAACATTGACGAGGTAATGGACCTATCAATGGTCATATACCCAGTAGAGAGTCAGGTAGTACTAGAAAACCTTCGCAAGAAAGTAACACAACTGGAAGCTGGTATTCAGCTTGATACCGAAAAAGGCAAAGTGCGTGACCCGGGCAAACAGGCAGCTATTATTGACGCAGAGGAAATCCGCGACAAACTACAGGTAGGGGAAGAACGCTTCTTCCGCTTTGGCTTATACTTTACTGTTTATGCCTCCAGTTTTGATGAGCTTGAATTTGTCTCTCACAAAGTTGAATCGATGTTGGGACAACAACTCGTCTACTCAAAGCCAGCTACCTCGCAGCAAGAACAGGGCCTCAACAGTACCGTCCCTCAATTCTCCGATCAGCTCCAGATTAGAAGAAATATGAGTACCGGGGCACTCAGTACAAGTTTTCCGTTTACAAGCGCTGACCTGACTGACGACCACGGCATCTTATACGGTGTTAATATGCATAACTCCGGGCTCGTTATCTTTGACCGTTTTAGTCTAGAAAACAGTAATTCGGTGGTCTTTGCCAAGTCGGGAGCCGGGAAAAGTTTTAGCGTAAAGCTGGAGTGTTTACGAAGCTTGATGTTTGGCACGGAAATCATTATCGTTGATCCTGAGAATGAGTACGAGCGGATGTGCGACGCAGTGGCAGGAGCATATGTCCGCCTTAGCCTTACCTCGAATACCAGAATTAATCCGTTTGATCTACCGAAGGTTGTTGATACCGAGGAGGCAGATAATGCTCTACGGAGCAATCTTATTACCCTTCACGGTTTACTGCGCTTAATGATGGGTGGGGCACAAGCTCAACTGATTGGTGGCAATACTACCCTTATGCCCGTACTAAGCCCGATTGAAGAAGCAGACCTTGACGCCGCTTTGATTGAAACCTATGCAAAGGCCGGTATTACTAACGATCCTTTGACTCACACCGGAACACCACCGACGGTAACCGATCTTTACGAAACACTGCTTCATATGGGAGGAACCGGACCCCAGCTTTCTCAGCGGCTTCGCAAATATACCACCGGCACTTTTGCGGGAATTTTCAGTCAGCAATCAAACATGGACGTCAATAACCCTCTGGTGGTCTTTAATGTTCGTGACCTCGAAGATGAGCTTCGGCCGGTCGCTATGTATATCGTCTTAAACTACATTTGGAATAAGACAAAGACTGATCAGAAGCGTCGGATAATGGTGGTAGACGAAGCCTGGCAGCTTATGAAGTACGAGGATTCGGCCAGCTTTTTGTTCAGCCTGGCAAAACGAGCCAGAAAATACAATCTCGGCATTACTACTATTACGCAAGACGTTGAAGATTTCATGGGATCACGCATGGGACGGGCAATCGTTGCTAACGCCTCAATGCAATTCCTGATGAAACAATCTCCTTCAGCCATTGATACACTCAGCGATGTCTTCAAACTTACTTCTGAGGAAAAGAAACGACTCAGTCAATTCCCTGTTGGACAGGGACTGTTTTTTGCCGGACAAAATCACGTGCACATCCAGGTTATTGCTAGCCCGACTGAAGCCGGCCTGATCACTACTAATCCTCAATCGGTTCAAGCACAGCAAGCTGGAGAACTAAACCAGCCACAAGGCACTATCGATCTTGGTAACAGAATTCACCCTGGATCGGCTGGCCTGCCAGTTTAGAGGTAGTCACACATGGCAAACTACGACGACGAGAACAAACCAAACGACGATAAGTTATGGCGACCACCGCACAGTGAGACAGAAAAAGCGACCGAAAATGAAACCGGGGGCGCCAACCAGAAGTCACTGGCTCCCGATGAGATAGCAACTCAAGAGCAACGTGCCACTTCGGGTTTATCACAAACCAGTAAAGATGCATCAGACGAAGAAAGTAGCAATTTCTACAAACCCGGAAAAGACAAAAAGGGTACGAGTTTTCGAGGGAGGCTAAAAGGCAAAACAGCCAAGCGCGCTGCGTTTGGTGTTGGTATTTTTGGCGGTATAAGTCTTATTGCGCTGGCCCTAATTGCCGCTTTTATAGTTGGACTGCTTAAAATACCGGACTTTGCTCAGCACATAACCGAATATGAATTTGCGAGAGCTACTCGAACCCTTTCCGAGCTAAGCGATAACGTTGTGGAGGAAAAGATGGCTGTTGATGCGTCAGCCAACAGTACTGCCTACAACTCGATCGAGGGTTCATACGACGATCTTGAGTCCGGCACTACTTCTGATACTTTATGGACTAGGTTGAAGAACTTCACGCCCGAACAGACTATCAAAAACCTAGAAGCAAATAATGACCTAAGCTTAAATTACACTAACCGAGGTGTATTGCTGCCGCCACAACTTACAAGCGTAACACTGAATGGTGAGGATATCCCCGTAACCCCAACCACCGGCCTAGCTGGTACTTTAGCTGATAAATTTATTCCGGGGGTAAAGTTTTCCAAGGATGTTTCTTTCTCGGCGGATTTCGCACCGGCACTGGAAGATGCGCTGCGGGAAAACGGGGTTGGTCCTCTTATTCGGGGCATCGTTGCCCAAAGGATACGCCAAGAGCTTGGTATTAGTCTGGTCGCGTGGACAGTCGGCAAGTATCAAGGTAAAAATCAAGAAGAAGCTGACCTGCAACAAGATCGTGACGCGGTTGACGACATTAACGAACCACCAGAGACCAGTAAAACCAGTCAACTAAATAACGCTGAACAAAGCGCCGAAGACGAGCTCGACCAGACCGTCCAGAGCAATACTGCACTGGCCGCAGCCGAAAGTAATGGCGGTAATCCACAGAGTGTTATTCAGGCCGTCGAGAAAGGGGCTGATACTGGCGGTCTTTTAGGCAGCGTTGCTGGCACCGTATCGTCGATTTATGCTATCGCCATGCCAGTATGTATTATTTATGACGGCTCTTTAGACAGTAATGGACCGACGATGAATGACCAGGATGCTGAGCTAACACGGACATACTACCTGGTCGAAAGCGCCGCCGATCAGCAAAAGGCAGGTGATACGGATGCTCAAGCCGTTGGGGCAATGAACAACAAGATTGGCAATTTCAGTTTTTCAATGCCGGAACAACCAGCCAATGGTGTCGACATCAACACCTCGGATTATATTAGCCCCCAGGCATCACCAAGCGGTGACTACACTACTCTGTTCAGTTCGCTACCCGGCGGCGGCTTCGCTGACGGTGTAGCGAATCACCTTTGCCCGATTGTTACGAATCCCGGAGTCAGCATTATTATCGGTGGAGTGAATATCGCAGCCTGCGTTGTAACGCTAGGCTTTACCTGCGCTGGGGAAGACGCTGCAGAAGAAGGGGCTAAAACGATTATAGGCAGGTTATCGGGGGCAGTGGTTGATAAGCTCGTCGACGAGGAAGCCGCCAATAAAGCTGTTGCGATTGGAGGAATCGTCCAAGACTCTCTGTCTGACATGGTGTCAACGGGCGGCAAGATTGCCGCCGCAACTCTGCTGGCGCGAATGATTGTGTTTGATAAGGCAAACCTGTCACATGATGGCTTGGCGAGTTACGTTCCTTTTGATAATGATGCAGGAGCCGGCGGAACGGTTGCCGCTAATGAGCTCCTCAGAGACCAGGAATTCGGTGAGCCATTAACCAATCAGGAGCTTAATCAAAGTAATGCCGCCGATAATGGTTATTTGGTATCCCAAACCCAATCAGAAAGTGCCTATCAGCGCTATTTTGCATTTAGCAATGCCGACTCATTGGTTTCGCGCTTTGGGACGGCTGTCCTCGCCGATATACACAAACCACTGCTTGCTTCTGTCTTTTCTTTTGTAGGTAATGCTTTTAAATCGCTGGCAGTTATACCGCAAGTTTTACGACTAACCAGCAGTAAGGTTGTGGCAGCCACCAACTGCACCACCGCTTCGTGTGATTACGGGGTTCTTCAGTGGGGATGGACACAACAAGAACTCAACCTCATTGAGAGCGACCCTTCGTACGGACTGCTCGAAAATGAATCTATCCTTGACCAGAACAATACAGCCGTTGAGCAAATCGCTGCCAAGTATTCAGCTTGCTATGCCACCGACGCCAGCGCTACCGATCCAGTTGATGACAGTATGGATTCAGCGACAGCCCAGGCAAATATTAACGACACAGGAACGTTGGAAGCGAACGGCGATATTGTTCGTGATACTAATGGCGATCCTGAATCCGGCGGATATTTATGCTCACCCGATAATCTTGGGTTGAACAGTGTTGATCCTCTCGCACAAGATTCGATAAGCGATAATAAAATGGATCTTGTGTTCCGGTGGAGGCTCGCGATGGCATATGGTACCACGCTTGATGGGCTCGCTGCCGAACAGAATCCGAGTTGATATGAAACACATTATTGCAACCATCCGTAAGCGTGCTTTGATCCGAAGAGGGTTGATGATTGTATTGGTTGTTGCCTTTGGCTCGACCGTAACCAGTAGCAGTGTATTTGGCTTTAGCCAACAAGACCTTAATAGTATTGTTGGTCAGACACCGTTTTACGATCCGACCAGCCTCGGCACTCCTTCTCAGCTAGCCTGCCTACCTACAACAACTGTTAGTACCGGAACCGACACCCCAACCACCACTGGCGGTGCGCCTGATAATAGTGTCTGGAGTAGTAATGCTCAGCCACCCTACTATGTTGAGCAGTTTGTTGTTCAGGTCCTCGAAGACATCGCTTCAAAAGAAAACGTCGCCACGTCGCAAGCGGTAACTCAGGAGCATGTTATCGCCTTGATTGCCTGGGCCTGGGAAGAGGGCGGTGACCTTACCAACTCGGACTTATTCAACCTTTGGAATACCGACTATAATGCTCCGGGCTTTTTAAGTACTGCCCCGAACGCTGGTGGTGTTCAATCCTACGCTTCGTTCGACTATGGAGTCGAGGCGGCGGCAAGGGCTATGACACTGCCACAATATAGCCGCCTCGGGGCAGCCTTGACCGATCCGTCGACCACTGCCGAACAGTTTATGTATATATTAACCTATGATCAGAATTATCCAAACAACACGTGGTGGGCCCAAGCCGATACCAACGATCCTGCTAACAATTGGAGTCAAACAACCTATTATAATGGCCTCATTTCTGTGCTTCAGAGTACGCGTTCAAATTATGCATCGGAGGCATCAACAGAAGTTGGAGTTGCTGACGCAGCCCAAGTCGGCGCAAACGTCCCAACAAGTGAACTGGTTTACGGGGGCGGCTCATCGAACACTATTCCAACCGGACAGCCAGGCACTGGCACTGATACATGCTCAACAACAACCTCTTCATCAACCAGCACTATTGTACAAACAGCCCTGAGTTTGGCGTGGCCGACCCCTCCCGAAGATGCCACACCGCCCAGAGACCCAGATTATCCAACCACCGCCTACACACAGGCGGTCAACCAATATAACCCATCAGAAAGTGGCGCTAATTCCGAAGACTGCGGCGTGTTTGTTGCTACAGTAATGCACATGAGTGGAGCCGACCCTAATTATCCAACCGTTGGCACAACCGCCCAGGCCGAATACGTCCTTTCCCATCCCAACCTTTATCAAGTCATGTACTCTGTGAGTAGTACGTCTCAGCTCGAACCGGGTGATATATTGATCGTCAACCAGGGGAGTTACGTTGATCCTACTACTGGGCAATATGTGGTAGGGGACGGCTCAGGAGCCGGGGGGCATACTTACATTTATGTTGGCCCACAAGCTGGCGGCTGGAACGAGGCAAGCGCTTCGCTGCAAGATAGGTGGCCTAGTCTTGGCATGGCGGTACTGGCCGATAGTCGAGGTAATTTTATGGTAGCGAGGTTAAAATCATGAATACAAATCCACGGGTCTCCGGAAAAACATTAAGCATGGTTCTTTTGGGCGGGCTTATTATCGTTGCCGCATTGGTAAGCTGGTCAAGGTATGAAAGTAGATTGTCGGCAAGCATTACTATTCAAGTAGCACCATCGGTTTCACACATAACCATCAATGGAGAAACGGCTCAGGACGGGCTCAACAAAGTCCATCCCGGGGCTCAACAAGTCGCCGTAAGTTTAACTGGATTCACAACAACCAAGCAGACCGTTAGCGTCTCTAAAGGACAAGACCAATACGTGGGTATCGTTCTGCTGCCGGATTCAGCCACTACAGCCGACTGGTATCAAACACACTTAAGTGACCAGCAGTTGAGCCAAACGATCACCGGCAAGACGGCCGATAACGTTGGACAACAACTAATTCAAAAGGCGCCCATTATCCAACACCTACCGTTTATTGGACCAGGGATGGAGTACGAGATTAGCTACGGCAACCAGTCGGGAATTAATACGGACCAGCCAATTATTTATATACAGTCTCCCACCACCCAAGGTCAGCAAGACGCTTTATTGTGGATAAAGAATCAAGGCTATAATCCTTCTTCGCTCGATATCGTCTACAACAACCAGCCCGTTGAGTAGACCTAGCTGCATCATGTAGCACTGCTGACGACCCGTTTAATGCATAGTTGGTATAACATTGGTTGTTTGTGTAAAGTGCTGAATTACGACGTCTGCGTCGGTCGTCGTAATAAATGTCTGGTAGGGTTGTAGAAATTCTGTCAGTGCTTGCCGGCGGGCTCCGTCAAGTTCACTAAACACATCGTCAAGCAGAAAAATTGGGTTGGTCTCACGATTTTGTTTTAGCAGCTTCATCTCGAGCATCTTCATAACAAGCATTAATGTTCGCGCTTCACCCCTTGATACCGTCCCTTGGATAGGGTGACCTCCCATAATAACTGCCATATCTTCGCGGTGCGGACCATAGGTCGTAAACCCTCTTTGGCGATCATGGAGTAATGAGGTTTCGAGCTTAGCAAGCAAGTCTGTTGCATATGTTTCCAGTCGAACGCATGGCATATATTGAAACTCAAGCGACACCTTTGAGTGACTTAACTCGTCATATACCGCCTGACAATCTTCGTTCAGCTCGTCAATTAAGTGGCTGCGCCCAAGGGCTATCTTTTCTCCCAATTCACTGAGCCGGAAGTCCCAAGCAAATAATTGTGTGGGTGACGGAGTTTTTTCGCTTTTCAGCAAAGCATTCCTCTGAGCCACAGCACGTTTGTATTGCTGACGCAGTTGACCAAAGCCCGGCTGTATTTGCTCCAGTAAATCATCAAGCCATTGTCTGCGCAGCTCCGGCGGCCCATCCAGCACATCAAGATGATTAGGTTCAAACAATACAACAGGTAACGTTCTGGCTTGCACCATGCGCTTTAACGAATGGTCATTAATTTTATATTGTTTTATGGCATGCTCGCCAACAAGTTCAATAAATACGATCCTCGTATCGTTGCTCTGGGTGTGAACTGCGATACGGGCAGAGGGTTTATTAAACTGAACCAGCTCAGCATCAGAAGCGCGGTAAGAACGACCCTTAGAACTTACTAAAATCGCTTCGAGTAAATTTGTCTTACCACTAGCGTTAGGGCCAACTATTATATTGACTCCAGGGCTTAATTCAAACGATTCGTCGGTGTAGGAGCGGAAATTCTGAAGGTGAATATCGGTTATCATTAACCCTTATTTTAGCTTTTCAGGGGCATAATAACATGGATATATTCATTACTGGCCTCTTCTCGAAGCAAGGAGGGGTCAAGTTTACCGTTAAAACAAAAGCTAATCTCTTCACCATTAAACGCATGGAGACCATCCAGTAAATAGCGTGAATTAACAGTAATACTACCGTTACCGGTAATTTTACCACTGGCACTGGCAGTATTCTCGCCAAGTTGCGAGGCAATTGAATGAATGTTAATTGTCTGTGAGGACTCGTCGATTTTAATGGTAATACTGCCTGCTGCTTCCCGAGCAAATAAGCTTGATACTTTGGTAATGTTAATGAATTCAGCGCGCTTTAGGGTGGCTGTTGTACTAAAGTTTTCAGGGATCAGCTTCCGGTAATCCGGGTAGTTGCCGTCAATTAAACGAGCTACTAACTCGATATCACCGGCTTGAAACAAAACCTGCTGGTCATCGTGTGTTATTTGGACATCGCCATTGATATCACTGAGTACTCTTAGTAAATCCTGTAACGCGTTGGCTGGAATCAGTAACTTGACGTCTTGAGCAAGTTTGCTTAACTTTTTTTCAGCCAGTCGGTAGCTATCAGTTGCAACGAGATATAAAACTTTCTCAACCGTTTGCATGTATACGCCAGTTAATACCGGACGCGCACTGTCGCTGCTGGCGGCAAAAATAACCTGCTCCAGTGAATCCCGCAGGCTAGCCGCTGGTATTTTCCAGGTTTCCCCATTAGTGATGGCTGGCATAACAGGGAATTCTTCAGCAGATATACCGTTAATAACTGACTGGTATTGGTCGGTGGTGATGTGCAGCTTGTTGTCCTCGAGTTCAAGACTAATAATTCCTGGTGGCAGACTGCTGACAAAATCTTGCGTCAAACGGGCAGGGATCGTAATCGAACCTTCGCTGCTAATCTTTGAGCCAATGTAGTGAGTAATGGCAATATCGAGGTTAGTGGCAGCGATACTTAGACGGTTACTAACAGTTTTAAGAATGATGTTGGCCAGAATGGGAAGAGTCGAACGGCTACTAGCAACACGAGCAACGCTGGATAGGGCTTTGTTTAGGTTTTCCTGTGTGACTTGTAGTTTCATGGCAATTTCCTCCAATAATAATTATGTATATAAATAATTAGTAGTAGTTATTATTAGACCAGTGGATAGCGTGGAAAAGTATCCAAACCCATCCGTTATAACTGCTAAAAAACGAGTGGAAAAAAATGAGTACAGGCTGCGCACAGTTCGGGGAAAGTCGGCGGTATGTACACAGCCACCAACAAAGCCGGGTAGGTCCATGTGCACAAGCGCACTACTACAAACACAGCTTGTGCTCTGACTCTGCACAGCTTGTCCCCAGACTTTATGCATACAAACGCTCCTTGATTTCGGTGATTGCTTTACGAATGTCGGCATCGAGCACAGATTCTTTCTCTATCTTGTCAACCGAATGAATGGCGGTGGTGTGGTCTTTACGGCCTAGTTCACGAGCTATTTTCGGGAAGCTTAAGTGCAGCTCACTGCGCAGCATATACATAGCCACTTGTCGTGGCACCACAATGTCCTTATCGCGCTTTGGACCCAATATGTCATCAAGCGGGATCTGGAAGTGTCGGGCGGTTCGTTCAACGACTTGTCGTGCACTTAAATGCTTCGGGCGGTTCTTGAGCGAACCAAGTAGTCCGCTGGCAATCTCCAGTGTGGGTGTTAACTCTCTCATTTCACAGAACGCCAATAATTGGTTTAGCGCACCTTCCAATTCCCGGATGTTGGTTTGAACGTTGGTGGCAAGATATTCAACCACGTCATGAGTTAACTCTATATTGTGGTTTTGGGCTTTGGTCTGAACAATGGCACAGCGGGTTTCGAAATCCGGTGTCTGCATATCAATATTCATCCCCCATACGAAACGCGAACTTAATCGCTCTTCTAATGTCGGGATATCGCGAGGTGGTTTGTCGCTACTGATAATGATTTGCTTATTGGCCTGGTAGAGTGCATTAAAAGTATGAAAAAACTCCTCCTGAATTTTCTCTTTGCCGGCCAGGAACTGAACGTCATCAACGATCAGAACATCAGCACTGCGGTAGAAATCAGCAAAATCTGTGTTCTTTTTAAAACGAAGCGCATCAACGAACTCCTGAACGAATTGCTCGGTCGAGACGTAGACGACCCGTGCTTTAGAATTTTGGGCGAGTACTGAGTTACCGACCGCTTGGATAAGATGTGTCTTGCCGATGCCAACGCCACCGTAGAGAAATAAGGGATTGTACTTAGTACCGATTTGGCTGGCGACCGCCTGACAAGCGGCATAAGCGAGTTCGTTACCGGAACCAACCACAAAATTCTCAAATGTATAACGCTCATTTATGCCTTGACGATAGGCGTGTGTCAAACTGCTGCCTTTTGCTTTGACACTGACTGGTGCGGTTACAAACAGCTGCGCTTCATTAATTACTGGTTTCGAGCTGGTGCTGGTATGGATCTTATATTCGATTTTGGCTGGAGTGACACCGTTCTTTTTGAGCGTCTCAGTGATTAATTCATTAAACTTTCGCTCAAGTTGCTGCTTAATAAAGACATTAGGTACGCCGATTATCAATAGTTCGTCAGTTCGTCTCAATAGCTCAGTGTTTCGAAACCAGGTCACGAAACTAGCCCGCGAAACAGATAGCTCAATTTCGCCTAACACTGCTTGCCATAGATCGCTATCTCGCATACCCCTCACATCCTTCAAGTAAGCTAATACTACACAAAAACAACCGACTTTTCCACATGAATCTCTATTCCCAAATTAAGTGCAAAAGATTTTTCGCCAAACAGGGAATAGTTATACACAGGTAAAAACCTGATCTGATAATGTGTGGAAAATAGTTGGCGGACCGTGGAAAACTTGCTAAAATTAGTGTGTAAATATTGTTAATTTAACGTCCCACCCAAACGCTGCCGGGACGTGTGTGCCCCAACCGGGCAACAGAAAGATCTTTCAATGCCAAAAAGAACCTATCAACCAAAAAAACGCCACCGAGCGAAAGTCCACGGTTTTATAGAGAGAATGTCAACCAAAAACGGCCAAAGAGTGTTGGCTCGTCGTCGTCAAAAAGGTCGCACCAAACTGAGCTCGTAATAAGCTTCTTGCTGTTAGTGTAATTTTTCTCACACAAACAAATCCATGATAAAAAGATCCAATCGGTTTCACGGCCATAACAGCCTGCGCCGTGTTTATCAGAACGGCTACAGCGAGCGTAACCCTCTGCTGACGCTGAAGTATGTTCCGAATACCGGCCGGAAAAGCTATCGCTTAGCAGTTGTCGTTAGCAAGAAGGTCAGCAAATCAGCGGTGATGCGTAACCGTATCCGTCGCCGTTTATATGAGATTATTCGGACTCATGATAAACAAATCAGCACAGCTTGCGATCTGGTGTTCACTGTTTACAGTGACGAATTAGCACTGATGCCGGGCAATGACCTAGAAGCATTGGCCCTGCGCCAGTTAAGTCAGGCGCGTTTGCTGCAAAAACCCACTCCGGGAACAGACCAAGATCATGGTATAGTAGTGGGCAAGGAAAAGTAATGTTTACGAGCATCATCGTTCGCCCGATTTTTAATCTTTTGGTCCTGATTTACGCTGAACTGCCGGGACACAACTTCGGCTTGGCCTTAATTATCTTCACGATTTTGATTCGTTTACTAATGTGGCCGCTTGTTAGAAAACAATTGCGCCAGGCGAAAGCCATGCGTGAGCTGCAGCCAGAAATCAAGAAAATCAAGCAGGCAGCCAAAGGCAATCGTCAAAAAGAGTCGTTATTGCTGATGGAGCTATATAAGGAACGGGAAGTTAGTCCGTTCGGGTCAATTGGTACCCTTATCATTCAGCTAATCATATTGATTGGTTTATATAGTGGTCTGCGCCGTGTTGTCTATGACCCGCACGATCTTGTTACGTTTACCTACCCTACTCTCCAAAGATTACCCTGGTTGAAAGAGCTAGCAGGCAATATACATAAGTTCCACCCAACACTGTTTGGCTTAGTGGACCTCAGTCGTAGCGCCTTATCTAAAACGGGTATTTACTGGGCGGCTATGGTTATTGTAGTCGGCAGTGCAATTACGCAATTCTTTCAAAGCAAACAATTACTACCAACCAGCAAAGACGCCAAAAGCCTGCGAACTATTCTAAAGTCAGCCGGTGAGGGCAAGCAAGCTGATCAGTCAGAGGTTAATGCGGCGGTTGGTCGCGGAACGCGCTACTTCCTACCATTTATGGTATTCCTATTCACAGTGAATTATCCATCAGCCCTGAGTTTGTACTGGCTCGTAGGTGGTCTAGCGGCCTTTGTTCAGCAATCGATTGTACTGAGAGAAGATACTAATAAGTTAGGGGCGTCAGTAGTTGGGGGTGGTAAGCTACCAACAAAGAACGTTGCCGACATAGCTGAAGCGGAAGTGGTTACACCAAAAGAAGAGACATCAAAAAAGCCAAAACCAAAAGCTACTCCGAAATCTCGTAATAAGAAGCGGAGGAAGAAATGAGCGATCAATCACAAGAAGAAGCTATTCAATACGCCAAGAAGTATCTTGAGGATTTGTTATCATTTTTTGGGCTTAATACAGACGTTTACGCAACTAGTAGTGATGGAGAAGTCATTGAGCTTAATGTGCCCTCAACCAGACTAAACAGTTTTTTAATAGGACAGCACGGCGACACTATGCGAGCGCTCCAATTTATGGTTAGTAATGCGCTAAGGAATAACAACTTTACTATAAATAGAGTTAGTGTTGATGTGGCTGATTACAAGAAGCAGCGAGCAGAACGCTTAGCAACTCGTGCTGAAGGTTGGGTCAAAGAAGTAAAAGATACAGGCCAACCAATTGATTTGCGACCAATGAACGCGGCTGACCGCAGAATAATTCACCAGCTAGCAGCAGATGCTGGAATTGCTAGCGAATCAATTGGCGAAGGACGTGATCGACACATTGTTCTTAAGCCAAGCGATTCAGCTCCAGCTCCCCCGGTAGACCAAAAAAACCTTGATTGATCGTTTGGGTTGACGGAGCACCAATCTGTCCAAAACATCAATTAGCTATGGTTAAGAAGATAGGGCGTTATGGAGAGTTCTGGGGTTGCCCGCACTACCCAGCCTGTAAGATGACCGAGAGAGTAAGATAATAAACAGTAAGTGCGCGTTAATTTAAACAAATACCGCCTGTTTAAATCTATGTATCCATCTTTTCGCCAAGAGAGTGACCCGTCCCATCGATGGTCGCGCGTAGCCGAGTTTTTTTATCTGTTAATGAACAGAAAAATTACAGGGACTATATGTATTTTAAAGAATACTATAAAAAAGTGGGTGGGTAGTCAAGATCGACCTATTAACCAAGGTTGGTGATTTATGAAAACACTAATTGTCTGTTGTTGTGTGGGGGGGAGTCTTCTGGGTCAAGAGGATGTGTAGAATTAATGCTGATCTGACTGCGTTTATATACTTCTAGTGTTTGCTCAGCCATTTTCTGCCACGAGTAACGGGAGGCCTGCTTCTTACCAGCTGCTACCATTTTTGTTCTTAGCTCACCATTGGTGATAACCGTCTCAATTGCCTTGGCGATAGCATTGACGTCGTGTGGGTCAAAGTAGTAAGCGGCATCCCCATAAACTTCGGGTAAGGATGTGGCGTTGCTGCTGATTACGGGGGCGCCCTGGGTCATTGCCTCTAGCCCTGGCAAGCCAAAGCCCTCGCTCAGACTCGGAAAAACGTAAGCACTGCAATGCTCATATAACCAACGCAACTGTCCTTCGGAAACGAAACCAGTAAATATAATGTTCTCCCAATCATGTTGTTTGACGTATTGTTCAAGTCGCTCATACAATTCATCTCTTTTTCCAATCAGCGCAAGCCGCAAATGAGGATTGTTGGTATGCAAGCTAGCAAATGCTTCAATCAGTCGCTCTAGGTTCTTGTGTGGACTGGGACGGCCAACGTACATAATAAATTGTTGATTAACCAAATCGGTTAACGGCTCAGCCGGCTCGCTAATTTGATCGGCTGCTTCGTAGGTTACCGTTATTTTTTCAGGTGGGACATGAGCGTAGGCAATGATATCGTTTTTTACAAACTCAGATGGAACAATAATCTGTTTTGTCCGACGCGGCGCGTACCAACAAACGAATTTGTAAACCTGTTGCTTGATCGTAAACACTAACCAGTTTTTGGACGGATTACGTTCACGGATCATGATTAAGTCATGCATTGTTGTCACGGCCGCCCGGCCGTAGAGTAATGGTTGTTGTGTCATACCAAAGTGCACCAAGTCCGGCTTCAGGTGTCGTAATTGCCGTAATAAGCCAAATTGTTCACCGAAAGTGAATTCTTTATAAGGGCACTTAATTTTTGTAAATCGAGAATTGGTTGGTTCCCAACCATCAAAATCAGCGGGTTTTAATAAGATGAGATACTCGTTCTCTTGATCGATACTCTGCAAGTAAAAAATTAAACGTTCAATGTAACGACCGGTCGAAGTACGTAGTTCCCGGGCATCAATAACAATTTTCATATCTTGCAGTATAGCTTACTATCATAACTCAAGCAGAATGGATAAAGTATGAGCGTAGTTTTCTTAGCTTGGCGGCATTAGGGGGTAGATCGGCTATGAGGATCGAACGAATATGAGATGCCGAGACTTTCTTTGATCTCTGGATCCGAGACCGCTTAATAAGTGTTTTTGGCGCTAGTACCAATGCTGCCACTGTACCTTTTATAGCAAACCAACCTTGACCCCTCAGCAGGGCGCTGAGCAGAAACGAGCAGTAGGCAAGAGTGAAGCGGGGAACAACAGTGGGTAGTAATGAGAAGGGGACATTCTTCCATAGTAGTTGAGGAAGGTTTTTCATTGTCTGTTGGGTGGTAAAGCCTTTAATACGACTACTAGTAGTGCCATGAGCGTGAAAAGCAACAGCACTCGGCACATATAAAACACCCCAGCCAGCCAGTTGAGCCCTAAAACTAACATCGACATCCTCGTAATAAGCAAAGAAGTCAGCATCAAACATGCCAATCTCGTTTAACATAGTCGTGCGGTACAAGCTTGCTCCGCCAGATCCAGCAAAGACCTTTGTTTGATCGTCATAGACATTGCTGAGTGGCTCATCACGACCGCGTGGGTAAGGAAGTCCCCAAGTCGTATAGAAATCCCCAGTACTATCAAAATGATCGCGGTTGTCTTCGACTAGCTTGCAGGTGCTTATACCGACTGTTGGATGTGTTTTGAGTACTTTTGTGAGTTCCTCAAGCCAATTTTTCTCGGCAACCGCATCATTGTTAAAAAGTGCAATAAATTCACTCCCATTCTCCAGTGCATAGCGGATACCAACATTTACACCGCCAGCAAAACCAAGGTTCTTTGATTGCTGCAAAACCGTAATTCGGTCTTTGTAGCTGGCTTCTAAAAACTTAGCTGACCCATCGGTTGAGCCATTTTCTACTACAATAATATTTCCTGGTTGAGTTTGCGCTAACAAGGATTCTAAGCAACTCGCCAGAGATTCTTTACCGTTCCAATTAGGTACAACGACGCTAACTTTGTTCATCGACTTCATCTGTCATTTCTTCTATAATACTCCCCAGACGATGATCAAACATATCTTCTCGAAACAAAACCGGGCATTGTTGAGCGAGCTAGTTCGAACTGACTTCAAATTACGGTATCAAGGATCAGTCCTTGGTTATGCTTGGTCACTCCTGCGTCCACTGTTGCTATTTGTCATTTTATACGTTGTTTTTGTAAAGTTTCTAAAAATTGGTAATAACGTTCCTCATTATCCTGTTTATCTATTGTTGGGCATAGTAATGTGGAACTTCTTTTTGGAAATGACTATGCAAAGTCTGGGTTCGATTGTGAGCCGTGGTGATTTGATTCGCAAAATTCGTATTCCTAGGTGGATCATCGTCCTCAGCAGCAGCATCAGTGCTCTCATTAATTTGCTTTTAAACTTGGTAGTAATTGCCATCTTCATGCTCATTAATCATGTTGATGTAATGCATACCATACTTTGGCTACCATTGATTTTTGCAGAGGCGTATTTATTTGCGCTCGGTCTATCATTCTTTTTGGCAGCAGCGTTCGTGAAGTATCGAGACATCAGCTACATTTGGGAAGTCATTTTGCAAGCAGGATTTTACCTTACGCCAATACTCTATCCGCTTTCACGTATCACCAACGTAACTTTTCAAAAATTAATACTACTTAACCCGATGGCCCAAGCAGTTCAAGATGCTCGTTACTCCCTTGTTACTCACGCTGCCATCACTCCTGATGAAGTTTTTCGTGGAGGGTGGCACCAACTGATTCCTTTTATGATTGTTTTGCTCGTACTCTTGGGCGGCGTTTTATATTTCCGTAGTCAAGCTAGAAACTTTGCGGAGAATATTTAAGCTATGAACGATGATGTTGCTGTAAAAGTAGATAACGTCAGTAAGGTTTTCAAGCTGCCAAACGAAAAAAATAGTTCTATTAAAAGTGCAGTGGTTAATGTTTGGCGCCGGAACCGAACATACGAAAAACTGCAAGCTCTGCAAAATGTATCGTTTGAAGTCAAAAAAGGTGAGTTTTTTGGTATTGTTGGTCGCAACGGCAGCGGCAAAAGCACATTACTGAAGCTGCTCGCCGGTATCTATGATCCAACCGAAGGCAGTATTACCGTCAACGGTAAGCTTACGCCCTTTATTGAACTTGGAGTTGGCTTTAATCCAGAACTGACTGGTCGTGAAAACGTCTTTTTGAATGGTGCTCTACTCGGTTTTAACCGTAAAGCTGTGCAAAGAATGTACAAGGATATTGTGGCATTTGCTGAGCTTGAACGTTTTATGAACCAAAAGCTTAAAAATTATTCCTCCGGCATGCAGGTACGCCTAGCTTTTTCTATCGCTATTCGAGCCAATACGGACATTTTACTTATAGACGAGGTCTTGGCGGTGGGCGATCAAAACTTCCAAAAGAAATGTTTTGACCACTTCAAGCAACTGAAAAAATCTAAAAAAACAGTGGTGCTGGTTTCCCACGATATGGGAGCGGTTGAAGAGTATTGTGATCGTGTTATGTTGATAAATAATGGCAAGGTTACAGAGGTAGGCAATACGAGGGAAGTTGCTGCCAAATATAAGTTAATCAATTTACCTCCAGAGGAGAGCCCAGACCAGGCGATTGATAATAAAATAGTAGGCGATGTAACCATTGATAAAGTTACTATTAATGGAGTTTCTGAAGTTATCCTCGGCGGCAACGAAAATATAGCCATCGAAATCGCCTATACCCCGAAGAAAAAAAAGAATTACCGTGTTGGTATTTCTATCTTCCGTAGCGATGGTAATCATGTTGCTTACTATGACAATGGTGCATCAGTAAAAGAAAAGTTGTTCCCTGTCAATCACCAACAAAAAACAGTCTGCGAGTTCTCGACCAAGCAATTATTAAGCGGTGCCTATGTTGTTGATATTGAGGTGTATGGTGACGATCTTTACTCAGCTAATAAAACGGCAGCGGTGCGCTTTGCTATCAAGGAGAAGAATAAATATAAGGGTGGCTTATTAAATATTAATGGTAGCTGGAGACTCGAGACCTAGGACCATTTCATCTGTTTGAGGATCATCTTATGCCCACTAAACCTCCACTCGTTTCCGTTATAATGACCATTTATAATAATGCCGATTATCTGCGAGCGGCAATTGATAGCATTCTGGAGCAGAGCTTCGGTGACTACGAGTTCATTATTATCGATGACGGATCCAAAGATAACAGTTCAACCATAGTAAGTACCTACAAAGATAAACGTATACGTTTTACTTCTCGGCCAAACAAAGGACTTCCCGCTTCGCTCAACGAAGGCATTGCCATGGCGACCGGTAAGTATATTGCTCGCCAGGACGCAGATGATATATCGGTACATGATCGGTTTCAAAAGCAGGTAGCTTGGCTGGAGAAGCACCCAGAGGTAGGATTGCTAGGCACCAACTATTTAGAAATGGATGCCCAAGGGGAATTAATTAAAGTCAGAAATGTTTTTACCCAACCCGATGATCTAAAGCTAACTCTTGTCTTCTCGAATCAATTTGCACACGGCTCGGTTATGCTGAGGAGTAGTTTGCTGAAAAAAGTTGGACAATATAATGAGACTATAAGCAGTGCGCAAGATTATGATTTATGGACCCGAATATCGCGCGTTAGTCCTGTTTATAATCTAAAAGATACTCTATACCACTGGCGTTTATACGATGCCGGTTTTAGTTCAAAAAATCCCGGGATTACGGAAGACCAGGCCGAGACAGTGCGCCGCCGTGAGTTCGATCATTTTTGTAACCATATCAATGAATATAAGTTGCTAAGCTGGCATCCCTTATCGACACAGCAAGGTATGAAGAAGTATTTAGAAATGAAGAGTACCCTTTATCGAGAAATGGCACTGCAATATGCCTACCACGGTTACCGTCGTTACGCAATTCCAGTATCGGTTGTCGCCATAATGTATGCACCATGGCTTAAGAAGCCCTACATTTTCATGTATAGTTTCTTGTTTCGAAAAAAAGCAGTTCGGCAACTGCCGTACGATTACGTCTAGATCTGGGCCAAGTCTGGGAAAGTGCCATACTACCCGCTATAATACGTATAACAATGGCGAAAAAATCCACAATTGATACGGCAACAAAGGAAGTTTGGTTGCTAACGGGAGGCAGTGGTCGGCTGGGAAGAGAGTTGCAGAAACTAAGAACATTTAATGCACCAACGCATCAAGAAATGGATATCACTGGTTCTATGCAGCCACGTGACTGCTCGCTTGTCCTGCATGCCGCTGCCTATACCGCCGTTGATCAAGCTGAAACAGATACCGAAGAATGCTTTAGAATCAACGTAGGCGGTACGGCGCGACTCGCTAACTTGTACCGGTCAGTACCATTCGTATATATCTCAAGCGAACACGCTTTTCACCCAATCAATATGTACTGTGCTTCTAAATTTGCGGCCGAAGAAGTAGTAGCCGCCACGTGTTCAAAATATTTAATTATTCGCACGCTATTCAAGCCGCGTCCATACCCATTCGACAATGCCTGGCAGGATCAAATGACCCAAGGCGATTACACTGATACGATTGCCAAATTGCTGCTTGAGGCCATAGATGCGTGGGATAAGCGTACTTCTAAAAGCATACTAGTTGGCACCGGACGTAAGTCCATATATGATCTTGCCAAGCAGACAGTACCAAGCGTGCGGCCAAGCTCTAGACTAGATTATCCTGGATTAGCCAAACGACCGGCAGACTATAGGTGAAAAGGTAAATTATGCGTACGCGCGACTATACAATCAAGGAAGGCTATCGAATCAGGGGGAAACATACCCCCCATATTGATAAGCAGTTCACGGGTATGGTCTTCCAACCCTATGTGTATGCATTGGCGGAATTCCTTATACAAAGAGGCGACTTTAAATATCTGATTGATATCGGGGCGGGTGACGGAGAGAGAATACGGAAGCTAAACTTAGTAAATGTAAACGTTATTGCCATTGACCAAGCAATGAACGGTGAAGTGTTGCAAAAAAACTTACCACAGGCCCAATTCATAAATTTCGACCCAGAAAAGGGACTTCCGTCTATATCTGAGGATATATTAAAAGACGCCGTGGTGGTGTCTTCCGGTGTTATCGAACAAATTACTGAACCGCACCAGTATCTGATGGGATTATCGCATCTATCAAAAGTTGCCCCATTTGTGCTCATTGCTACCGCCGATCGTACTAGATTCAGAGGACCAGAAGATTTTGGACCACCAGTTGATACGTCTCATGTTCGAGAGTGGACGATTGATGAGTTTTACTCATTGCTCACGAACTACCGGATAGATTGCAGGATAGGGCATACCGTTAGTAATAACGAAGAAGAATTCAAAGGCACGACGTTAGCTATAAGCGGCACTCAAGCCATGCCAAGACTCAGCAGTAAGTTAGAAACGGTTTTGGCGATCATGTCAGCGTATAACGAAGAAGATATTATTGAACAATCCATTACACATCTTATCGGGCAGGGAGTGGCAGTACACGTACTCGATAATTGGTCGATCGACACGACCTTCGAAATCATCAAAAAGTTAGCTGCTGAGCACAAGAACGTAACCTATGAGAGATTCCCGGCGAGCAAACCAAAAGTACCTGCCTACGAATGGCAGAAGATCCTCGCTAGAGTTGAAGAGCTCGCTGTCGCCTGCAATTACGACTGGGTACTTCATTATGATTCTGACGAACTGCGCATATCTCCCTGGAGGAATGTCACACTTCAGCAGGCCCTAACCTTTGTAAGCCAATGCGGTTACAATGCAGTCGACTTTACCGTAGCTGACTTTCGACCGACCAAGGACGGTTATGACGGTAAGGTTCACCCGGATAATTTTTTCCATAACTTTGAATTTACGAGGTCGTCAGGGAATTTTGTGCAGGTAAAAGGCTGGAAGAATATTGGTCCAGTGAATTTAGTCAACAATGGTGGACACATGGTTGAATTTGACGGTCGAAGAATATTTCCGTACAAGTTTATCAATAAACATTATCCTCTTCGCTCGGTTGCGCAAGCAAAACGCAAGATTTTCAAAGATCGCAAGCCTAGGTTCGTGTCGGCTGAGCGAAAAATTGGTATGCATATCCATTACGATACCTTCAAAGAGGAGGATAGTTATATTTGGAATGAGGCTTTTCTTAAAAAATATACGCCCGCATATTTTTATACAGAATATATGGTTGAATTACTAAGCGGCATAGGCATAAAGGTGGAAGATTAACATGGGTCATAAAGACAATCATCACAAGCAATATCTTGAGTCGCAACTCGAAATTGCACAACAAGAACTGAGTCTTATTAAATCTTCACGGGGCTATCGATTAATAAGGTCAGTCGGTTACGCTAAAAATCAGTTAAAACAAGCTCCACTGAAATTCCCCGCCAAAGTTGCTAAGAAAATCCTGAAACCCAATAAGCAGTATGTAACCCAGATAACCAACAACATTATCTCCACCGAGGATTTACAAACCCAGTATAAACAGTGGATTATCTTTAATGAGCCCGACCAAACGGAATTGGATATTCAAAAAAGACTAGCCGACAATTTTCCTCAAAAGCCAATCATTAGTATTGTTACGCCGGTATTTAATCCACCTCTTGAAATACTGCGCAGTCTGATCGAATCAGTCCTCAACCAAACCTATCCGTATTTTGAGCTTTGTCTAGGAAATTTCGGTACAAGCCCCGATGTTGATGCCCTGATTAAGGAATACTGCGCTAAGGACAAACGAATTAAAACCTGGACCTTTCCAAATAAAGGTATTGCCACCAACTCGAACGAGATCCTGAAAGAGGCCGTTGGCGATTACATTGCTTTACTCGATCACGACGACACACTGTCGCCAGATGCTTTGTTTGAGAACGCTAAAATGATCAACCAGGCCGACTATGACTTTATCTATTCTGACAAAGACAAGATCGATGAAGCCGGTCATCGTTTTGAGCCATTCTTTAAACCAGATTGGTCACCCGAGGTAATGCTCAACGCTAATTACTTAACTCATCTAAATGTTATGAAAACCTCATTGGTAACAAAAGTTGGTGGCTGGAGTTCTGACACGGATGGTGCTCAGGATTGGGACCTTTTCTTTAAGGTTATTGAGGTCTCAAAACTAGTCGGACATATACCAAAAGTGCTCTATCACTGGAGAGTTATTAGCACGTCAACCGCTATGTCAATCGATACCAAGCCGTATGCACTTGAGGGTCAGCGTCGAGCAGTAGACAAATATATGGCAGACCGGGGCATAAATGCTACGAGTTATCATGTCGGAGCCGAACTGTTACTAAAGTGGTCAAAGGCCTCAAACGATCCTCTCGTTATCGTTTATTCCTCATCCTATGCTTCGTTACTTCGTTTTCTTAGTCAATTAATAACTGCTTCTAAGGATCCTGAGGTCAATCATTTCCACTACGCAGTGTTGATGGACTATACGGTACAGATTGATGCGGGTATGTGCCCAGACAATGTTAAGTTTATAAGTTATAAGCACGGCAACTATGCTTTAGCGCTCAAGGAGCTTCTAAAGAACAGCTCAAAGAAAAACGTTGTCATTGTTGACGACCGAATTAATCCAACCTCATTATTAAATACCCCAATCGAAGAGCTTACTGGCTGGTTGGATATTAAGGGTGTCAAAGCGGTCAGCCCAAGAGTAGTTGAGCCTAACTCTAAAACAGCCATTGACTGTGGTGCTTTTATTACCCGTAAAGGCATAAAGCCTATCTTCGAAGGATCGGTGCCTTATCACCAAACTCCAATTGGCAATATTGAATGGGTCAGGGATCTAACGGTTCTGTCACACGTATATTTTTTAAGTAAACCCACCGATCTTGTTGAGGCTCTCGATTTTGTCGTTAAGTTTCACTGCGATGACCGTTATGTTCACACAGCTCTCCAGCTTCGTTTGGCTAAAGACGGCCGTTTGGTATTTAACCCGAAGGTGTATATAGAACTGGCGCCAGATTCCCAAATTGACCAAGAAGATTACTATAATAGCGCCTCCGTCTTGCTTGAAAAACTATTTCCTAAAGATGACCCCTACAACAACCCAAACCTGTCGGTTGATAACCCAATGAGATTAGCAACTATTGACCAAACCGAAGACGTTGATGAGATGGGTGACTTTCCGCCAACTGCCTATCAGGAAGAAGCGCGCAGTCATGCATTCAATATCTCGTTGAGCCATCAGGAAATGCAGGCTAATCTCCAGCACATTACTCAAAGCAATAAACAAAGCATCACTATCCATCACGTGCTATTTATTCTCCCTGGGTTTGATGCAATTTATGCAGGCCTTAACAATATCTTTAGTTATGCGATTTTTCTTCGAGAGCGTGGCATCAAAATCAGTATGGCGCTCATCCTTGAAAAGAAGGACCTCCAACGACATATTGAGATAGTGGCAGAAAAATTTCCTGAGCTAGCTCAATCAATTAATTTTCTAGCGGTCACATTTGATAGTGCGGATAGTTTGCCGTCATCGGATGTGGCAATCTGCACACAATGGGCAACTGCGTATATCTTAGCTAAATATAACAAAACAAAACGCAAGTGTTATTTTATTCAGGATAAGGAAGCTAGCTTTTACCCAAAGGGGACGATATCGGCTCTCGTGGAAACTACCTACACCCTTCATTTTTTTGCGCTTGCCAACACGCCTGGTTTACTAAAGTGGTATGAGCAAGATTATGAAGGCCAAGGTGTCATCATTAAATCCAAACTTGCTCTGTCGGGTTATTCGCCTGACCCAAATAAACAATTCCAAACTCAGAAACCGTACAAAGTTTTCTTCTATGGTCGCCCGAACGAACCACGCAACGCATTTGAACTTGGCATCGCAGCACTCGAGCGATTAAAACAAAAACTAAAAGACGACGTCGAAATTTACAGCGCTGGCGCTGTCTGGGATCCAGCGGAATATGGGTTAGAAGGGAGCATCATAAGTCTCGGTAAAATAGCCTACGACAAGCTGCCGGCTTTTTACCGATCCATGGATATTGGCATGATGTTTATGTTTAGTGGCCATCCGGGTGTTGTTGCTTCTGAGCTGATGGCGAGTGGCTGCCCCGTAGTGGTTAATCAATATCGCGACGAAACATGGAATAAGTTGTATGAGCACGAAAAAGACTGTATTGTCAGTATCCCGAACGCCTCCTCAATCGCAGAGAACTTAGAGCGAGGTTTAACGGACGTTCAACTTCGTCAGACTATCATCCCGAACGCTGTTAAGAAAGTTGCAGAGTTCTATGGTCATTATGATGAGTCATGTGAAGCATCGGTTGCCGCTCTCCAAAAAAACATCCAAGATTGATATAAAAGTTTAGCCGAGATTGAAGTAACGCATGGTCAAAAAGGCCATAGCTAAAAAGTTAATGGTGGTTACTACCAAAATAGTTCCACCAAGGTAGGCCGGTTTTTTAAAGGTAAGCTTAAATTTAGTGCTTGCAAATACCGGTATGAGCAATGGAAGAAGTGGCAAGAAGTATCGTCCTTGGATGCCTGCCACTACCGGTGATCTCAAAGGTGTCCATATAATATAAAGAATGCCGGCAATCGCGACCACAGAAATGATAAGTGTCGCCATATAAACAGTTTTTGTCTTCAGGTTAAATCGGAACTTTGCCGCTAGCTCAGAGGTTTGCAGTAAACTTAAACCGAATATCAAGTAACAGGCAATCACGTTAAAGAGAGGCAACTGATAGCTGATCCATGAGAATACCCCGACAATCGACTGCCAATAGAAATCAGGACTTGGGGGAACTTTACTACCATTATATATAAAGCTACGAGCCAATATCCTAATGAATCCGAATGGATTATGGGCTAGATATTTTGTCTGGGCTGCTAGGTTAACGCTTGGGTCACCTGAATAGTCCAAATTGTAATGTTTAATATGAATAAGTGCATACCAAACGAGCATCAATCCTAGCGTAGCGGACAGAATGTAAGTTATCCGTAAAAGACGCATTTTGGCTGTTTTGCCTAGTACCAATTTTGGCAAGAACAAAAAAGGTAATATCAAAATAGCGTTTGTTTGTTTTGTTAGTCCAAGCCCGGCTCCGATGAGAATAATTAGTAAAACCTGATTACGATTCAGGGGCTTACGTTCGCAATAGAGTTTGAGGGCATAGGCAATGGCAATAAAGGCTATGCCTATAGTCATCACGTCACTTGATAAAGAGGCGGCTTGTTGGAGTGTCATCGGGAAAAGTCCCACCACCACAAAAACCCATTTACCGATCGGTGTTAATCTAATAGCGAGATAGACCATCGCTATAAAAGCTAGCAAGTTAAAGAATCTCCCAAGGTACAACATTACAAGGAACGAGGGATAGATAATTCGCCCAATCGTAATGCCGATTACTTGTGGGATGTAGGCGATCGGACTATACACGGAAGTTGTATCAAATTGAATAAAACTCTTCTTGTGGGTATTTATTTTTGTGACCAAGTAATGGTGGTAGAGTATGCGGGTTGCTTTGCCCCCGTTAATGCTAGTAAACACCAATCCGTTGACGTCCGTTAATAAATCTGTTGGTAAAATGCTCCCGGTGATTTTATGTTCCGTCACTGCAAAGATAGAACCGCTGCTGATTTGATAGGCACGGTAGAAATGAGCATTCTCATCGGGAACCATGAGGGGTGGCATCACTACTAACATGATGAGTCCAAAAACAGCTGCCGAAATGACAAATAGTTTTTCTGGGCGAGAAAGCATTGTCAGAAATTTCTGTGGTGTAGTAGCAAGCAATTGTTTCATAGATTCTTCAATAGTTTTTCATCCAACCAAGTATGACCATCATAGCCATAATTATAGCGTCATACAACCTTGTATGATAATACCATTTGTGCTTAAATAGTTTTTACAGGGGATTTGCCATGTCGCAAAAAAGAAAAAAGAAAAAATCATCGAAAGCACCACTCTTCACTATCCTTGCTGCTATCGTAGTTGCGGGCGGCATTACTACTGTTGCGCTTCTTCACCATACTCCCAAAACTCCCACGACTGCTTCAAAAACCTCTAATCAATCAGCAACAATTAAGTTAACAACCAATTCAAGTGATTCCAGTGCTCCTCCCTCAAGTAATCCGGATATTCCAACTCCCACGCCTGTCACTAATGTTCCTGGCGCGACTACTCCACCAGCTTCTTCGAATGGCCCAACAGCCCCCAGTGGTACGTTTGTCAGCGACTACTCTGCCACCATGAGTACCCAAGAGGACTCATCATGCAACACGACAGTCGGTGCTACTTGTACGATAACTTTTAAGAATGTAGCAAACGGTAGCACGGTCAGCTTGAGTCCTATGGTTGCAGGCACAAGCAAAGACGCACAAGAAAGTTCTGCAATATGGTCTTCGTGGACACCTTCTAGTATTGGGCTGAGCCAAGGAACATGGCAAGTATCAGCAACAGCAACCCTTAATGGAGGAAGCCAGACGACTACATCGCAAGTCACATTGGATATTTCATAATGATCAAGAAAAAACTATGGATAGCTGGTTTCGGCTCATTTTTTGGTCTCCTAGTATTGGCGGGAGTATTGCTGGCTTTTCATAGCACAGCTAAAGCTAGCTTCAATGCCAACGAAGTTGTTGATGACGTAGTCTTCAACAATATAAATACTATGAGTGCTGCCCAAATTGATAGCTTTCTCAATAGTTTTCCAGACAGTTGCCTTAGCTCGAACAATGGTTTTACAACCCCAGACCCAACGGGGTGGTCGGCCTCAGTCCAAACTAATAATGGCTATACTTTTGGCGGTAATGTTACCGCCGGTCAGGCGATTTTTGATGCGTCAAGAATTTATCATATTAATCCGGAAGTTCTTTTGGCTACAATGCAGAAAGAGCAAAGTATTGTTATTGGATCCGGGTCGCCTTCTAGCTTCTGTCATTACACTAACTTGTCTCCGGGTGATGCCTGCAATGCCGGTGTCTACGGGACGGTCGGCGGGTGTGTCTTTATTGGAATGAGCTATGCTTGTCCTGGCAGCTGTGATTATTCATATAACGGTTTTAGCTTGCAGCTTCTGGCATCATCTTGGTTGCTGCGGTTTGCCGAAGAGCGTGCAGAAGGCATAACCAGTGGCTATGCTGGCTACGATGCCGGAGATAGTAGCGTTGGCTATGGCGGTGCCCAAATCGATGTTCCATATACACTACCTGGCGGCAATACCGTAACGGTTGTTAATGGTGCAACGGCTGCTTTGTATTACTACACTCCATCATTTGCCGGTGGTGAGGAGTTTGATACGATTTTTCAGAATTGGTTTGGGCCAACTACGATGACCGACTCATATTTTGCGGTCGTCTGTGATCCTAATGGCAGTAACGCCTGGTATCTGTTAACAGCAACCGGCAAATACTATATTACTGGCGCCGCTTACTCGGAGTGGGGTTTAAGTAATTTATACCCGGAGCCAGGTTGCGGTAACGCGGCCAATCAGGTCAGTCAAGCCTTCTTTGACTCGCTACCAACCGGGCCAAACCTAGGCAATCTTTTAAAGGACCAGTGGGGCAACTATTTCTTCATTGATAATGGGCAGGTTCACTATGTTCGCGACTCTAGCTATCTTGCTTTATGGGGCCTCAATCCGAACGCAGCCGTCCAAAGCACAGGACTTGTTTATAGTATGTTGGGAGGCAACTGGGTAGGACGATTTATGGTTGATATTACTAATGGCAACACCTATCTCATGGATGGTGGCACCGCACACCTTATGTCGACAACCAATGGCATTTTCTATAATTGGGGTTATATCTCAGCACAGGTTACTGCGGTTACTGATACGTTTATTCAATCATTGCCCAATGGCGGTGCGCTAACGCAGAATATTTCAAATAGTGGGTCGGATTACGTAGTTGACTCAGGGAATGTTCTAAATTTCCCGAATGCTAACGTCCAGAATGCCTATGGCGCTCCAACTGAACTAGCGATTACATCGTCAACAACCTTGTCATATTTGCCGCAAATCAGCGCTCAACAGTTTGTGATGGATACAACGACCGGTCGATGGTACATGCTTGAGGGTGGCAATACTCACTATATTCCTAATTTAGCTCTGGCTCAGGACTGGGGTTATCAACCTGGCCAAGCTTTGACACCGCTGAGCGATGGTTACATTAGTTTGCTTACCAGTAGTGGCACATTGGCCGATATGGTCCAAACACCGCTGAGCCAACAGTGGGTACTTGATGGCCAAAAGCATCTTATCCCTTCGGCCACGGTAGCAAACGCCTGGATTGCCTCAGGTGCAACACTACCAACCTACAGTGCCGATAGTCTTAATCTACTTTGGCAAGGATCCAACCTTACCACGCTTCTCATTCCGGCCGGCTCGCCCTTTGTCTATACCATGGATAACGGGAGTAAGCGTTATCTTGCTAATAATCAGGATGTTGATGCCTACGCCGGTAGTTCGACACCGATTGTTTCCTTAAGTCCGAATCTCGTCAACCAAATACCTGAAATCAGTCCAGCAACTTATATAGTTGAGAACTCCAGCAACTATTATCTATTAATGTATGCCACGCTCTACCCAATTAAAACCGCCTATGATTCAGCCTGGGACACAAACACTGCTACTCAAATTTCTAACAGTACCCTTGCTCGCTATACCGTGTCGTCTCAACAGCTTGGCCCGTATCTGCAAATTAACGGGGCCTATTACATAATGAATAACTTGCAACTCGTTCCTGTTATCCAGCATCTCGACGCCTATGGTATTACTTCCAGCAACTCGGTAACCTTGCCGGAGGGTTATTGGCCAGTAGTGCAAGATGCATCGTATCTTGTGAGCCCCACCGGAAGCTCATCAATGTATCTTATAACTGGTGGTCAAAAAATTGCCTTCTCTAACTTTGCACAAGAAGCAAACTACGGCTACGTTAGTGACGGGGTACCCGTCACAACCCTTGACCCTTCGATCATATCCGGCATAACAACATCGTCAAGCCCCCCTTCGATGTTGATCAATACGACAAATGCTGGCGTAAAGATACTGAGCTTTGGCTATGCCCTAGGTTTCCCAGACGGCAACACACTGCTTAATTACACCAGCACGACAAATCCAATACTCACCGTCTCTCCATCTGTCTATAATCAATTTGTGCTTCGTCGCTCAACATCTGTGCTGCTCAGAGATGATTCCGGGAATATTTATCTCATACAGAACGGAAGTAAAGATCTGATTCAAAACCAGAGTTTACTTAACACTACCTATGCCGGTATCCCGATTACCTATCTTGAGGGTACAGCCATAGTTTCAATCCCATCCGGCAGTCCGATTACATAGGAGAACAGTAAAGTTGATTCGCTGCTCGTAAGAAAACTATCTACTTTTCTTCGTGATATTCTTTTTCGACGTTGACGTCCCAAATATTGTCTTTATCTTTACGACCCTCAATAATGTTCTCGACAGCTGTCATAGCGGTTAACATTGAGTGGTCCTGATTGTTGTAACGGTGCATACCATTGCGCCCAACCAGAAAAAGATTGCTGAATTTATCGGTGAACTTACGGATCTCGTCAAATCGGCTGTAAGTACCAAAGTAGGCTGGATAAGTCTTCTTGATTCGAATAACGGTGCTATCGAGGACATCGGCTTTATCGATAATGCCGATTTTGCTTAGCTCATCAATTCCCATTGTTGCCATATCCTTGTCAGCTTTTTCCCATAACTCATCACCCTCGCTCACAAAGTATTCCATACCAATCCAAACATTCTTTGAATCTTTGACGAGGTAAGGGCTCCAGTTATTGAAAATCTGTAAACGACCAACCTTAACGTCCGGTTCCTGAATATAAATCCAGTTATCGGGGATGACATTATTTTTCGTCTTACGTTCAGTATTATTGCTAATCTTTAACTTTTTCATTAGTAGTCCGACAGTAATGAAATCGCGGTACGGTAACCCATTGGCGACTTCACGTACATTTTTAGGAACAGTTACACCGTCAATAGCTCCAACTAATTCTTTAACGGGCATTGTTGAAAAGAAATAATCACCGGTAATCTTTCTTGATTTCCCGGTTTTTGTATCAAGTACAGTTACGCCAGTGATCTCGTTGCCAGAAGCGTGCAGTTTGGTGATAACGGTATTCTTAGTAACAGTACCACCCATTTTTTCGACGATTTTTGTAACTGTTTCCCACATTTGTCCTGGCCCTAATTTCGGATAAAGAAAATATTCAATCAAACTCGTCTCAGTATTCTTCTGGTTAATATCTTTTGCCGGCTTCTTCACAATCTGCTTAAGAGCATGGGTAATGGCTTTGGTGACCGATAGCCCTTTGACTCGCTGTGCCCCCAGTCAGGAGCAATCTCTTTACATGGCACACCCCAAACCTTCTCGGTGTAATCACGGAAAAAAGTATTATATAGTTCACGGCCAAAGCGGTTAACATAGAATTCTTCCAATGAGGTCTCTTTGAGCGGAAACAATCGGGCCTTTGTGTAGCTTAAGCCAATCTTAGCCATTCGAGGTAAGCCGAGATTCTTAATTGTCGTTGGTTCCAAGGTAACTGGGTAATTAAAGAAACGTTGCAAATAATAAATGCGGCTTAGTCGACTTCTGATCAACATTACTTCGTCAGTTTTGTTGGGGTCAACACCTGCAGAACTGCCCTTAATATCACGTGATTTCCCTTGGTATTTAATAGTCAATGCAGCGTCTTTTGTCTTCTCGAGCGGTAGGATATTATTCCACCATTCCATGACTCGATCTGACTTCGAGAAAAAGCGATGGCCACCAATATCGATACGATTTCCTTTATAGTTAACCGTTTTTGATATGCCGCCGATATCGTTTGAAGCTTCGAACACGAGAGGTTTTACGTCGGTCTTATGCAGCAACTCGTAAGCTGCTGTTAAACCCGCCGGCCCTGCTCCAATAATGATAGCTGTCTTCTGTTTTGCCATATAATCAATCGAATAAATATTTTTTACGAACAGCAAAGTTCCAAAAGTAGACAATGATTGTCGCAATTGCTTTGCTTAAAACATAGTATAGCCCGAACCCGCTAGTAAGAACATATAAAATTAAATCAGTCATGCCAAGACCAACGAGGCCGATGATAGCAAATATACCAAACTCGGTACTTCGTTTAGCAACTCTCGAGTTGTTAAACACCCATAGGATACTCAGAACATAATTAACCAACAATCCGCCAATGAATGAGAATGAAGCCGCTACTAGGTAGTTCATGTGAGCGTATTGTTTTAACGCAACTAGCCCACCAAAGTCAACCGCTAGTGCCACGGTTGACACAAAACCGTAGCGCATAAACTGTATGTAATTATTGCGAGTTTTATTGAGAAAAACCCGTTTCAGCCTATCCATTACCGATAACTATATCAATCTGGTTGGTTAATTGCTAGCGTATGTTGCCTAAGTATGGTCGCGGTAACCTGAGAAACGTGCATCTACCCACCAACATAACCACCAGCGTACTGCAGCATAAAATAGCTCCAAAGCGCTACAAATATTGCGATGACTGCAGTATAGGCGATACTGGATTTTTTAAAACGCTCATAAAGCATAATCTGGACTGGAAACGCCATAAGTACATAGCGATTAAAGCCGCCAAACTGTCCGCCTATAAAAGGTATGCATAAATAGAAAAAACTGTAGAGTGCAAAGCTTTTCCGTCGGTTTCGCCAATACAGTATAGACAGGATGAGTAAGATGATCGCGGCCAAATTAAAAATATTTAAGGTTGTTAATAAGTGGTTTGCGTAGCCGTTCCGCAACCAACCATGAGCTCGTTGAGCTGTAATGAATGCAAAAGGATTTTTAAAACGAATAGCCAAGTAGGCCATGTAGGACAAAATACCGCCAGCACCGATGAGTAGGCTAACAAGTATTTTTGATAACTTCTCACGTTGCTCAAATAACAACATTGGTATAAGTACTAGCAGGAACAAACCATTAACGTGAGTTGCGGTTGCCAACATCGTAAGGAGCGCAGCCGGTAAGTATCGTTTCTGTAAGGCGTAGAAAATTGCTCCCAGTGCCAGCATTGCAAATAAACTCTCGGTGTATGTTGCTAACAGAAAGACTCCAGTCGGGAAAAGTACGAATAGTAAAACTCCCCGTAGTGCTTCGCGATTATCTTGGCCGTTCGATAGTTGTTTGATAATTTTCAGATAAAAATAAATCGCCCCTATAAATGCTACCCACGATACAAGAAGTGCACTATACAGTCGCGAGTGAAGCACCCAGTTAATGGCTCGTACAACTATCGGATAGAGGGGAAAGAAGTTGGTCTGAGATGCGGAAGTATAACCTGTAGCAACTATTTGCAAATAATCTGGGCCGTCCCAGTTTGACATGAAGTTAAGGCCCGTCTGTCCCTCCGCTCTGTAATGGACAATAGGGTTGGTATTAAGGGGTACAACCTTATTATTCTCCCATCCCAAAAAAACTCCGAAGATAATCACAATAAAGGCAACCAAAATAGATAACAACAGATCTTTCTTGACTATTGTTGCAATGAATTTTGAGAACTGTCTCTGTAAGGACTGTGTTGCTGCTGCCATGCTTTACGACCCCCATCCTACACCTGTGCGCAAAGTGAATCTAGCTGCAGATAAACAATCGTTCAGTTGAACTTCAGACAAAGTAATGACTCTATCGGATGTTAAACTTGTCCGGTGTCGATGTCTTTGGTGGATGTCATTGGCGCCTGCTTGAGGCCAAGAGTTGCTTTGGCATGAAAGCCAAGAGTCAGCAAGAAAAGAATGCCAAGAAATACGATAAATACACCACGATCAATGACGTTGGCGGCTACAATATTCGTACTGCTAATATGATGCAATCGTTCACTGAAGACTAGAAAGGACTCTCTAATGCCGATAGCTCCTGGTGTTAGCGCCACAAACAAAGCAAAATTGGCTGCGCCGGTATAAGTCATAACTTGTCCTAGTGTCACGTGATGGCTAACGGCATGTAGTTCAACCGCATAAATCGTTACCTGCACCGCTGCCTGTAGAGCCGTCGCCAAGAGTAAGAACAGAAGGTTTATCGGACGAATATCAAGCTTGTTGGTCCGGGCTTTGGAACGACGGATATAGAGCGCAATAACGAGACTGCTGACGCTGCCGATAAGCACAACAGCTAACAATGTCCACCACCAACGCTGAGAGCCGGCGAGTAAGAGTAGGCAACTGACAACAGCGTAACAACCATAGTAAAGTAAGGTGGCGACAATATAATTTCGCACGAGTAAACGGTGTCGTCTCTTAAGATATAATCCGCGGACCACCGGACCGCCTTGTCCGGGTACAAAAAAGTTTACCAATGTGGAGTAGGCATTCAGCAAAAAATTTTCTTTACCGGAAAGCGACTTGCGACAAATACGTAGACTGGCTAGCAAAATTAGCGTTAGCCCACCGAACCATAATCCGTAGAGAAGCAAAAGCCATATGATTGTTGACGGCGAGGTGTGTTTGAGTTGCGAGAGTATGCTGCGATGCTTGGACAAGTAGTAGCCGAAAACAACTGCTGTGAGCAGAACAAGAACAATACTTACTGTAATTCGCAATCGTTTCTTCATGGTCCTTGGTACAAATCATACACCTTAACAGCTCAATCAAAAGCCGAAGAATGCCAGTTGTTCAGTTTAGATTCAGCCACAGTTGTATAATAGATGCTATATACATGAGAAGTTTCTTGAACCGAATCGTTGCCATACTGAGTTCAAAGCATTTCTTTAGGGCAATCCTGGGATTTTTTATCTTTGAGTCGGTTTGGATTGCACTGTCAGCAGTTTACCCGATGGCATTTGATGAAGACTTTCATTTTGGCTTAATTAAAGTTTACTCACATTACTGGCTGCCATTCTTAAGCAATCAGCCCCCCAATGCTAATGCCTACGGAGCAGTCGCTCGTGATTCGTCATATCTTTATCATTATTTGATGAGTTTTCCGTATCGGATTATCGCGCTGTTTGTTCATGGCCAAACCGGTCAGGTTATCCTGCTGCGTTTTATAAATATAGGTTTCTTTGCTACTGGACTTGTTCTCTTCCGTCGAGTGCTGCTTCGCGTTAAAATCTCTCGAACACTTACCAACCTCAGTCTCTTACTGTTCATATTAATACCAATTGTTCCGCAACTGGCGGCACACATTAACTATGATAACCTGCTGATCCCATTAATAGCTTGGGCCTGCTTGCTAACCTTCCGGGCTATTGATGAAATTAGGCGACGGAGTCCCTCACTCCGAACACTACTGATGCTCGGTAGCGTTTGTGTTTTTGCAACGCTGGTTCAGTATGCCTTTCTACCGGTCTTTTTGGGCGTTGTGTTATTCCTGATTTTTATTACTTATCGTACATACAAGGGCAGGCTGAAGCTGCTTCGAACAGGATTACTACATAGTTGGCGTGGGCAGTCACTCGTTGCCAAGATATTTCTGGTCAGCCTGTTGGTAGTAGGTGTTGGTATGTTTGCTCAACGCGACGGCGTTAATCTAGTGGAGTACCATACCTTTACTCCGGACTGCAGTACTGTATTGTCTGTTAAGCAGTGTAGTGCCTATGGACCGTGGGACAGGAACTACGTTACCCATAAAGCAGTAGAGGCAAAGGGGGGAACAATTACTTATTTCAACCCGATTGAGTATCTAGCAGTTTGGTCATATTGGTTGTGGTACCGTTTATTCTTTGCCGTTAATGGCCCGGCAAGTGGCTACACGAATTATCCGCCGCTTCCACTGCCAAGTGCTGCTGCTGCCCTTATAGCTATCATTGGTATTGTCGCTGTGTTTAAGTGGCGTCGGCGCATCTTTCAGGGGAATGCCTACCTTGCCTTTATTTTTCTGGTTTGTGTACTGTATCTAGCAGCGTTGTGGGTTGACGGCTATTCGCAATACCACTATACAAACGAGCTGGTATTTATGAATGGTCGTTACCTATTGCCGATTCTGTTGTTGATGGCTGCAATTGTTGGCCGCGCATTTAGTGTGGCTCTGCGCAATATGCCTTCACGCAAAAGCATACTCGCAGTTGTAGCGCTGGCATTCTTTCTGCAGGGCGGCGGTGTACTGACGTTTATTAGTCGGAGTGATGCCAGCTGGGACTGGCCCAATAGCGTAGTGGTAAAAGTTAATAATGCTGCGCGGTCAATCACTCGCCCTGTGATCATTAAAGGCAGTAAAACCTACAACACGAAAGTCTGGATTTTTAATTAGGACGGTTGTGGCGCAATTCGTCAAGAATGTCTTCCAGTAACGATCTGTTAATGCGAATGAGGTCAGCAATAATACTGAGCGTGAATGATATAAATGAGGCAACCAACAAGACGGAGCCGATAATTAGTGACTGTAAATGATGCGCTCCGAAGGGGGAGCGTATGGTCAAGTACAGCCAGAGAAAGTGTAGGAAGGGTATCAGACCGAGCGCCAGCAAAATAAAGCCGAGTGATAAGAACAGGGTGTAGGGCTTATACATAATGAAGGCTCGTACGATTGTTACACTTGATCGACGAACATGTTGCCACGATGACTTAAATTGACGGGATTCACGCAGTTTAGGATTAGTCTTGATTGGCACGACCGCAATAGCTTGGTGCTTATGTGAAGCCTGGATAGTTGTCTCGGTTGCCCAACTGTAGTCAGCAACTGGATTAAGTTGCATGGCTGCTTCTCTTGAGTAAGCCCGAAAGCCGCTGACCGCATCAGGAATATTTGTACCGGCGGCAATGTTAAGAACTTGAGTCCCGAATCTTTGCCAGAATTTTTTTGATGGCGAAAAGTGTTTAATGGTTTGTGTTTGCCGATCAGCAATCACAGTGTCTGCTGCACCATCGAGGATTGGTTTAATGAGGTCGGGAATTTGCTCCTGACGATACTGGTTGTCCCCATCGGTAATGACAATAATGTCGGCGCCGAGCTTTAGAGATTCTTTTAGGCCGTCGCGGAATGACTTACTTAATCCTTGGTTTACTTTGTGATGCACAAAATGCTGTACACCCATTTTTTTAGCAATCGCTACGGTTCTGTCTGTTGACCCATCATCAATTATTAGAACTTCAATTTGATCAATGCCTTTTATTTTTTTGGGTATGGTTTCAAGAACCAGAGGCAACGTTGGCTCCTCGTTCAGACAGGGGATCATTACAATAAGTTTCATAGCCGAATTCCTTTAATGGAACTTATTATACCGAACCAATGGCAAGAATAGGAAATATGTTGTTAAGTATCTTTCAGCAAATATTGGGCCCAGAAAAGAGCCAGAGCTTTATAGTAAACCGAATAAGTAACTGCCGTAGCCAGATTTTGTTAAGCCACCAGCCAGATTTTTTAGTTGCTGCTTATCAATAAAACCTTGCCGGTAAGCCGCCTCTTCAATACACCCGATCTTTAAACCTTGTCTTTCTTCTATGACTTGAATGAATTGAGCTGCCTGATTCATGCTGGCAAATGTACCGGTATCCAACCATGCCGTTCCGCGGTCAAGCAGGCAAACTTTTAGTTTATTCTTCTTTAAATAGGCATCAAGAACCGACGTAATTTCTATTTCGCCGCGATTACTCGGCTGGACTTCTTTGGCAATAGCGATCACATCGTTATCGGTGAAATACAGTCCAGCATTAGCGTAATTTGATTTGGGATGTTCTGGCTTCTCTTCTATTGAAAGTACGTTCATTTCGGCATCAAATTCGTAGACTCCGTATCCAGTTGGGTTCTGGACTGGTGCCGCAAATCCAATAGCACCGTTGACGTCCATAAACGAACGCAATTTATCTTCCAAGCCAGTCCCGTAAAAAATGTTATCACCAAGTATCATGGCGACTTTATCGTCACCAATAAAGTCAGCACCGACAATATAAGCGTCAGCTAAGCCGCGTGGTGTTTCCTGGATCTTATACTGAAAACTGCAGCCGATTTGTGAACCATCGCCAAGCAGTTCCTGAAAACGGGGCAGGTCAACCGAATTTACGATAATAAGTATGTCGCGAATACCGCCATTAATAAGAGTGCTGAGCGGATAGTAGATCATTGGTTTGTCGTAGATCGGCATTAACTGTTTGCTGGTTGCCTTAGTGATTGGATAGAGACGTGAGCCGGTCCCGGCGGCCAAAACAATACCCTTCATGCTAACTCCTTTTCAACGTATGTTTTTAGATCATCATTCCAACTGTGCGATTTAAAACCGGTTTTATGGATTTTCTGCAGGTCAAAAGTACTTTGCAGTGGCCTGGCTGCCGCTTCCGGTTTATCTTGATAATACTCGGCTGTTGAGATGTCAGTTACACTCAAATCAAAACCAGCCTGATCGAATACGCTTCGAGCAATATTTGCCCAGCTGGTCGGCATGCCACCATTGCTGACATTATAAATACCGACTCGCGGATTATGCTTTAGTAAATGATCGATTGCCCGAACCAGCTCGTTCGTAAATGTTGGCCGACCGATTTGGTCGGCAACGACTGTCGGTGCAATACCTCTTCGACCTAAATCGAGCATTGTCCGGACAAAGTTTTTGCCATCGCCGATCACCCATGATGTGCGCACAATATAATATTTCGGCAATACACTGATCACAATATCACCGGCTGCTTTAGTTTCTCCGTAAACATTGAGTGGACTAAACGGTTCGCTTTCGGTATGTGGTGTTTTGCTGCCGTCGAAGACATAATCCGTTGAAATATGAACGACACATAAATCATGTTTGAGTGCTTCAGTTGCAAGATCGTATAAGGCCACGGCGTTTATTGACCACGCAGCAAGCCGTCCGTCTGTCGTTTCAGCACCGTCAACGTTCGTATAGGCGGCGGCATTTATAAGGGTTGTAATGCCGCTCCAATCAAAGTTAGCCAATTGAGTTTTATTGGTGATATCGAGCTCGCCAACGTCAGCAGTCCTAGCTTGTGGATAACGCTCATGAAGGGCTCGCCCAAGCTGTCCGTTCGCTCCAATGATGAGAATTGACTCATCGTTCATGCTGCCGGCTCCATCGGTTTAATAGCCGAGAGTAGCGGATGGGCACGATCCCGATCCGACATGATGGCTTGCTTAAGTGGGATTGGCCAGGCAATATTGAGGGTTTGGTCGCCAAGATTTACAAAAACGTAGTCATCATACTTTTGGGGGCTCCAGTGATCATTCACGCTGTATATATAATAAGTATTATCTTCTAGCGTCTGGAACGAGTTCGCGATACCTTGCGGTAGAAACACGGCATGGTTCTGATCAAGGGTAAGGGTAACAACTTTACCAAATGTTGGGCCGCGGCGGAGGTCAAGGTAGGCAACAAAAACGCTGCCAGTAACAACTGAGATGTACTTATCCCATGGCTCAGAATGGAAACCGCGTGTTACGCCCCGTTGTTTGTTATAAGAAATACTGTTTTGGACAACTTTAAACTGTTTCGGCATACCAGCCTCAACAAGTTTTTTTTGATGGAATTTCTCTTGGAACCAACCGCGTTCATCGCTAATCGAAGTAACATCAAATGTCAGTAATCCGGGCAGAGCTGTCGCGTGGCCAGTAAACTCAGTCGTTGCAACGGCCATAGCTATCTGCCTATTTCCTGGTATTTAGTTTCGGTGGCTTCTTTTTGAGGTTCCCACCAGGCTTTATTCTTTGTATACCAATCGATAGTCTTCTGCAGGCCATCTTTAAAATTGCTATAGATTGGCTGCCACTGTAGCTGACTGCGTAATTTTGCAGCGTCGATCCCGTAACGCCGGTCGTGTCCTGGTCTATCAGCGACATGCTCGTAATCGTGCGCGTCCTTACCCATCAAGGTGAGGATTAATTCCAGGACTTGTTGATTGGTTTGCTCAGCATTGGCACCGACCATATAGGTGTCGCCAATGGTTCCCTTTTCTAAAATCATTAAGATGGCAGCAGAATGATCTTCGGCATGAATCCAATCACGAATATTGTCTCCTTTGCCGTAGAGTTTTGGTTTTACACCTGACAGTATATTAGTGATTTGCCGCGGGATAAACTTTTCAACGTGTTGATACGGTCCGTAGTTGTTTGAACAGTTTGATAAGGTTGCTTGTACGCCAAAGCTTCTCACCCAGGCTCTGACCAGGTGATCCGAAGAGGCTTTAGTAGCAGAGTAAGGGCTGGATGGATTATAAGCACTTGTCTCAGTAAACTTGGGATCGCTTAACGTTAAGTCGCCGTATACCTCGTCGGTTGATATGTGATGAAAGCGCTTACCGTGTTTTCTGACAGCCTCTAAAAGTTGATAGGTACCAATGATATTAGTATTAATAAATGGCCACGGAGAATGGAGTGAGTTGTCGACATGCGACTCAGCGGCGAAGTGGACAACGGCGTCACAATCAGCTACTGAGCTGTCAACGATTACCTCATTACAAATATCGCCTTCAATAAAACGGAAACGACTTTCATCCAAACCGCTAAGGTTAATTTTGTTCCCGGCATAAGTTAGGGAATCAAGTACAGTAATATGCCAATCCGGGCGCTGGCCGTAAACATACCAGACAAAATTTGAACCAATAAATCCGGCACCCCCGGTTACCAAAAGTTTCATTCTGCTTTAATTATAGCAACTATTTATATCCCTTCGGATTGTTTGATTGCCAGTGCCATGAATCGGCGCATGCATCGCTTAGTGTTTTTGTAGTATGCCAATTAAGTTCTTTATTAGCTTTGCTTACATCTGCGTAGCAAATTGCGATATCACCAGATCGTCGGGCAACGATTTTATAGGCAATATGTTTTCCGCTGACTTGTTCAAAAGCCTTAATAACCTCTAGGACGGAGTAGCCTTTGCCAGTGCCGAGATTATATACAGCTGCTTGATTAAGCTGTGCCGGATGGTCGATAGCCGCCAAGTGGCCACGAGCGAGGTCAACCACATGAATGTAATCACGAACGCCGGTACCGTCCGGTGTCTCGTAGTCGCTACCAAAGACCGATAATTCCGGCAGACTGCCGACTGCTACCCGGCATATGTATGGTAATAAATTATTTGGAATACCCAAGGGATCCTCACCGATTAATCCGCTCGGATGAGCTCCGACCGGATTGAAGTAACGAAGCAGACTAATCTGCCAACCTTGTTTTGTTGCTGCCAGATCTTTGAGCATTTGTTCAATCATGGCTTTGGTTTGTCCGTACGGATTAGTTGGCTGAATAGGTGAATTCTCGTCAATTGGTATGTGGGCGGGATTACCATAGACTGTTGCTGACGAGCTGAAGACAAGCTGTTTCGGACCATGGCGTTCCATCGCCTGAGTGAGGCACAACGTTGAGACGAGATTATTGTAGTAGTAGCGTAGCGGATCACTCACTGACTCGCCGACAGCTTTTAAGCCGGCAAAATGAATAACTGCATCAAAATCTTTGCTAGCAAATAAAGCCTCAAGCTTTGATGTGTCTACCAAATCAAAAATATGCAGGTCAACTTTCTTCTTGGCAATAGATTCTACACGTTTGATTGATTCGGCTGAGCTGTTGCTGAGGTTATCAATAACCGTTACGGCGTGGCCATGTTCAAGAAGTTCAAGTACAGTGTGTGAACCAATGTAACCAGCCCCTCCAGTAACTAACATATTCATGAGTTAATTAGTCCGGTTAGTTTGGCAACAATCTCATCAAGCGTCTTTTGGTCTTTTGCTTCAGCATTGAGTCGCAAGAGAGGTTCGGTATTGCTGGGTCGAACATTAAACCAGCCCCCCGGGAAATGAACGGTCAGGCCATCAAGCCAGTCCTGATCATACTGATTATAGGTCGCCGCAATTTCCTTTTGCTTTTTTTCCTTATCAGCCACCGTAAAGTTGGTTTCGGTAATCTGCAGGTATGCTTTTCTAAATGGAGCTACCAAAGCTGATAAAGTTTTTGTGGAATGGCTTAGAATTGCCAGACTGATTACCGCCGCAATCAGGCCGCTGTCTGCCATAAAGTTATCCTTAAAGAAGTAATGACCACTATGCTCGCCAGCGAAAATAGCATGATGAGTGCGCATGTCAGCTTTGATAAAAGAGTGCCCAACTCTGGTCCGGATCGGTGTCCCACCGTAACGCTTGATTGTCTCGGGAGCTATTTGGCCGCAGACGGCATTATATAAAATGGTTGCACCGGGGTGTTGTTTAAGAAAATATTCTGCTAGTAGTGCCGTCAAAACTGTCCCGCTAACCGGCTCACCCTTCTCGTCAAGTAAAACTGCTCTGTCGCCATCGCCATCAAATGCGATTCCCGCATCGCAAGGCTGTTGTTTCATTAATTTTTGCAAATCAACCAGGTTTGCTGGTTCGAGCGGGTTAGCGATGTGATTTGGAAATGTGCCATCAAGCTCGAAGTACAATTCCTCAACTACAAACGGAATATATGGCTCCAATTCGGCGAATATTTTTCCAGCCATGCCATTACCAGCGTCCACGGCGATGTGGAGTGGCTTTAACTTAGTACTATCAATAAATGATAGTACGTGAGCGATCCAGTCCTCGGTTATATCTTTCTCGGCGACCGTTCCCTCTTTCGGTGCGGCCGTGAAGCTGTTTTTGAGCGCAAGATCACGGATATCCAGCAACCCGCTTTCTTCACCGATAGGCTTGGCTTCTTCTCGACACAGTTTAATCCCATTATATTCACCTGGGTTGTGACTGGCCGTGATCATTGCACCACCAGCAAGTTCGTTGCTGACAACGGCGAAATAAATCATGTCGCTTGTAATCTCACCGATGTCAATAACGTCGCGTCCTTGTTGGCGGAGACCGTCAATGAGCGCTTGAGCTAGTTGCTTGGAATCTGGTCGCATATCACGACCGATTGCTATACCGCCTGATTGCGGTAGCCAGTCGGCGAAGGCCCGCCCAATTTTTGTCGCAACCTCTGCATTGAGCTCACTGCCAACTCTGCCGCGAATGTCGTATGCTTTAAAAATGTCTGCGTTCACTATGTTGCCTCCTTACTTTATTGGATCTTCAGATTGGATATGTGACTCTAGTAACGCGAGTATGTCCTCCTTGAAATGGTCTATTCCAAATTGGGTGGCATAATTAGCGATGAAGCTATGATCAAATTTTTGAGAGGGGAATAGTTCCAATGCTTTAAGCAGTCCTTTTGTAGTTAGTGGCGAAAAGAACAAACCAGTCTTGCCATTGATCACATAGTCGAGCGGCCCCCCTCCATTGAAAGCGATCACGGGAGTTCCTGCTGCCATCGCTTCGACCGGGACAATGCCAAAGTCTTCATGATCAGTCGGGAAAATAAATGCTCTAGCGGCGGTAAAATAATGAGCCACCTCTGCATCAGAAACGTCCGTAACAAACCGTATTGTTGGTCCGGCGATTCGCAAAAGATTGTTATGTTCTGGGCCATCACCGATGACAGTCAGGCTTACCCCCAATTTATTACAGGCTTTAATAGCCAAATCGAATTGTTTGTATGGAGTCTGCCGTCCGGCCGTTACGTACCCGTCTCTCTTTTGTTCACTTGGAGCTTTAAATCGTGCCGTATCAACTGGCGGGTGAATGACTACTGAATCACGGCCATAGTACTTTAGTATTTGTGTTTGAGTGAAAACAGAATTTGCGATCAAATAATCTGGTCGCTGTGCAGCGCGCTTGTCCCAGCGTCGCATCGGACCCACCAAAAGTTTTAAGCCAATGCGAGCCAACCAATTGAAGTGTCCAAAACCAGGCGTCTGAAGATACTGTTCGTAACGGATCCAATAATAATGCGTTGGGGCGTGACAATAGCTGATGTGCACGGTTTTTGTTCCCGTCTTTACTGCCTTGGCTTCAGCGCCGCTGGATGAGATGACCAGATCGTATTCGCTCAAATCGAGATGGCTGAAGTACCAGGCTCGTAAAACCGGTAAGAATTTGCGCAGACCAGTTGGTAAGCGTTGCAGCCATCCTGTTCGTACATCGGCCTTACCGAGCCACTTCGTAGTTTCCGGGTTATATTGTGATGTGTAGATTGGTGCTTCTGGGAACATCTCGTGCAGGGTAGCTATGACCCGCTCAGCACCACCAACTCCAACTAGCCAGTCGCAAACTAAGGCTATTTTTTGGTCGCCAAGTTTATTCATTTACCGCTATCATGTCTAAGAACTACACGAATGGTTTTTGCGAGTATGATCAAATCAAACCAGAAGCTCCAGTTTTGAACGTAATATAGATCAAGCGTTCCTCGCTCTTCAAAATTAATATTACGGCGTCCGGATACTTGGGCGAGTCCGGTAAGTCCTGAGCGTACGCTCAATATCGTGTGGCGTTTTTCGTAGACAGCCAGCTCCTCTGGAACAAGTGCTCTAGGGCCGACTAAGCTGATGTCGCCTTTAATTACGTTTAATAACTGCGGTATTTCGTCAAGGCTGGTGGAGCTTAAGAAACGGCCCAGGCGACTGTAACGGGGATCGTTGGGGACTTTGTCGCCATTGGCTCGGTACTGTTTAATAAGATTGGTTTGCCCCATTTTTGTAAAAGCTTCCTCGGGGGTCAGTCCATTATATGCCGGTTTGATAGTTCGGAATTTGTAAATCCTAAATTCGTGATTATACCGAGTCAATCTGACCTGTCGATAAAAAATCGGACCGTGATCAAATAGCAACATTAGTAGGGTGATGATGGCCATAAACGGCAGGGCAATGATCAGTCCGACGATGCCAATAGAGACATCAAATAATCGCTTGACTATCCTCCCCCAGCCAAACAGCGCTGTTTGGTGCACAGCAATGACTGGCACCGAAGTTCGAAACAGCTCAACTTCAATATTCCCGACAAATAGCTCTGAACTGCTGGGTACAAAACGATAGGTAACGTGGTTCTTTTGGGCGAACTCTAAAACCTCGCGGTTTTTATTCTCGTCAGCATACATTTGGGTCTGAATAATCGAATGAAGTGAGCTTGACTGGCCTTTCTTAAGAAAATCTTCAAACGATGCGAAGCGGGCTATTTTCGGATAACCGTGCACACTGTGTTGATCGCCTACAACGCCAATAATACGATAACCAGATTTACGACTGTCTACCAAAGAATCAATTAACTCACTGGTCATAGGGGTGCTGCCAATTAGTAAGACGCTCGTTAACCCGATTCTGTAGCTAAACAGTGTCGTTCTTGTAAATCGTGCCAAGTTTCGAAAAATGAGCAAGAATATAAAACCGAATATAAAACCGATGATTGGTACAAGTTTGGCTGGGAAGATCGGCTTTAATGATAGGAAGTTCCAAAAAACAACGAACAGCATCCCAACAAACGAACCAATCAATAATCGTCCCGCTTCACTGAAGCGCTTCTCGTAGATATTATTGTTATACAGTCCCAATAGGGCGAAGATAAGTATCCAAAAGGGTAACACGGCCAAGAAGATGGTCAGATACGTGGTTAGATGAATGGGGTGGGCGACAGGGCCACTGATCAACCGGGATCGGACAATAAAAGCTCCGACGAAAGCTAATACTAGCGCCAAAAAATCCCCAACTACTAAAAAGAAGTTATAGACGAGAGAAGCGTTATTCTTCATAAAAGCTTTTTAGGAGATAATTCCTTATAATGAATTGTACCATTTATGGATAAACCAGCGGGCATAAAACTTATAGATTGGCAAAGAGTACTGATTGCCGCTATTGTGGTGCTGGTTCCATTCCACGCCTTATTAACGGTGTGGGCGGGTAGTAACTTCGGCGGTTATACCGCTTGGCGGCTGTGGGATGAAGGTGTACTGATCGTACTGTGCGGATTGGCAATGTGCGTTTTATGGTGGAAAAGAACTCTCTGGCAAAAACTTAAGAAAATGCACGTTGTCTGGTTAATCGGAGCCTATGTCATTCTTGAACTTCTGATTGGCTTTGTAGCGCTTGCACGACGAGACGTTAACGCCAAGGCGCTGATTTATGGATTAATTATTGATTTACGATTCGTTCTCTTTTTTCTTGTTTGTTTGTTGGCTGCCAGCCAAACCACTTGGTTGCGTGAGCACTGGCGGGGACTATTGCTCATTCCGGCGGTGATTGTTGTTGGTTTTGGGCTAGCGCAGCAATTTATCCTACCGGCTGACTTCTTGAGTCATTTTGGTTATAGTCTGCACACAATTCCAGCTTATGAAACCGTAAATCAAAGTAAACAGCTCATTCGGCTTCAGTCAACCTTGCGGGGCCCAAATCCGTTGGGTGCCTATCTTGTGATTGTAATTGGCCTGCTCTGCACGCTGCTATTACGGGTTAATAGCGCTAAGCAACGTTTGGGTTATAGTGTACTGCTGGCTAGCAGCTTGGTAGTGCTATTCTTTAGTTACTCGAGGAGTGCTTGGGTAGCGGCCATCATCACAGCCATCATCATTCTCGGCCTTGGCTTGAAAACACGCCGACAACGGACTAGTTTTCTGGCTATCATAGGCGCATTAGTGTTGGTTGGAGTGGTTGCTGGTGTTCTTTTTCTCAGGCACGATGCTCATTTCCAAAACGTTATATTTCATACCAGCCCACATTCAGCCGCCGCCACGAGCTCGGATCAAGATCATCTAAGCGCACTCAAACAGGGAATTAACGATGTGGTCCATCAACCACTTGGTCGTGGTCCGGGCACTTCAGGACCGGCCTCTGTCTATAATAATCGTTCCCCGCGGTCACCTGAGAATTATTTTCTTGAAATTGCTCAGGGTACCGGTTGGTTAGGACTCGCCTTGTTTGTGCTTATTAACTGGCTGGTCGGCAAAGAGCTATGGCGCCAACGTCAGGACCCATTAGCGCTGTCATTGCTCGCTACTCTTATCGGTATTAGCGTCATTAATATTGTCTTACCCGCTTGGACTGATGATACGCTCGGTTATATTTGGTGGGGAATGGCCGGTATTACACTGGCCCCAGTATTAAGGGTTCGAAAACAAACGGTGGTGAAACAATAATGGCTCGTCTTTCTCGTCGTAAGATTATTATTCAATTTTTGGAATATATGATTGGCGGTGGCGTATATTTTTGGGTCGGTTACCTGGTATTTGCGGTTGGGTATTCGGTATTTCATTGGAATTGGCTCTGGGCCAAGATGCTGGCGGACGCTATTGGCTGGACGCTTGGTTATATTATTCAACGCTACTGGGCGTTCAATAATCCGGAGCTGGTCAAAAAGCCGATTCGGGTAACCGGGCGCTACGCAATAATCACACTGGTTAATTTCTTGATTGATTACCTATTGGTCGGCAGCTTAAAACATCTTGGAGTTACGCCGTATGCCGGCCTATTCATATCGTCAGTCTTTTTCACAATCTGGAATTACTTATGGTATCGTTTTTGGGTGTTTCGTATAAAACCTTCCACAGAAAGCGGTGCGCCATGACAGAAACCATTCGACCTACCAAGAAACAGCAAGAGCTACTGAATTTTATTGCAAACTTTATTACTGAGCACAGTTACAGTCCCAGCTACCGCGAAATTATGACGGGGTTGGATTATACGTCTGTCGCAACGGTAGCGTTGCATGTAAACAGCTTAATAAAAAGAGGGCACTTACGAAAAAGAGATCGGAGTGCCCGTTCGCTGGAGGTAGTGCAACCAAGCGAACCAACAAAACTAGTTACTAACGAAATTAAACCGGGCGACGAAAAGTGGCTGGTTGATAAGATCGATTATTATTTTACTCAAGCCGAACAGTCATCTGCTTTGAGTCAAAGTCAAATTGATCAACTTTATGTACTGGTTGGATCATTAAAGGTTCTCGGTTTGGACGGTGCGGCCCAAAGTTTTATCCCAAGACTTGGGAGCTTGCGCAAAGCCAAAACCGACAAATGAATCGATTTGTTGATGCATGCCGGCAATCTATCGTGGTATGCTTGAGACACATTAATAACACAGAGTAACTGGAAGCTGGTGAAACTCCAGCACTGTGCCGCAACGGTAAATGGTAATACAAAAGCCATAAGTCCGATACAGTTTCAATAAGTCTCTCGAGCAAGAGCGTCAAGAATTAGCTTTGATGCCCTCGCTCGTTATCGAACAGAGGGTATTTTTATGGCCGTTGCAGCCGCTGAACAAATCAAACGCGCTACTCATGAGGGAGAATCTCCAGAATCTCCTTTGCCGCTTGTCATAGCGGTACCGGAAATGGCCGAGGATGTACTTGCCCGTCGGCAGGCTGAGCGCTTGATTTTGGGAGCCACTGCCGTCAGCAGTTGCGTAGAAACGACACCTTCTCCACCGGAACGTCTGGGTAGCTTAATGGAGGCTATTCACTGGGCCCGTAAAGGTTATGAGCGAGGGCTAAAACTGGTTCAAACTAATGTCGGCACAGACGTGATCGAGCGGACTATAAAAGTTGGACACGTTATGAGCGTTCCACTAACGGTTACGCCTGACGGCAAATTCTGGCAGCATGGTCAGACAACAGAACAAGTCCAGGAGAATACCCTTCGCTACGCTTCTGACAGTTGGCAGATGCGGGAACGGGCTGAGGCTGAAACACGAAATAATTACCGGCTGGAACACTATTATCAGAGGGAACTGCTGGAGGATCATTATTTTGTTGTATTCTCCCGAGCGGCAGATACTATGAGCACAAAAGAGCTCGATGAAGCCGGTTTTTTTGTTGATACTATGACTTGTGTCATTCAGGCTACAACTGCGAATGGGGAGGCTATAACCACTGAATCTGCTTTTGTGGCCGGCTGCAAGGAGCCGGGCGGCGAGCGGCACGATCAGCAAACTATTGCTGCAGTTGGTGCGGCTCTAAGTGTTGATTATGCGAACAAATCAGCCTGCGAGACTATTGATACGCCGCTACTTATTCACAAAAGCCTAATGCCAAACGGTGTGACGGATCTCGTAAAACTCTACGATATAGTGGCTGGAGGCACATTCTTTGGGCAGGACAAAGCTCAATCCGATTACTTGGGTTATCTTGAGATTTGCAAACAACGCGAAAAGGACTACTTACCAAAAATTCAACTCATTATGGGTGAACTATTGACTTGCTCAGAACGTATTACATCACCGAGGCAGGCTGTTCGGTTTTTGCATCAGATATCAGAAAAGCATATGGTTGAGCAGAGTGTTTACGATACAAACATTGACCCGCTGGTTTTTGGCCAGCAGGCAGCCTATTATATTGGGTTAGCTAGAGTACACTCTGAGCGGGGTAACTTAGAATTGGCCGAAGCTGCAACTGGCCGGGCTTTGAGACTAGCGGTATCATCATCGTGTCCTACCGGTGTCCGTGACCAAGAAGATTTAACCTGGCAAAACGGCAGCGAAGCAAACCAACCAAAAGATGAAACCTGGCATGGTGGTAAAAAACACTACAATACTAAGTGTCAATCTTGCAATGAAGTGAAAACTGAGGTAGGAGCCTGTTATATTTGCGAGGACTGCGTCCATAATCCTCGTAAAATGCAGCGAGCCCATCAAAAGCAGAAAAGTGCGTCTTCGAAATTGACCCGGATAGGTTCAATTGGCTCTAAGGATAACGCAGAAAAAACATCATAAAAAAACTGCAGCTTAGTCCGATACAAAACGATACAATATATACATATGAATGATGATATTGATCCTTACCAGGAGCTGGTAAAAGAAAAGTCTCCAGAGCTCTTTTGTGACTCTTGCGGCTATTATCCGATTGAACCAGTTCATGGGCATTTTGTTTGTCCGAGTTGTAAAATGCCGACAAAATGCTGCGAGGGAGGTCCGATGTATGCGTGAGCAACGGATCGGTATTTACAGTGGAACATTTGACCCAGTTCATGCAGGCCATATCGGTTTTGCTCTTCAGGCTCTCAAAGTATCTAAACTGGACCGAATTTATTTTATGCCGGAAAGAAAGCCGCGCTACAAACCCTCGGTGGAGCATTACGCTCATCGGGTGGCAATGTTGCGTCGGGCATTACAACCATATCCCAAACTGGCGGTTATGGAATTGGAGGACCGTCAATTTACAGTAAGACGGAGCCTTCATAAAGTACGTCAGCGTTTACCTGAGTGCCAATTAGTGTTGTTGGTCGGTTCTGACGTTGTGTTTGGTTTTAAGGATTGGCAGGATATTAACGAACTGATGTCGCGTTGTGAGTTGGTAATTGGTTTACGCGGCCAGCAACCCGTTAAAAATGTGATTGACGTTTTTGCCAGAACGCCATTATTCCCACAGTCGCTGACGCTGCTTTCTAGTGCCGAACCGCATATTAGTTCCCGGCGAATCCGCCAAGCACTTCGTCAAGGAGCAACAACAGCCGGCCTATTGGCTAGTGTTGCTGGTTATGCTAGGTCACAATGGCTTTACGTTTCGGTTTCGAACGAGTAAAGCTGCTGTAAGTAAGCCAAGTGCTTTTCGCGATAATCTTTGTAGTCACGTTTACTAAAACCGTGACGCTTAATGAATGCACCGATTTTTTCAGAACCTATGTAATGCGGGAGCATCACATAGCTAGCACCCAGTTCATATAGCTCAGTTGCCTCTTCGATGGTTTCAGCATGAATAATAGCTACGCAATGAGGATTAATTTTAGCTAATAGTTCAATCAGGAAATGATTGATCTTGAAGTCACTGATGGTTGAAACAACTAGTCGTGTTTTATCGAGGCCGATTTCCTCCAAAAGTTCAAGGTCGGTAATATCGCCATAAAGACAATGAACTTTTTGATGTTCAAGAAGCTCAATAGCGTTTGGATCGTAGTCGACCACAATAAATGGCTTCTTAAGACCCTCAAACACCTTTAAAAATTCATGTGCACCTTTACTGTAACCAAACAGCATAATGTCATAGCGATGACTTGATTCATGCTCAAAGTGGGTGTGGTGCCGTTCAAATAAACTTAAATAGCGTTCCAAGAAGCTGTAAATTGCGTCATTATACAATGTCAGATAGGTCGATACGGCAATTGAGAACAATGCCATTACCGTTAACGCGCTAACAAGACTGCTCGTGACCAAGCCTTGATGGCCGGCTAGAATAATTAATACCAAAGAAAACTCACTGATCTGTCCGGTTGTAATGGCAGTCTTGAAACTCGTACGTTTGGTGTAACCCAGAATGCCCATCGTTACAAGAACAATAAGTGGTTTGAAAACAATAACTATCAAGCTTCCATAAAGAATAAGAGGTAACAGTGGTTGGAGACTGTGGAAACTAATCTGAGTTCCAAGTGCAATAAAGAATACTACCAGGAAGAAATCACGTAATGGCCGGAGCCGGGCGGACATTTCTTGGGTATAAGGCAGAGAAGCGAGTGATACACCACCAAGCAAGGCACCAATTTCTAAGCTGAAGCCAGCTTTGTCAAACAATGCCGCCGCTCCAAAGCCCCAACCGATTGCAAATAAGAACAATGATTCCTGGCTGCCGGCAATTAGGTGTTGCAGTTTTGGAAGAACCACTAGGCCGACAAAGAACAAACCGGCTGATATTAACAGGCCTTTAACAATCAGAGCTTCAAGTTGATTAAGTGATAACCCATTCTGACCATGTTGAGCGGTTACGAGAAGCAGGGCTACCATTGCCAAAAGATCCTGCATGATGAGGAAACCAATTGTTATTTTGCCGTACAACCGTGATTGTTCCTTTTTGTCACTCAGCAATTTTAAGATAATGATCGTGCTACTAAAAGACAAGGCAACGCCAATTAAAATTGCTTCGTGCTCGCTACGGTTGAGCAGCAGACTGGTTGCCCATCCCAAAGCAATTGTCAGCCCAACCTGAATGACTGCTACAATGGCGGCAACTTTTCCAACTTCTTTAATAACTTTTGGGTTAAGGCCCAACCCGATAATAAACAACAGCAGAGCAATACCAATATTTGAGAAGGTTGCAATTGTGTCGGGTGTTTTAACGAGGTGCAGCATAGTAGGACCGACAATAATGCCGGTTAAAATATGCCCGATAATAAGGGGTTGATGGATAAGGCGCATAATCAGCGCCATAGCCGCCGCAATTGCAATTACCAAGCTCAGCTCAGCAAATATAGTATCAGCGTTCATTTTTTATCTTTATGTGTATAGCCTTCATTTTTTATTCTACAGCGGCTCAATCGGATTTTCCAGTTATGCACGAGCACTATACCCTTACGAACGAAGTTGCGAGACTATTCCCAACGAAAGACACGGAAGGCAATAACGTAAATAACAACGGCCCAGGCAGCTGTTAGACCTATCTGATGGCTTAACGAAATTAGGCTGGCGTTCTCGGTAATGACCATTCGAATCGAGTTAATAACCGGTGTTAAAGGAAGGTAGCTGGAAATATTCTGTAACCACTGGGGCATAAGGTAAGTCGGGAAGAAGACACCAGTGAGGAACATCAATGGAAAGACGATTAAGTTGGCCAGCGGTGCAGCCTGATTTTCGTTTTTTGCCCATCCGCCAATCGCGAGGCCTATACCGAAGATTGTCCAGATTCCTAAGACTACTACCACGGCTAAGCTCAAATAACTGCCGCGCATTTGAAGATGAAACAGAGCTTTGGCAGCTGCAAACATAACGGCTACGGCCAATAGACCGATGACCGACTGTGACAATACATTGGAAAGAAAGAATTGCCAGACTCTGAGTGGGGTAACGTGTAAGCGGCGTAGAATGCCTTGCTTTTTCAGCTCTGGAAAAATATTGACTGGCCCAAAGATACCGAGTCCGATAATCGTGAAGCCTAGTAATCCGGAGAAGGTGTAGTCAAACTGGCTTAGTCCGGCTTTATTTGTTGATTTGGGTGTAACACTGAATGGCACTGCTGGTGTTGGTACTAGCTTAGCATTGATGCTGGTGAGAGTAGCTTGCAATATGGTAGCCAAGGTCTGAGCAGCTTGAGCGTCGTTCTCGTCATAGTACTCGATAACTTGACCGGAAGGGTATGTTTTGCCGGATTGTTCAGTTCCAAAGCTTGCCGGCAGTACTAATGTGGCATCAATTTCACTACGACTCATTTGCTGATCAGCTGCTGCTAGGGTGGTGATTGCCGACTTTACTTTAAAGGTTTTACTCGAGTTAAGCTCTTTAGTGAATTGACGGGCGTATGAGCTGTTTGACTGATCGATAACCGCTACACTAAACGAAATGTTGCTGTCATGCCCAAAGATACCGCCAAAAATGAGCAAGAAGATGAGGGGGAATGCGAAGGTAAAGAACAAAGCAACTTTATCGCGGAATAACCGTCGGACGTTGATTCTTGCAAACACCAGGATAGTAAAGAACTTTTTTTGCATACTACTCCCGTAAATCCTTACCAGTTAAATCAATAAATACGTCTTCCAAATCCGCCTGCTCAACTTTCTCTTTTTTCTTAAATCCTTTACTGAGTAGTTGGTGAATCAGGTTCTTTGGTGAATCGAGTGCTATAATCTTGCCGCTGTCCATAATTGCTACCCGGTCGCATAATAGTTGAGCTTCCTCCATATAATGAGTAGTCAGGATAACAGTGACTCCCTTGTCGCGGATTTGCTGAACTAGTTCCCATAGGTTGCGTCTGGCTTGCGGATCAAGCCCGGTAGTTGGTTCGTCCATAAAGAAAACCTTCGGGTTGTGTACGAGGGCGGCAGCAATGCTGAATCGTTGTTTCTGACCGCCTGATAATTGCTCAATGTAGCTGTCTGCTTTCTCGCTTAAATTCACTTCTTCCAAGAAATCTTTTGTATTGACCTTCTCGCCGTAAGAGGCAGCTGCCATTTCAAGTAATTCTGTCAGTTTAACCTTGTCCATAAAAGCGGGACTCTGGGGTTGTACCCCAATCATGTACTTAATAGTTTGCGGATGCTTGGCAACATCAATGCCATCAAGCGTAATAGTACCGCTATCAATTGAACGCAGGGTTTCGATCATTTCAAGGGTTGTGGTCTTGCCAGCCCCATTTGGTCCGAGTATTCCAAACACCTCTCCTTGATTCACTTCAAACGAGATACCATCAACGGCCGTATGATTTTCATAGGCTTTTTTTAAGTCTTTCACGATTAGAATTGGCTTTGCCACAGATATCAATATACCAGACGGACTTCGTTAAGTCACAAAAAACACCCGGCGTTTGCCGGGTGCTGTGTTTGTTAACGTATAAGGCTGAATTACTTGCGCTTAACAGTCAAGAAACCGTTACGTGGGTTTTCGTTAACAACAAATCCGTCAGGTAGATCACAACCTTCTGGTCGCTCATCTTTGCTGAAGTAATAGATTGTTTGTTGCTTGCCACCGCGTAGGGTAACGTCCTTGCTATTCAAGTAATATGTTACACCCTTCGAGTTTGTGTGCTTGTATGTTGCCATTGCTGATAAACTCCCTCTCTTACATTATTGTAGTACCCCTAAAATACTCTTATCTGATTTTATTTGTCAACCCTTACGCCCACTTTCTCTGATCAGATCACATCTTGATAAAGCCGCAAATTAGCTCGTGCTTATAAAGCCTCTTCGCTAAAACCTTAGGAATCTTTACAACGAAAAGTTGCATCAAGTAATGCTTATGTATTACACTGGTCAACGTAACAATAAACAGTTAGAGGGTAATGTATGGACTTTACAACGAGAGGTGTGCAGCCTCATGCGACATCGGGTGAAAACGCAACTAATGCGCCAACCACCACTAATCATCACAAGAAGGCAGATAAAGAAGACGCATCAAGACCATTACGTCTAGTGTCAGTATTCCTCTTATTTGCGGTAGCAGTTCTAATCATCGTCGTCGCTATTACGGTAGCGGTAGGTGGAAACGAAGGGAAGTACTTAAATAATAAAGATTTCCAGGCAATTGATATTAGCGTAGGGGGATCAAGCAATGGGGACCAGATTTATTTTGGTAACCTAAAGGCCATCTCAAGTAGCTTCTATGTCTTGGACAACGTTTACTATATTCCGGCCACTTCATCACAGACCTCGAATATCACACTTGAACCACTTGTTTGTCAAATTGACTCGCCCGTCAATCAAATGATCGTTAACCGATCAAGTGTTAACTGGTGGGAGAACTTGCAAAGCTCAAGCAAGGTTGTTCAGACAATTCTTAACTACGAGAAGAGCAATCCAAAGGGTCCTACTTGCCCTAGCAGCAGCACTGCTGCATCAAGTAGCAGCACTCCAGCTACAACAACTCCAGCCACAACGACAACTCCTTAGTTGATCATTGAGAGGCAGAGTAAAAGTGTACGGTTGAAACCTCAGCCGTACACTTTTTATTTTAACTCCGAAGACGGAGCTTACTTATACTGCCCGTTTCAACCAACGGCGTATGATACCTGAGATCGCAAAGAGAACGAACAGTACAATGCTTAGTATCAATAACCATCCAGCGAGATCAGGGGACCAGCGTGGTGATATAAAGTCAAACTCATATAATGCTGCCGGTATTGAGGTTGCTGTTGCTCCATGTTGTTGAACATACTGTTCAACGCAGGGAACTCGAGTTCGGCCCGAAAAGCTAACTGGATTTTGCTGCTGACAATAAGTTTGAGCGTCGGTGTAAACTTGTGCATTTGTAGCGGCCACCTGTTGGTTCTCGGCCGTTTCAAGCCGTTGGTAGGTGTATTGTAGCTGGATTGGCGGATAAGCGGCATTAGGACCTCCAGATAAGTCGGCATTCATGTTGCTGACCACAAAAGCTTGCAGGTTCTTCAAAGCCGTATTGACATCACCATTATTCTTGTCCGTCGTGTAAACATCGCTTCGCAGTCGGACCATTGTTAAATTGTTTTGTCTTAGCGCATTAACACAAAAAGCGCTGCTAACTACGAAGAGAATCAAAAAATACCAAGGTTTAACGGCACGAAACTTAGTCCATATGTGATGTAAATGTTTTTTATTCATAGTGTTTTTTATGTGAGACTTTCTTAAGGACCAGTATAGCTCCGCTCATGCTAGACTGGAAGCATGCATATTTTCTTCTCGGGTATTGGGGGTACTGCAATCGGTCCATTAGCGATGATTGCCCAACAGGCGGGTTTTAGCGTATCGGGTTCGGATAAGCAAACCTCGCAATACGTTACTTATTTAAAGCAACACGGTATTGATACTATCAGCATTGGCCAGACAAAGGAGCAAATTGCCGCCGTTCACAAAGTTCACCCGATTGATTGGTTTGTATATACTTCAGCTCTCACACTGGAAAATGCCAGCGCTCCTGAGCTAGCGTTTTGCAAGCAACAATCGATCAGGATCAGTAAACGTGATGAGTTTCTTAACTTTATCCTTGAACAGAAGAAGCTGAAATTAATAGCCGTTGCCGGTACTCATGGTAAAACTACCACTACGTCAATGCTCACTTGGCTTTTTAAAGAATTACGTTTGCCGATAAGTTATTCAGTTGGTGCCAAAATAAGTTTTGGTGAGATGGGGCAATACCAGGCGGATAGTAAGTTTTTTGTTTATGAAGCCGATGAGTTTGATCGTAATTTCTTATCATTCAATTCGTATTTCAGCTTAATCACTGGAGTAAGTTGGGATCATCACGAAATTTACAAAACTCGTTCGGATTACCAAGCTGCCTTCCGCGATTTCATTGCCCAGAGCAACCGAACGATTATTTGGCAGGAAGATTTTGATTATCTTGGCCTGGAAACAGCCCCTAGCAATATGCTGGTTCAGGCAACCGACAATCCTGTTATAGACTTTGTAACGCTGAAAGGTCGCTATAATCGGTTGGATGCTTGGTTAGCTATTCAAAGTGTTCATCGGCTTCAGAAGACTTCGATAGCTGATTTGATTGCAATCATGAACCGTTTTCCTGGCTTGAGCCGTCGAATGGAAGGAATTGTACCAGGTTTGTTTAGCGACTATGCTCATACCCCGGAAAAAATCCAGGGATGCATGAGCGTTGCCTTTGAGACAGCTGCAGCTACCAACCAACCGATTGTTGTTATATACGAGCCGCTTACTAATCGTCGACAGCACTACATGATCGATGAGTATAAAGACTGTTTTAATGGAGCCAGTAAACTGTATTGGCTCCCGAGCTATTTAGCTCGCGAAGATCCTCTGCAAGCAGTTATTTCTCCACAGGAAATGATCAATCATTTAAGCGATCCAAAAATAGCAGAAGCCGCCGAAATAGGAAGTGAGTTTAAGAAAAAGATTAAGCAACATCTCGCTAATGGTGACATGGTTGTCGCTATGGCCGGAGGGGGTGGTAACAGTCTTGATGAATGGCTGCGTCGTGAGTTTACAGATAAATGACAAGCACTAGTGTAATGATCACTACGACAAGTATTCCCCACAGCCATGTATCCGGTATTACACTTTGGTAGTTACGTCGATCGCGCAGAGTCGACTCAAGGCGGTTCGCAAGCGTCGTTGGGCGCTTTTGTGATGAGGCTGAAGATGGCGTTGAGGCTGGACTAGCAGAAGACAACCCAAGATCAGTAACGCCACCGACAGCCAGTTGACCGCTGGCTGTGGCGATAACATCTTCTTCCTGATTGTCGTTGTCTTTTGTTTCGTGCCCGCGTTCACGTTGGAACTCGTCTCCGTAATGAAAGACCGGATTCTCTACTGCTCGTCCGGTTTGGTTATCAACCTCAATGTTATGCCAAACGCTTGATTCGACATGATGATTGTCCGGCACTTCAGGTAATTGTCCGGCTTGCGCTTCTGGTGCCGGTCTTGAGCCTCCTTGGTAGCCGGGGAATATATCGGCTAATTTGCGTTCGAATTCAAGCTGAGAATGATTAGGCTGATTGGTTTCACCCGTAATTAATGGTGCCGGTATTGATGTCTCAGCGAGCGAAGACGGCCTTACATTCGGATCGGACTCAGTTTGTTCGGAGCCCGCCCAAACTGAGTCAATTTGACGAACAACAGATGGATCCTGCTCAATTGCCGCAGTAGCGTTCGGTGACGGTACGGTTGTTTCTGTCTCAGGTTTAAAGTGGAGCGTGTTAGCGGGATAGGCTACGGAAGTTTGTTCAATGGTCGATTGTGGTTTTTTGGCGGGGAGTTCAGGTTTGGGGGCGTCAAGAGAATTTGGAGGTGTATCGGTGTCGGATGGATTATTTGGTAATTGTTCAGAAGCAGGAGTAGTTGGGTAGGTAGCAATATTCGACTCTTCTGCTAATCCATCATTGTTTTGAGTTGTCTCGGCTGATGCTTGGGTCAGCAAAGTATGCTGACGGATGATCTCGTCAATAGTCGGTTTCTTGTTGATTTCGTTCTGATTATCCTGGATACCATCTTGAGTGCGAGATAACCCAGTCTCTGTCTGAGCTTGTTGCTGTTGTAATTTGTCGATTCTCTCGTTTTGCTGTTTGGTCTTTTGCTCGAACTTTTTTTGAATACGCCGATTCCGACGTCGTCCCAACCAGCTGCCAGCAATCAAGCCGACCAGCAGCCCGTGTGATTCGTTACGACGAGTTGCATCATTAACGATTTTCTCCACTGTGGCGGTGTTGGTAGCTGGCGCCGTCGCCAAATTAGGATTAATGGCTGCTGAGTTTGTAGTTAGTTCTGGTCGTTGCCACTCATTGGTTGGATTGTGGATAGCCGGGGGTATATATTCTGCTCTCGTTGTTGGAGGGGACGGTTCTGGTTCAGGGAAGGTAGGCCTCTGGTTATGGTCAATTGGCGGTTCGGGTGGTTGATTGTTATCACTGCTTGCCTCAGTTTCTGGCTGAGGTGGTATTGACGGAACTGACTCGAGCGGAACCGTTTGTCTTTGTTCGACGTGGCTTGGCGCTACCGGCTCACCTGCTTGGTTGGGTGTCTCGTTTTCGTTCATGTCTTCCTCGGGACGTTTTAGGTGTACTTCATTTGCTTCGACTGTTTCATGCAAAGGAATTTCCAGTTCTTTATTGAGATCGAGTGGTATCGAAACAAATCGAGCGGTCTCGGGAATGGTCGTTTCGCGTTCTTGAATCGGGGTGACTGACTGGTGAGACTCAACCAAGCTAACTGCTTCATAAGCTGGTACGACTGTCGTTACTGGGTTGTCTGTCTCGGTTTTCTCAGCCTCATCATCGGAAGTTGCAGTCTCCTCATTGTTCTCATGAACGTTACGATGTTCCTGGGGTGTCTTATGGATTGCTTGCGATAAGAACTCTTCTAGTACCGTAGTTGGAGGTTCTGGACCCTTTTCACGTCTTGGTTTTTCTCCAAATGGAAACGATAATCGCTTACTAGGCGATTTTAGTTTTTCTTCGTTAGTGTCGCCTTGCTTCTTATCCTTGTCGGGAAGCTGCGGTCCGCCGTCTGGAGGCCATATGCCTGGCTCGTGATAATTCATGTATGTCCTGTGCCGAAGAATTAGTTGGTTCTTATTATTTACTCTTATGTATCTAAAATTACAACCGCTCTAAATAGTATTGCTGAATGCATTGAGCTTCGTCTGTGATTATTGGTAGCTATTATGATGTGAGTCGCCCTGTTTCTGGATCGATTACAACCGCACCTTCTCTTATAATATCAACTGCATCATCAACCACTTGAATTATAGTTGACGAAGGTCGTCCGGTTAAGTCTCCACCATCAACGTAGAAATCAACTGTTTCGCCAAATAAAGTTTGAATATCACTGAAGCTACCGATAGTTGGACTACCCGGCTGATTTGCGCTGGTAGTTAATAAAGGTCCAGTTTTCTCTAGCAACTTATGAATTGTAGCTGGTTTTGGTATTCGCAGAGCTAAGCTGTTTTTCCCTAAGGCCAGATAATCAAGTGACGTTTCGGAGGGAATAATGATACTGATAGCATTTGGCCAGAAATAACTAATGGCTGTAAGATAACGACGAGTAATGCCCATAGCAATAAACTGATCAACACTACTTCCAATTACTGTACCCGGTTTATTATGGCGCGACTTTAAACCGTACAGACGTTTAACGGCTGTCGGATTAAGAGCGCTACAGACAATTCCGTAGACAGTATCAGTCGGCACTATGCCAACCTTCCCGCTACGCAGCAAATCTACAACCTCGTTGTTAAAGCTGGTAAAAACACGCATAAAATATAAAACCTTAGGGTTGACTGATGATTATTTTTCTCACACAAAAGTATAACAGATAGCGGGTCTATTTATAAATGAAAAGTTACCATGACACTAGCTCTTATGGAAGGCAAGGATAACTAAAACGATAATAACGATAATAAGGACGATGCCGGTTACTATTGCAACCATGGGCATACCACCGGCCTTTGAGGCAATTTTGACTTGGGAGGGTGCCTCAACGCCAACTGGTGGTGTTGTTTCGGTTGGAATAGTAGGACCGTCTGAGCTCATAGTAATAGAGGGAGAAGGACTAACATCCGGACTGGGAGGAGGTGGCGGAGGTGAAGCGGCAGGTGGCTCTGGGTCGGCTGGTGGTGGGGTGAAGGAAGGAGTTGACGAATCGGAATCAGCGTCATCGCTTGACGGAGTGCTTATATCTGAATCGCTCTCAGTTGATGAGCTACTAACGGGTGAATCAGTTGTCTCGGAACTGCTGTCCGATGATGAGTCGTGGTTGTCTTGGCTTGGCCATGCAGATGAGGCAGTTGCTGTTGTATCAGTTGTGGCGTCAGTCGATGCGGTTGCATCGCTACTGGAATCGGTAGGCTCCGGGTAGGCAGAAGTTATGCTTGGTGCGGTGGTATCTGTTGCTATCGTTGGATCATCTGAAGTGTCAGCGGTTGGAACTGGATAGGTTAGTTTAGTATCTTGATTAATGCTTGGTTCAGACACGTCAGAACTGTCACTTGAAGCTGCTTCACTTGTGTCGCTCGGTAGTGAAGGTGCTGGATCAGAGGGAGTCGTTTCGGTGGTGATTGCATCAGTTGAATCAGGCGTACTGGAGCTATCTGTGCTTGGTGTATCGTCGCTGTCACCGCCACTTGATAGTAGGTCGTTTACAGGATCAACCACCTCGTCTGTATTAACTTGAGGGTCGCTCGTTTCTGGTGTATCGCTGTCAGATGATTGATGATCTGATGACAGTCCACTAGAAATTATTGGTTCTGTTGAAGATTCGCTTGCGTTACCTTCAGCAGAGTCTTGATCAGATGATTGATTGTCATCTGGTTTCTGCAGTGGTGGCATTGATAGGTCCATACTTTGTCGGCTCCGTTTATGATGATGAAAGCGTTCATACCCAATCAATACTATTTTATAGTAGCCAGGTTGAGCTTACGCTTATTTTATCATACGCATGTCCGATTTTTTACAATAATTCAAAGTAGCTGCCGTTTTGTCTAATAAAACCTTCTTGTTGCAATGCTGGCAAGATAACGGGAAGGCGTTCGTCGGTGATAGTGGTTTTAAGTTGCTGATAGGTGGTTGGACCATTAATCAAGATCCGTAGGACCTGTCCTCTGACCTGACGAACTGAACCAGCAAATGGTGACTGTCGCTTGTAGTGAGCACTGGCCCGGCTCGCCTCAATCCCTGAACGCTTAAGGGAAGCTCCATAATCCATGAGTGCCCAGTAAAACTCGCGCGGATTGTCGGGGGTCAGTGTTTGTGCCAGCAAAGGAAGAAGCTGCTTATCTGTTACCGAATCGGTTTCTTTAAAGAAAGTATGAATGAAAACCGTTCGGATATTGGTTTCGACGAAAATTGCCGGTTCGTTAAAGGCGTATACCAGTATTGCGCCAGCCGTATGTTCTCCAATTCCCGGAAGTGACTCTAATGCTTTCCGGTCATTGGGAAACTTTCCATGGTAGACAGTGGCCACTACACCAGCCGTCTGGAGTAAATAGCGTGCCCTGCGGTTGTAGCCAAGCCCTTGCCATACTCGCAAAACGTCGGCCAATGTAGCGTTTGCTAGGCTTTGCACATCAGGAAACGATTCAATGAATTTCTCATAGAATGGTGTTACTCGACTAACCTGGGTCTGTTGTAACATGATTTCGGAAACAACAATTTTGTAAGGGTCAAACTGGCCATGTGCGTCCGGTAGTCTCCACGGCATCGATCGCTGATGTTGTATAAAAAACTTTCTTAGTTCAGCCCGAAATAATGCAATTTCAGCACTGTCTAATACTTCTGCCGAAATCATCTTATGGATGCTCATAGTCTCAGTATAACAGTGGCCCTTTTGGGGGTGTTATGAAGTCCTTGACAAGCATGAGCATGAAGGCATACGCTTCATGTATGACGAATTTTGTAGCAGAACGCTACTTACTTCATAGCACATAATGAAGCGAGTATTGCTTACTTAATTTGTCATTAAAAACGTATAAACAAAAATTAACCTCCCGATAATTCGGGAGGTTTTTTGATGAGGTTCGCTACAATGATCCTATGCTAACAATTACTATCGTGGCCGCATTGATTGCCGCGTTACTCAATGCTCTATCGACCATATTGCAGCGAATGGCAACCGGCCAGCCTGATGCGCAGCGTCTCTATAAACGAGATTTTATTGCGACTGTTTTAAAGCAGCGTCTATGGATCATCGGAACGTTGTTGGAAATTACTGGCTTTATTGCTCAAGCGGCTGCGCTCCGCAAAGGATCGTTAGTACTCGTAGAACCCTTATTGACGACAAATTTAATTTTCTTGATGCTGATGCTGCATTTTCGGTTTTCAATGCGTACCGGCATCAAAGAGTGGTTGGCAGTTGTTGCAATCTGCGGTGGACTAAGTAGTTTATTGGTTGCAGCTAACCCCCGCAGCGGAAAGTTCCTGCCTCACGCTACTGCCTGGGTATTGGTAACCCTTGTGACCGGTGGTGTTATTCTTATAAGTGTCTTTGTTGTTAGAAGTAAGTTGTCAGACAAAGCGAGGGCCGCAGTTGGTGGCCTCGGTGCCGGTATTAACTTTGCATTGACGGCAGCATTAACGAAATTAGTTATGGAGCAGCTTAATTTCGGTATTGGTTATGTGCTTACGCATTGGGCGCTATACGGATTGATCGTTGCCGGCTTAATTTCGGTTATGGTGATGCAGAGTGCTTACGGGGCTGGTCCACTTGCTATTTCACTGCCTGCGATTGAAATTGCTGACCCTACTCTCAGTGTTGTTTTTGGCATTTTTCTATTCGGCGACAGCGTCGCACATAACGGTATTAATATGGTGTTCGAGATACTCGGAGCAATTGTAGTAGTGATAGGCATTTTATTAATGACCAGCTCAAAACGAATCCATCAAACCAGTTTGTAACACACGTTTTTAGGGAGTAAGCCGGTTGATATCTCTCGGAAACAGGATGGCTTCTTTAACGTTACCAAGGCCGACTGTTTTTTCGACAAAACGATCAATACCAAACCCGCAACCACCGTGAGCTGGCAACCCGTATTTAAAGCCCAGCAAATAGTGGACGAAGCCAGGGTGGGTCGGATCAAGTCCTTTTGCTTTCATATTCTCAATCAGTTGGTCGTAATGATGCTCACGCATTGGGCAGGTAGCAATTTCAACGCCTCGAAAAAGTAAATCAGCAGCTAAGACTGTTGCGGGGTTCTCGGGGTTAACCATTTGATAGAATTTGTGGGCTTCAATTGGTAGTTCGGTAGCAAAAATCGTTTCGCAACCGTCATGCTCTTTAGCGTATTCACAGATCCATTTCTCTTCATCGGGTGTAAGATCCTTTTCCTGGGTTGTGTCTTTGTTGTTGGCTTTTGAATAGAGTTCATGAATGTGAGCTACAGTATAGCGTGGGAATTTTTCCTTTATAACCAAATCAGGTGCCCCCAGACTTTTTAGCTCATCACCAAATTGTTCATAGGTTTTGCTTAAAGCGAAGTAGGTCATATCCTGAACCATATTAAGGACATCCTCATGACCCTTAATGAAACCCATTTCTATGTCGAGCATGGTTACTTCTGATACGTGTCGCGTTGTAGCACTTAATTCAGCCCGATAGGTAGGAGCTATCTCAAAGACTCTCTCAAAAACGCCCACCATAATTTGTTTATAGAATTGTGGGCTTTGAGCTAGGGTTGCTTCTTTACCAAAGTAGTCTAATTTAAAGACCTCTGCTCCGCCCTCGGTGGCACCGGCTAGAAGTTTCGGAGTGTGGATCTCAACGAAATCATTATTCTGCAGGAACTCTCGAAGCAGACGAGTGATACCACCCCGAATCCGGAAAATCTTTTGTTCTTGTAAGTTGCGAAGTCCAATCACACGGTTATCGAATAATGTATCAAGGTTTTCGGGTCTGTGGCTCAGCGGTTTGTCGATTTCAATCGGTGGTTCGTCACGGACCGGCACGAGGATAGTCAGTGTCGGGTCATGTAGCTCAACTCCTCCTGGTGCCCTGGATTCCTCTTTGACCGTTCCTTCTATCTGCAGCACTGTACCGATTTGCATCCCGCGTAGTTTTTCGACTTCAGCTTTATCCTGAACAACGATTTGCATCAGTCCGCTGCGGTCTCGTAAATTGATAAACGTCAGACCGCCTAATAGTCGCTTTTTATGAAGCCAACCTTCCAGCCGGATTTTTGCTTCCTTATGCTCCGGAGCTTGACGGATTAACGTTCTGTCCATAATTATTCGGTCTCCTTCTTTGACTCGGCTGGTGCCTCGTCATGCTTGACATGTTCTTTATGGGCCATAGCTTGAGCTACTGCCCGCAGGTTATCATACTCGCTAAACTCCTCGCCGATTGGATGGCCAACTAGTTGCGCCAATACATCATCAATCGTCACGATGCCGACGAATTCTTCAAACTCGTTTACTACAATAAAAAGGTGCTGCCGAGTTGCTAGAAAAGCCTGGAGAACCTGGTGGAGAGAAAAATCTTCGTGTACGTACTGAACGGCACGTTGCATGACCGAGCTAATCTTACCGCCGTGGGCAGCATCAAGCAGGTCATGTTCATATAGCACGCCAACGATATGTTCCGGCTTGCCATCGACAACCGGAAAACGAGATTGACCACTTTCATGGAGCTCATTCATAAGTACTGGACCAATGGTGTCTTTGGGGCCGACTGTTTTGATAACCCGACGAGGTACCAGGATTGTTTTTACTGTTTTATCTCCAAAGTTAAGAGCATTGCCAACTAGGGCAAGTTCATAATCCGGTATCCGGTTATCTGGTTGTTTCTTTTGCCATTTAATCAGATCCAGCAGGTCGTCTTTCTCGTAGACTCCAGTGTGGACGTTAACGGTGCCGATACTCTGTGTCAATTTGCCGATAAACTCTAGCTGACGGTGTGTATAATACAGAATCCAAGCAACGGCTGGCGATAGAACTGTTGCAAGACGAACGCTGTATGATGACAATTTGGCCGAAGGTAACCATAGAAAGCCGATCCAGATAAGAAAAACTACCAACAAGAATGCAAACCAGGCAGGGGTTGAGTTTGTGAATAATATAAAGGCAGCCGCAGCACTCAGTACGGTGATTACCCATAACAATGTTTCAAGACTTGTATAGGAAGCACTTTTATATAAGATCTTGGCAGTTGCGTCGTTGCTGCGAGCTAATCGCTTCAGTTCTTTAATGGGCAAGTGACGGTACGTTTTACTTAGTACAATCGCCGTCATCATAAGAACGGCAAAGAGCAGGGCAATTATTAAGCTAGTCATAGTAGTATCATCTTACGATGAGATGGCTTAGATTTCAAAGTTCATCCGAGACTTGCTATACTACAAAATTAGTGTAAGGAGATACTGATAGTATGGACAAGCGATTCTGGGGAGCGTTAGTTATCATTGTAGTAGTACTTGGTGGTATCTGGTGGTTTACTTCAGGTAGCAAAAATAATTCTGGTAGCGGTTCATCGAATCAGCCGACGAGTCACATTGAAGGTGAGGGGAAAGATGGTATTACGTTAATTGAGTATGGAGACTATCAGTGCCCATACTGTGGTCAGTATGCTTCTATCGTTTCGCAAGTTGCCAGCGACTATAACCAGGAAATATTTTTCCAGTTCCGTAACTTACCTCTGACAGAACTACATCCTAATGCGTTTGCCGGTGCGAGAGCAGCCGAAGCAGCCGCGTTGCAGGGAAAATTCTGGCAGATGCACGACTTTCTTTACCAAGAGAATGTCCTCTATTATGAACAGAATGAAAGTACGTGGATTACGGCCACCAACCCTGAGCCGGATTTTGAACAATATGCCCGACAGCTTGGGTTAAATGTTAATCAGTTTGAGCAGGATTATCAGAGTGCTCAGGTTAATAACGCAATTAATGCCGATACGGCTGCTTTTGCAAAAACTGGGCAAGAAGAGGCGACTCCTACTTTCTTTCTTGATGGCACCAAGATTAGCCCGTCTGAAAGCTTTAATAGTTTTGCGCAGTATATCAACGCTGAAATATTAAAGAAAACCGGCCATCCTTCAACGGTTAGCGCTTCGGGTAGTGCAACCACTTCAACTACACCGCAATCTACCCAGTAGAAGTACTTGCTCAGGCCAAACAATTCGGATTGTTATTGAATTATCCGAAACAGTACTAGAATGATGAGCATAATGTTTATGCTTCGCGGTCTTACGTATATCGTCGCCAGTGCATTAGCGGTAGCAGTTTTTGTGGGTGTATTAACAACCGTCTTCGATCATACGGTTTTTAGCAGCTATTACCTTGAGCAGAAGGCTATTCAGATAAATGCTTATCCGAAATTATCAGCTGGGTTGTCGTCCGAACTATTGCAGCACGGGAATATTACGAGTCCACAAGACGAAGCTGTACTGCAAAAGATTATTTCCCCGACAGTATTACAACAAAAGATAACGAGCGCACTTAATCAACTGGAAGCTTACTACAAAGGCAACGGTCAAATCCCTACCATTGATCTTACGAGTTTAGTTGCTCAAGCCCGAGCAGCAGGCGTACAGATTCCGCCCAATAGTACACTTGACCAGCCAATTACTTTTGGCGGTAATCAGAAGGCCCAGGGAGTAGGCGCCCAATTTGAGAAGACTAAGCGAGACAGCATTATTGCGGCTGTTGTTTTGCTTATGATATTGATTGCACTTTCGTGGCGCCGGCATCGTTATGCCGTTTTGCCGGATATTTCAATTGTGTGCGGGATATTGTTGGGGTTTGTGGCCATCGCTTTTGCGATTGCTCCTCACATCATTAATCATTATGTAAAATTCAACTTCTCTTCCAGTGCCTTTTCGTCGATAGCCCACGACATAACCTTCGCTATTATTCATAACCTTTCTTGGATTATCGGTATCATCGCCGTTGCACTATTGGTTGGGGGTGTTGTCGGACGAGTCGTAGTAGCAAAGCTAAACCCCAAACAATCAAAATCGACTGCCATAAAACCACTGACTAAAAAACCAGCCGCTGCGACTCGATAAAGTTGTGGCCAAGAAGACTAAACGATTAATTGTCGAACTATTTCGGCGGTATTCTCAGGTTGCGTCCAAAATGTATCATGACCGGCATTCTTATCACTAACAGTACTCATAGAAGCGACGTTGTCTGCAACCTGCGGGTAATAACTATTAATTTTATTTTGGTCAAACAACTCATCACTATTCGCAGTAACAATATGGACCGGTATACCATGCGTGGCTATTTCAGCAAGTCCGCTCGCAATATCATAGTTGCCTGCCGCTTTTGCTTCTCTCAATGCTAAATATGGGTTTGATACCAAAACACCGGCACCGGCAATTTGTGTTTTAAGAACGTGGCTTAGTTGTGATACGGGATTCTTGCTCTGCAATGCTTTGATATGATCGTTTATAACTTTTTTAGTTGTCTTGGCCGCTAGCTCTGGGACGCTATGTTGTCCTGACATGCCAACAGGTTGAAAGAGTATCACATTTTTAAAGCGATCTGGTCGCTTCCTAACAGCCTCGGTTACAGCGCCTGCACCAAGAGAATGGGCCACTGCAGAAATTTTCGTGCCTTTTGGTACGGTTGCCTCGATGAAACTTAGTAAGACTTCTGCTTGACGCTGAACAGGATCCATTATTCTAGTGATGCCTTTTTCGTCTCGACGAGGATGGTTGTATGTCCCAACACTAAAGCCCTTTGAAGCCAAAGCGTCTACCAGTTGCTTGGTATGGCTGATGCCTTCGCTGTAACCAGGCACTACAACAATAGATCCATTATCTTTTAATGCATTATCATTGTGTGCGGAATAAACCTTCGTGTTTCCAAACTGAGTTTTTATCTTTTCGAGCATAAACTCACAGTAACATAATATGTATTTAAAGTCAATTATTCCAACCTTGATATTCCCTGAGTAATCGAAAAGCAAAATATAACGTTAAAACCACAAGTTATTTGCAATGTCACTAGTCATCATGCTTAGATAATTCTAAATAGAATTTATCATGGCAGACTCAGGAAAATCACGATCAGATAGCGAAGACGATACATCAGAAGATGACGAGATAAAAAAATCTACGTCAGTAGACGACTCGGTTGATACGAAAGCGGTTGATAACTCCGATAACTCAAGCGATAATGACGAATCGGCTGATACCAAGGAAGCTGATACGGATGCTCAACCCAACAAAGCCGAGCATCAAGCAGGCAAAACAAGCAAGCACCGTTTTGGATGGTTGAAGCAGAAAAAGATCTGGATCCCCGCACTCATTGTCGTTATTCTTGCTTTGGTCGGCGGTATTCCTTATACACGTTATAAAGTAGCTGGCTTATTTATTAAACAGAACTATCACATCAGCTTAGTCGATATTCAAAGTCACCAGCCGGTATCGGCAGCAACAATTAGTCTTGATGGTAAAACTGCTCTGACAAATAATTATGGCAACGCCACTTTAAAAGTGCCGGTAGGTAATGGTACGCTTGTCATTACAAAGAAATACTATAAAACCAAAACTGTAGCCGTTTTAGTACCACTGCACTCTCATGGAGCTAAAACATATACTCTCAAAGCTACTGGCCGACAGGTCCCCATTGTCGTTACTAACAGGATTGGTGGAGGAGCGGTCGCGAATGCTCTAATTTCTGCCAGTGGCAGCCAAGCCAGAACCAACAACCAAGGGGTAGCAACAATTGTTTTGCCGGCTGATCAAACGACTGTATCGGCAACGATTAGTGCGTCGGGCTACAATACCGAAACAGCTACCGTCCAGATTACGACTCAATCCGTTCCTGCCAATAGCTTTGTTATGATACCGCAGGGACAAATTTTCTTTCTGTCCAATAGTTCCGGAACGGTCAATGTTATGAAAGCAAATCTTGATGGATCAGATCCACAAACTGCAGTCGCTGGAACGGGAAACGAAGATGTTAACGCAACTTCAATTTATCCATCGGCCGACTGGAAGTACGTTGCTCTTTTTGCTCAGAGATCGAGCACAAATCCGGGTGTCTACCTTATTAATACAAGTAATGACCAGTTGACTAATATTGACGAAGGCAATGCTGTCTTTAACTTTAATGGGTGGACATCGACTGACTCGCTGGTCTATACCGTTACAAGGAATGCTCCAACAGCTGGTCAAGCAACTCAGGTATTGAAATCATACAATGCCACGGCAGGGCAATTAACAACTCTCGACCAAAGCATTGCAGGTACGAGTGATTATGGATCAACGAATTCACAGTTTGTGAATGTCAACATTCTTAGCAATAACACAATAGTGTATCTAGAAACTCTGAACGGCTCCAGTGATCCTTCTGCAAATGATACGATAAACAGCATCTCTGCCAACGGCACTAACAAACAAACAATACTTTCATTACCTGCTGATGCTTATTATGGCTATGGTCAGAGCTCTATGCTTAGTCCTACATCGATTATCTACGAGTTACAGACAGCTGATGGTAATTACACTTCCGAATATTATGAATATAGCAGCGGCAAAGTAACGCAAGTACCGGCGAGTGATTTAACTGATATTAATACTCTACAGAACCCGCTTACTTTCTACTTATCACCGGCAGGCGATAAAACGGTGTGGTCAACCCTTGTCAATGGCCATACGGCAATTAATGTCGGGGACGGTAGCGGTAATAATCAACAACAGGTAGCTTTACTTGATAACACCTACCAGTTGTATGGTTGGTATGGTGATGGTTACCTCTTAGTGGTGAAAAATCAGAATGAGCTTTATATTATGCCGGCGAGCGGTGTGACCAATCAGAGCCAGCTCATTAAAATAACTGATCTCCTGTAGAATAATTGAAGCAAATTACTTAAACAAAGACACTTGACTTGGGGTTTTAGTGCAACTCATTAAAGAAAATAGTGCCACACGCAGTCAATATGTCCTTCTTGACCCATATGCGGACATTTCGGTAGTCGTAGGCCTTTCGTCACATGCTCTACAACGTTCTCGTGATGAATACAGTAAACAACTCCTGTCCAAGGAGCTTTAGCTCCTGGTTTATACGTTTCAGCCATAATTCCTCTCTACAGTTAACGATTACTTATTTTCGCATATTACTAACATGCCTGCAGTAACTATAATCACAAATCAAATTATCAACGGTTTTGCTCGAGCCATAAAGCTCAACCAAGACTCCATATTATTGTGGTGGGGATGGTTGGGTTTGAACCAACGACCAATCGGTTATGAGCCGACTGCTCTTACCGCTGAGCTACATCCCCTTAACAGATGTGAGTATAGCAGATTTGCAGGTAGTTTATAATAAGAAAGGCAATGCAAAAAATAAAAACATATCTGCAAGCTATTCCCTGGCGATCGCTCGGTGATTTACGCACTATTGGCCAAATTGTATTTGTGGTTATTGTTCTGATGATTAGTTGGAGTGGTGTGAAAACCATCCAATCCAATTATGAATTGCAAAAGCAAGTAGCCACCTTTCAGCAACAGAACCAATTACAGCAACTCGAGAATGATAATTTAGAGTTACAAAATAACTACTTCAACACCAACCAATACGTAGAACTATCAGCCCGACAGGAATTAGGTCTTGGGGATGCCGGTGAGACAGAGTTATTGGTACCGACGAACGTCGCTATGGCAGCGTTGGCGGTAATACCCAGCCAAAATACGCCAATTGAAAAGCCAGCTGCACACCAATCAACTTATGAGCGTAATTTCGAAGACTGGATGGATTACTTTCTCCACCGTCAAAACACTGACTGATTGACATATCCACCTCTGTTTGCTAAAATCTTTTAGTTAAGTTAAACCGTAAATCACTATGCAGATAAGTCATTCCAATTCATGACTTTCAAGTATAGAAGTACCAATTAACGCGGGGTGGAGCAGCGGCAGCTCGTGTGGCTCATAACCACAAGGTCGCAGGTTCGAGTCCTGCCCCCGCAACCAAATCATGCTGACAGATACGAAGTGGTTCCAGAATCTAAATGATTCGGAACTGTTTTTTATTTCACCCCTGTTATTTGGTTTTAGTATTGGATACCCATTTGATATAGTTAAGCCATGACAAAAGCATATATAGTTAGCGCATTTTACGGCCAATGGAAAGGGTGGTAATAAAGCTGGCGTTGTACTTGAAGCTGACGGACTCTCAGATGATCAGATGCAAGCAATTGCAAAAGGGTTGGCCTACTCAGAGACGGCATTTGTCAGCCAAAGCGAAAACGCTACATATAAAGTCCGGTTCTTTACGACCACTGAAGAAGTAGATCTGTGCGGTCATGCAACAATCGCCACGTGGTCTCTATTATCCCAAAAAGGTCTTGTTGAACGAGGAATGCATTCGCAGGAAACATTGGCGGGTAAATTATGTATTATGATAAGCGATGACGGCTCTGTATTAATGCAGCAGACGGAACCCCAATTTTTCAGCCAAGTAAGTTACGAAGAAATCATGCCAGTATTAAATGCTAGCAAAGCTGATTTTGAGGACAGCCTGCAACCTCAAATTGTATCTACTGGCTTAAAAGATCTTCTAGTGCCCGTTAGTAATAAAGAAGTTCTCATAAACTTGCGTCCTGATTTTAGCGAAATTACAAACTTGAGTAAAAAGTATGGCGTCACTGGATTGCATGTGTTTGCATTAGGTGAGGAATGTGCAGCAATTGCTCGTAACTTTGCCCCACTAGTAGGAATTGAGGAGGAATCTGCAACGGGTACTTCGAATGGGGCTTTGCTCTGTTATCTTAAAGAGAATGGCAGACTTAAAGAGCAAGATGCATATCTTATAGAACAAGGCGAGAGTATGGGACAACTTTCAAATATTCTAGGTAAATTTATCGATGGCAGAATATGGATAGGGGGCCAAGCTAATTTACTGAGCAAAAAGTCAATCGAAGTATAGGTTCGAGTCCTAATTCTACGTCTAGATAATACCTTTTGGTACCTCAAACAGTTGACTTCACTGCCTTTTAAGACTATTTGATATCATAGAGCTATGCGTGCCTCAAGAATATTGGATTTGCAGATTTTAAAAAACTTACGCAAAAAGACGAGTGATTTTAGTCAAACTAATAATGAGGAAGTACTAGCTGCGCTACAGAACGTACACTTTTATAATCTTGATACCGGCATAGATTATTTGTTTCTGGTGCCATGGCTGAAAAGGGGCGGTGGCGATTTAGAAATCATTAATTACATAAACGCTATTAAATCGATTAATAAGAGTGCAAAAATTGTGGTCGTAGCCACGTTATCAGATGATAATCCATGGAAAAAGCGCCTGCCAAGTGGTGTGCAGTTTATTAGTATTGAACCGCAGCTAAAAACTTTACGAGCAGAGCTTTCTGTTGACTATTTGTTCAAACTTACAATTTATCTAAAGCCGAAAAAAATTATGTTAGTTAACTCTGCCCATGGTTACTTGATGTTTGCACGATCGGCTAAAGAACTTGCTCAAGACTCTAAATTATATATTGTCATGTTTTGCTTTGATTATACGCCCGAAGGAGAACGGTCACATTACGTACTAGAGTTCTTGAAAGGGTTTGAACGGTATATAAGCTACGTTTTTACTGATAATCGACACGTAATACGAGAGCTTGTTGAGGACTATAACTTTCCAGCACAGAAATTCAAGGTTATATATCAGCCGTTCAGTGGAAAATTGAGCGATCCAATCCAACGAACACAAAGATTCAGTCAGTCTAAACCATTGAAAGTACTCTGGGGAGGACGTCTGGATGCGCAAAAAAGACCGGATATAATGGTGAAGGTATGCCAAGCAGCGCGAAGAGAAAAACTCCCAGTAGCGTTCCATGTCTATGGGTCGTCCGTTGTATCGAATGACGAATATTCTACTCAATTGAGAGGCCAGGATGGCATTGTCTATCACGGATCCTATGATAACGGGCTTAATAGTCTACCGCTTGAAAAGTACCACCTGTTTCTATTAACCTCGGCATGGGAAGGTATGCCAAATGTGCTCTTGGAAGCAACCGCAGGACGACTCCCGGTGATTGCGGCAGATGTCGGTGGCGTATCAGAATTTATTAATAATAAGACGGGGGTTCTAATTAAACCCCATGATAATATTTCGCAATATGTTAACGCTTTGCGGCAAGCTGTAAAATCCTATGAAACTTACGAGGCTATGAATACGGCCGCACATGGGTTACTTACTACACAGCATTCATGGAAAAAGTTTGTACAAGAAGTTAAGCGAGAACTCGACTAGGAGTTGGTTTCAATTCGAGTGCGCTAGACCAATCATGTACACTATCTCAAATTCTGACTACTGAGGAATTATATGTTTTAGTATGAGATTAGTCAATTGTCAAATACTGACGTATAATTATGTGTAGATAGTTCGCTATAATCTAACATCCTGTAGCGGAACATTAACTTAAGTTATAAAGGCTGCTATGTCAAAGGATAAAGGAAAAAGAGAGATTAAAAAGCCTAAGCAGTCAAAGGTTAAGGCTTAGTCATGCCTGCATCCATAAAACGGAATGCTTTCTTTGATTCGGAAGCAGGGAAAGATGCGAAGGAGCATTTCTTGCGTATGATGACCGATAATACGTACGATACTGCCTCAAGTTATACCTCTAATAGCGCACTTTACCCCGATAATCAGATGCCGTTTGTTGATAGACATATGAATTATTTGAGCGGTCATCCAAATGTTGATACCAGTATGTATATTACGAATATACGACTCAGAACGCGCATTAGATAAAACTCAATAGACTCCTTATTCATATTGTTAAACGTAAGAACTTCGTAACTTTTGCAAGGTTGTTTAAAAAGAGTTTAAATAGACTGGTTAAAGATTAATTTTTAATCAGGAGGTTTAACGTGGCAGAACGAAGTTTCATGGTTTACTCTGAGGAGAAGGATTTTTATACAGACGAAGACGCTTTTTTGATACGGCTAGATCTTGGTGATGGCAGGAAGCCGGCACACTACGCAGTGGATAATATATTTGCTTTGGAAACGTGGGAACGTTTCGAGCCCAATAATTTCGCATGGAATAGCAATAAACTTACGGTGCTTGGAGAATTCACGTCTCTAAGTCAGATGAGAGACACTTACTTAGAAGGTCGAGCACTTCGTGAAGAAAATGCGAACCAGCCAAGTGAGACCGAAATTGAAGATGATAGGGATGCGTATCGGGACGAGCTTGAGCAGACATCCGTTTCACTACTTGCTTCAGTTCAAAGTGCGGTAATTCATACAATGAGCGATATTGCCCGAACAAAAGGTATTGATGAGAAACTCGTGGATGATATAAGAGCAGAAGCTCGAGTTATTATAGACAGTCCAGAGTATGAAGATACTATGCTTGCGTCGAGAGAGTTCTTGGTTGGTCAAGTTTTATGGACGCTACTTGAATCTGACGGCGATGCGCGATCTTTGCCGTATCTGCTGGACTGTTTCGAACAGTGCACAACCGCCCCGTACACTTTTTATAGGAATAACTTAGAGGATGGGGTTGAGCGGCCACCCCGATACCATGTGCCAAGGATTAAGCTCTCGCAAAGTATTGTAAGGGAGGCACTCAGCGAATTAGTAGAGACGTTTGACGAGTATGGGACAACAGCAGTAGATGGTTCACAACTAGTGAAAGAAATAGATCTTGAGAAGGCTCGGGCTATAATTGCCTCATAGAGTAAAGAATACTTCAAAATCTGTATGTAGTTTGATGTCTCGGGCATAGTATCATTGTTCTTGTAGCAGTGTTTCTTAAAACAGGATGCGATGAACAAGTTTCTTCAGAGAATGAAAGCACCGAAACCGAAGCTTACCAAGCTGCGTCATAATATCCTGGTTTATATCGCGAGTCTTTTTGCGATTAGCCGTATCCTCTATGTAATTATTGGTGATATTAGTATCAGGGTTTTTAATCAATATGTGCCGAGTTCGCTAACGGCGTATCCTGTTCGAATCAGTAAGTACCTGCCTATTCAAATGTGGTATCCGTGGGACTCTGTCCATTACGGGAATCTTGCACGCTTATATAACTTCTCATTGTCCCCACTAAAACCAACTCTGCAGCATGGCGGGAAGGGTGCTTATTACATGCTGCACTGGTTTCCACTCTACCCGATTGCAGGTAAGCTAGTGCATCTGTTAATGCGTATTAGTATACCCTATAGTCTGCTGATGATCAGTAATCTGTGTTTCCTGGCCAGCTTGTACTTAATCTACAAATTGGTTCGGTTCGATGGTGAGGATGATGGTTTTGCAAGAAGAGTAGTCGCAATCGTCATCCTTTTGCCGACGTCGTTTATTTTTTCGGCAGCGTTATCGGAGTCATTCTTCTTGTTGTTGGCAGTTACAGCGTTGTACTTTGCCCGGACGCAACGATGGATAATGGCTGGGTTATTTGGGTTCTTATTAGCCCTCACTCGTTCGGAGGGCTTTCTTATTGTTATACCTTTGCTGGCTGAAGCATTACAACAGTACGGCTTCAAGTTGCGCAATGTTAAACGTTATACGAAACCCGCTATAGCGATTTCTGTCACTGTCCTGGGGGTTCTCAGTTTTATGCTTTACAGTTGGGTCAGGACCAAGGATGTTTTTGCATACGTTCATAGTCAACAATTAGCGAGTTCGGTAAGTTTGGGTAACCCATTTTCTTATCTGTTTCATAATTTACTAAAGTTCAGAACTCTTATTGTACTAGGGGAGCTGGCAATTATTGCTTCAGTTTGGAGAAAACTCCGATGGAGCTATCTTGCTTACGCGGTAGTGTTCACCTTTATTACTTTGGCTGTTGGAAACTCAGCCGCCGCTAGCGTACTGCGATATATCTCAGTTGTATTTCCGGTTGCTATTGGTGTGGGGTATTTAATGAAGAAGCAAACTGTGGCCAATACAATGTGGATCGGACTTGGTCTATTAAATGGCGCTTTATTTATACTATGGGTTAACTGGTGGACTGGTTTTATTATTTAGGATTATTTTCTCGAATTCCTATTTACAATCGTTGATCCGGTATACTACAATACGCTTAGCGTAAGCTAAAACAAAAAACCACCAATGTGCCCAGACGAGTGAGAGTCTGTACAATTTTGGTACGGGTGGCAAAAAAATTAACAAAAATAAAAAAGGGAGTCTTAAGTTGAAAAGCATAATCAATTCTAGTGGCTTGGCCTACGAGCTGGTCACTACAAGTAACCCAAAAATTTTGTCACTTGATGACGAAATCAAAAACCTCGTCAGTCACTGAAACTAACTGACAATCGTTGTGCGAATCTAAAACCGTCCAAAGAATCGGATAGTTTTTGGTGTACTCTATATGATAGAGTAGAAATCGATGGACGGAGAACAAGACTCGACAACAAGCCCGCAGCCTACCACTACAATTTGTAGTGGTTTGTCGGGCAATGAAATGTATTGCGCGGCACTCCTTGGCATGAGACCAGGACAACTGCTTGTTGGTAACAGTGTTTTCTCGATGGGTATTTTGGGCGGACTACGAACAGATGTTAAAACAGCTGTTGGTGGCGAGATAAAGGCCTTTACGGACATGATTCAAGAAGGACGTGGACTAGCGTTTGACCGCCTCAAAGGTGAATTGACTCAATCCACGGGCCAGGGTGTTACCGGAGTAACTAATGAGTTAGTTTTTCATGGTAATAACGTCGAATTCTTATCGATTGGCTCGGCTGTCATCTCAGAAACGACTACTGCCGGTTCTTTTACGACTTCTGCTGATGCTCAGGAACTTTTTTGTCAGGTTGATGCTGGCTATCAACCTGTATCTTTCGTTTTTGGTAATGTTGCCTATTCAATTGGTATCGGCGGCCATATCCTAGGTAATCTTAGACAGCTTGGCAAAGGCGAGGTCCATGCTTATAGCGATATCTTTAATACGACTCGTAACTTAGCATTGCAACGTATTACCAAAGAAGCTCAATCTGTTAATGCCAACGCAGTTATTGGCATTGAGACAACGATTCTACCTTATGGAACAAGTGGTATCCAGGAAATGGTTATGATTGGTACCGCTTCTCAATTCCCGTTAGCGAACGAGGTTAAACCGGGCGGTGTAATTACTAGCGATTTAACAGCCGAAGAGACATGGAATATTACAAAACTGGGTTATATGCCGGTTGAATTAGTGCTTGGCACGTCGGTTTATTCGCTTGGTGTTGTAGGTGGTATATCTTCAGCGCTCAAGGGGATGGTTCACGGCGAAATCAACTCTCTGACTCAAATGATTTATGGTGCCCGAGAAACGTCAATTAATAAGCTACAAAAACAAGCGGCTGCCGTTAATGCTGATGATGTACTTGGCATAAAGACATATCTTTATCAAATAGGAGGAGATCTAATAGAATTATTAGCAATTGGAACGGCCGTTAAACGAATGCATGGTTTGAACACTCGATCTCAACAATTGCCGCCCCAGGCTATCATTACTGACAAAAACACCTTCATTAATACTGCTGAGACGCATTTTGGTGTCGATCTTAACACGGTTAGCCATTAAATAGAAGTCTGGTCTCTTTACCTAACTACGCTGCTTCTTTGTTAACTCAAATAGTTGTTTTTGGTTATGCTAGTATGACTATATGAAAGCTAAGAAGTGGCTGATGCTGCTTACCTTATTGGCAGTAATTGTTATGGCCGTAAGTTTCTATCAGGCTCATCGAAGTTTTGAGGCAGCATACATTAGTAATTGGCCTCACCCTACTCTTGTTGATATGTTTCGATTATGCGCCAATGGTGGCTCTGTTTGCGCTGGAGCTGACGTGCCATGGGACAGCGTAGTGCTATTTAGTATCAGTACGGCACTTGTCATAGATATTATCTTCATCTTGAGAAGCTTACTGCATCGGCCAAAACGTACAAACCTCAGACAGTTGCTTGTAGCAGCCAGTGTAATTTTAATTTTTGTGGCAGGGTTTAATCTGAGTAAGATCTATTACGACCTGTTTCCTCCTGCTTCAGCAAATGCCAGTCTGGAACTATGCGGTGGCTTAACCGGGAAAGCGGATGCTCAAGAATGTGGCCAACCAGCTGGAGTATCGCGAGTTGATATGATTACGTTGACCGTTGCGACGGTAGCATTCGTTAACATGGTTATTGTCGACATTGGCTATACTAAGTTTAACCGCGACAAGAGTCATAAACAAAAAAAGTAACAGATCCAAATTATCTATGAACTTGTTAGAACGAGAATAGTTTAGCAGACATTGTAGCCTACGCAGTTATTGGGCGAGTAAGTTCAGTAAAGGGTTGGTGAGATGCGTATACTTCAGCGTCTTCTATGGGTATTACGGACATTGAGTGACCATAACTTGCTATCAGTAGTTCTGTCTCTTGCAGGTTGGCTCGAGGTACTTCGATATGAGTTATATGTTCCAGGCCGATGTTGTTAGATGTTCTTAGCTCATGCAGTGAAAGAGCTTTGGACATATGAGTTCTTTTTGCAGATTCACCATCTAAACCAACGAGGATGGGATAGTTGTTGGAGATGTCGCTTCCAACAAAGAAAGGAGTTAACCACCCTTTTATTGCTGAGTTAACTTTAGCTCCCCAATTCGGTAACTCCATAGCTCTAATTGCATCGGCCTTCAATCGGCCTTCTTTGGTCCATGGTCTTACTTCCATAATCGCTTCTGTAGCGCAACTGCCTATAAAGTATTGAGCCCAGAAAGTGGATGAACCGTGTCGTTCTGTTTCATATTTACCGGCTCCATGTATGTCAGCATAAGAACGAGCATACATTCTTGATTTAGCTAAAGATATGGTTCTCATGGTTCCGGCTATCGGGTCAAAACTGTCCTCATGGGTTACTAACCCGCCGGTCTTTAAGATGCTTTCTAATATATCGACAACATTGCCTTTTTCATCATATTGCCGCCTACCGGTACCGTGCCAGTACTCAGTTTTTTGCAATCGCTCTTTATATGTATGCGCGAATGATTCGCTAAGCTCTGTTTTGGGCTGCGCTGATTTATTAACGACTAGTTCCGCTATTTTATTAACAACTTTTCTAGGTCCTTGTCTGCTTGCGGTCTCGTTAATGTAATATCCAGCAATAGCGGCTACGGCTATTCTCCTATGAGCGCTTTTGGAGCTAATGACTGGTCTCTCCAGGGTGTTCATTAGCGATACGATAACATATAATCAAATTAATTACAATTCTGAGGGATTAATGGTAGCGGCGGCAGGGATCGAACCTGCGACCTCGGGCTTATGAGTCCCGCGCTCTAACCAACTGAGCTACGCCACCATGCCTATTCGTTACTTTAATCGAAAAAGGCGCTCTATCCAACTTTATGTGTATAGTTCTAAAGTTTTTTTAACGTCGGTAGAGTACCCAGAATCGTATCATATTTTCCCTCTTTTTTCTAGCGTGGCTACACCGTATACACTAAGATAGTAGAATTATGAAAATAGTAGTTGAACCAGGTAGGTATGTAGTCGCCGTTAGTGGTGGAGTTGATTCGGTAGTGCTGCTTGATTTGTTGCGCTCCATACCAAAGCTTGAACTGACAGTCGCTCATTTTGATCATGGTATTCGATCGGATTCCAGACAGGATCGTTTATTTGTACAGGAATTGGCCGCTGCTTACGGTTTACCATTCGTATATAGTGAAGGTCAATTAGGAGAAAATGCTAGCGAAGCGCTTGCTCGTCAGGCGCGCTACAAATTTCTTAACTCCGTGAGGCAAGAAAAGAACGCTGATGCTGTGGTTACTGCTCACCATCAAGACGATATGATTGAAACGGCCATCATTAATATTATGCGGGGGACAGGTCGTCACGGATTAACATCTCTTCGCTCAGGCGCATCGTTAAAACGTCCGTTGCTCCAACTTGAGAAGTCGCAGCTTGTACGGTATGCCAAACTGCATGAGCTAGAATGGCGTGAAGACAGTACCAACCAGGAAGAGAAGTATCTACGAAACTATATTCGTCACAACATTGTCCCAAAGATGACGCCAGCTGCTCGTCAACAACTGCTGGCCATCATTGAAGGCACCAGCAAACTCAATGACACAATCGATCAGTTAATTGTTCAGGCGTTTCCTGCCGAGATAGCGTATAATAAACTCGATCGTGGTTGGTTTATATCCTTGCCACATTCTGTTGCTAAGGATATATTGGTGCTTTGGCTTAGAAGTGCAGGGCTATCCAACATCACTCAGCGACGAATAGAACAGGTAGTAGTGGCGGCAAAAACTTTGTCTCCAGGGAAGCGAGTTGACCTCAGTGCAACTCACTACATCAGGGTAAATCGCAAAGATTTAGCACTCGTAACACGTGACCGCTAGTTAAAACTAAGAGAGTTTTGTATAATATTGTCTAATGGATAACAAACCTTTTCGACCCAGTTCAAGAAATTCCAGTAATGGAAAAAGAAGTTTTAAGAATGCCGGCTTTATTGCCCTGCTGGTATTGGTGGCACTTATTATCTTTGCCGCGTATGGCCAACCGAGTAGTTTGAAGGAGATTCCTCTTACTCAGGCGATTACTGCGGCAAATTCCAGTAAGTACCAAAAGATAGTGGTTGATAATAGTAACGAGCTTGATATTACACTGAAAGGTCAGAGTCAAGCGACCTTAAAATCGTACGATGATCCGAATTCAAGTTTGAAAGAGCAGGGCTTTGATTTATCAAAAGTCACTGTTCAGTATGAGCCTGTTTCAAGCACCAGTTCAACAGTACTCCAATTAGGACTCGAATATGTTCTACCAGTTGTTATTATCGGACTGTTGTTTTTCTTTATGCTCAGAAGCGCTCAAGGGCAGGGGAACCAAGCGCTCAGTTTTGGCAAAAGTCGTGCCCGGTTATATGGCAATGAAAAGGACAAAGTAAGCTTTAAAGATGTCGCGGGTAGCATGGAAGCCAAACAAGATCTTGAAGAAATTGTTGAATTTTTGAAGTTTCCTAAGAAGTTTGCGGCGGTTGGTGCCCGAATACCAAAAGGGGTTCTTTTGGTTGGTCCTCCCGGTACTGGTAAAACGATGCTTGCTCGGGCAGTAGCCGGAGAGGCAAATGTTCCATTCTTTAGTATATCCGGTTCCGAATTCGTTGAGATGTTTGTTGGTGTAGGCGCCTCGCGTGTGAGAGATCTATTTGCTAAAGCCAAAAAGAACTCGCCATGCATTATCTTTATTGATGAAATTGATGCCGTTGGCCGTCGCCGTGGCTCTGGTATGGGTGGAGGTCATGATGAACGGGAACAAACTTTGAATCAGATATTGGTTGAGATGGATGGTTTTGAACAAGGTCAGAATGTTATCGTTATGGCAGCTACTAACCGAGCTGATGTACTTGATCCCGCTTTGCTGCGTCCTGGACGATTTGATCGCCGGGTTAATATCGATCTGCCTGACCGAAAAGACAGGGAAGCAATACTGAGAGTTCACTTTACCGACAAGCCGACAAGCAAGGATGTTGATCTTGATTCACTGGCAGCAAAGTCCGCCGGTTCTTCGGGAGCTGACCTGGCTAATATTGCTAATGAAGCAGCAATCATTGCCGCTCGGTTGAATCATGACAAAATTAGCAACCAAGATGTAACTGAAGCATTTGAAAAAGTTGCCATTGGGCCAGAGCGTAAAAGCAAAGTTATGAGTGATAAGGAAAAAGAATTAACTGCTTATCACGAATCTGGCCATGCCATTGTTGGTCATGTACTGCCAGATAGCGATGTAGTTCACAAAGTAACTATTATTCCTCGTGGTGGTACCGGTGGTGTTACGTGGTTTATCCCGCCAGAAGACAAAAGCTATCACTCGATTATCGAATACAAGGACGTATTAGCACGAATGCTAGGCGGTCGTATTGCCGAAGAAATTATTTATGGACCTGACCGGGTAACGACTGGAGCTGGCAGTGACTTACAAAAAGCCGCGGAACTAGCTCGGGATATGATTATTAACCAGGGGATGGGCAAGAAGTTACGTGATCAAGTCTTCCATATTGATGAGGGCATGATGATCGAGCGATTGGTGCATGAACGTGAGTATTCTGATGAAACCGCCAAAGTTATCGATGATGAAGTCGAAGCTCTTATAACCGAAGCTGCTAATCGTGCCAGAGCGGTTATTAAGTCTAACCGAGAACAGCTTGATAAGCTGAAAACTAAATTGCTTGAACAGGAAACCGTTGATGCTGACGAGGTTAAAAAGATTTTCGAGGGTTCTGTTATGCCCAAGACAGCCTCGTTGTATTAGACGGTATAACGCAGTACTTGCTTGCTGACTCTATATTTTGTTGCAAATTAATGCAACAATAAATGTATCAATGACAAGGGGTAGGGCCATTGCATCATGAAAATTCGCAGCACGACTTCTAATCCAGATATCGGACATAATGAAACCGGTGTTGTTTTATTGCTCCAAGTACCCCGTGCTAATGAGCAAAAAGAATTGGCTGCGGAACAAATGTTTGCTTCCCTTCACGGCCTGTTGACTATGCCGGGTACCGGATTATTAAATCCGGTCCATCGAGAGCGTGTTAGCTTTGAAATTGCTGTATTAAAGCGACGGATTGGCTTCTATGTCTGGGTGCCCGAATATCTAAAGAGTTTTGTTGAAGAACAGATTTATGCCCAATATCCGACTGTCCACATCTCCGAGATCGAAGATTATAGCCTCAGTACAGAGCAGACTTTCGGCGTTACCTTAGTTAGTGAACTAAAACTTATCAATAACGATGCTCTACCAATTAAAACGTTCCAGAGTTTTGAGGTTGACCCATTGGCGGCTATTACAGCGACGCTCGCTAAGTTTTCCAATGACGAAGAAGCATGGATACAACTGGTGCTTCGCCCCGCGCCTCAAAACTGGCATAAGCATAACGAACGGTATATTCACAATATGCGTAATCGCTCGAAGACGACAACGAGTGGCTTACTAACAGCCTTTTGGTCGGCGCCGCAAACCAAAACTGAATCGGTTGCGCTCAGCGATCACGAAACGATTCGTGTGACTGGTGCTGAAGAGAAAAGCCAAAAGCTTGCTTTTGAAAGTTGTGTGCGTATCGTGTACCGTGGCAATGTTAATGATAGAGAAGCGAAACTACGGATGCAGTCCATAGTAGCTAGTTATAAACAATTTAATACTACGTATCTCAATGGCTTTGGCCAAAACCGAATTAGTGATGACCCCTATATAGAGGCTTTGTACCGAGCTCGGCAGTATAATCGGCACGGCTTTATTTGTAACATTGAAGAAATCGCCACTCTTTATCACTTGCCGCACACCAACGTTGAAACACCGTATATTCTATGGGCGTTATCACAAACTGCTGAACCGCCTGCCAATCTGCCAATTGTTGAGGGTGAGTTTCAGGAAGAGATTAGCCCGATTGCGGCAACAAACTTCCGTGGACACAATACTATGTTTGGTATGCCACGAGGTGATCGGGGAAGACACCTTTATATTATCGGACAGACTGGTGTAGGTAAGTCCGCCCTGCTCGAGCTGTTAACCATATCGGATATATATAGTCCTTATGGCTTTGCTGTTGTCGATCCACACGGCGATTACGCCGTTAACGTACTGAGACGCATACCGCCTGAGCGGATCAAAGATGTTATTTACTTCAATCCGGCCGATACTGATTATCCGATTGCCTTTAATCCGATGGAGGTTTATGATCCGAAACTGCGAACCCATACATGCTCAGAGTTGATTGGTGTACTCAAGCGGATGTTCGAATCATGGGGGCCACGGCTGGAGTATATCCTTCGATACAGTATTCTGGCGCTGCTTGATTATCCGCAGGCGACGATGCTTGATATTACGAGAATCTTGACCGAAAAGAAATTTCGATTAGAAGTACTCAAATATGTCGAGGATCCAGTAGTTCGTAATTTTTGGACCGTTGAATTTGCTAGTTGGAATGACAAGTTTGCCGCTGAAGCCGTTGCGCCTGTACTGAACAAAGTCGGAGCTTTCACGGCCAACCCGTTGGTGCGTAATATTATCGGCCAACCCAAGAGTAGTTTTAATATCCGTCAAATTATGGACGAACATAAAATACTGATTGTTAATCTAAGTCGAGGGTTGGTCGGTGAAGATAATGCCGCTCTCCTCGGAGCATTGCTGGTAACCAAGATTCAGCTGGCAGCTATGAGTCGTGCCGATATTGCTGGCGATCAACGTACTCCTTTTTATCTCTACGTTGACGAATTTCAAAACTTTGCGACTGATTCGTTTGCAACTATCTTGAGCGAAGCTCGTAAGTATGGATTGAATCTGACAGTTGCTAACCAGTATATTGCTCAAATCTTGCCTCAGGTAAAAGATGCGGTATTCGGGAATGTCGGCTCGATTATTGCTTTTCGTATGAGTGCCGATGACGCAACGACAATGACCCGATACTTTGAGCCGAAATTTACTGATTTTGATTTGATCCATATGCATAACCGTCACTTTGTTATCAGTATGACGATCGAAGGTGAGAAAATTCAGGCATTTTCAGCTATTACTCTCAATCTGCCGCCGCAAACAGCCGATAACAGTCAAGCAATTATTGAGCATAGTCGGGCTCAGTTTGCTATTAATCGTGATAGCGTAGAGCGCTTTGTGGGAGAACGGTATTTGAGTGCCAATCAGGCCCCGCAAAGTACAAAACCTGCTCCTAGTTCTCCGGCGGCTCCTCCCAAACCGGTTGCTCCCGTTTCGCAACCAGAAGTCTCGGTGCTTCGAACTTCAACCGTCCATCATCGGCCAACCGAAGTACTAGCCCATGCCGCTGTTCATAGCGTTACGGGCCTGGCACACCGTGCTAAACGGAAGCGGTCTCGGCATCATCATAAACCGTCTCTTCTATCACCAGCCACGGCTACAGCAAGCGTCGACACACACGCAGCTGGGCATGAGCATGTTGTCAAATTACGCTAATTATAGTGTTTTATTACTTGCTTTGTATAAAATAGGATATGGAAAACAGACTTGAACACCTAAGTGAGTTTCAGCAACTTCTTGATACTTATCAAATATCGGATCAAACCAAGGCAACATTAGATACCGTGAAGTTGGTTTTATTGGTTGCACCGACTTCAACCGGTCGTAATACTTTGATCAAAGAACTTATAAAAACTGGTGACTACCATTACATTATTTCTGACACAACCAGGAAGCCACGACTTAATAATGGTGTCATGGAGCAAAATGGCAAGGAATACTGGTTCAAATCTGAAGAAGAAATGCTTGACGAGTTGAAGGGGGGCAGTTTCTTGGAAGCGGCTTTGATTCACAACCAACAGGTTTCCGGCATCAGCATGCGTGAAGTCGAGAAGGCTGTCACTGCACAGAAAATAGCTATTACTGATACTGAAATTGCCGGTGCGCGCCGAATATACCAGTTGAAACCGGATGCTCTGATTATTTTTGTTTTGCCACCGAACTTTAATGAGTGGTTGCGCCGATTGAAGGACCGGGGCAGTATGTCGGTAACTGAGCAACACCGTCGTCTCCTCAGCGCCCAAAAGGAATTCAAAGATGCCTTGCAAGAATCGTTTTATAGTTTTGTTGTCAACGATAACTTATTGCAAGCAGCTCAACAGATTAATCAGCTGGCCCATGGTGAGCAATTATCTGATTCGGCTCGAGGGGTTGATCGAGAATTAGCTCAGGAGCTTTATGAGCAATTAAGTGGATTCCTAGAAAACCAGACTACAGCGACTTAGCACTCTTGACATATGAGTGCTAGATATTTATCATATTAGCAGGAACTAGCACTGTCAGTAGAGGAGTGCAAGGCTTACATTATGACCAATAGACAACAACAGATTTTAAGTGCCATCATTGAACAGTACGCGGAAGTGGCAAGCCCGGTCGGCAGCAGTTTGCTGGCCAAGGTTTTTAATGTCAGCTCGGCGACTATTCGTGCTGAAATGGCCGACCTGGAACGGTTGGGTTTTATCATGCAACCTCATACTAGTTCGGGTCGTGTACCGACTGACAAGGGCTACCGCTATTATGTTAACGGCCTCGCCGCTGAAGAAGAGACTGGTACCGACCGACGCAGCGAACGAGCGCTCAGCGCTAGAGTTGAGAATGGGGCATTACCAGAACGAACGATCCGCAACGCGGTGGATACTTTAGTTGAACTAACTCATAACTTAGGATTGGCTACGATTGGCAATCAGCTGTATATGAGCGGTTTATCAAACCTATTTGGTCAACCGGAATTTGTCAGCGCTGTCCATGTGCAGCAAGTTGCTAGGTTGCTTGACAACCTTGAACCATGGCTTCATGAAGCTGCTCCTAATAAACCGTTGAATGTTTACATCGGGCGCGAAAATCCAATTGGCCGCAGTGCCGGCTGCTCACTTATCATTAGTCGCTTCCAGAGTCCATTTTCGGACCATAGTTATATTGGTGTACTTGGCCCGACTCGTCAGAGTTACCGGGACGTCATGTTATTGGTTCGCCACGCCGGTGAAGCATTAGAGGAGGTATTATAATGCCAAAGAAGTCATCCTTACCGAAAACAGATTCTAATGATCTGCAACAGCAGGTTGTTATGTTAACCGAGGCGTTGCAGCGTGAACGGGCAGACGCCATGAATGTCAGACGCCGCTCAGAGGAAGAACGCATTAAGATGGCTTCCGTTTATAAAGCCTTAGTGGTACGCGAGTTTTTGCCGGTTATCGACAATTTACAACGAGCCTTCAAGCATATACCCAAAGAACTTGAGAGCGACGAATACGTCAAAGGTATCGCCAGTATATTAAAGCAATTTGAGAAGGTGCTCGCGGATCTTGGTATCGAAAGGATTAAGACAGTTGGTGAACCGTTTGATCCGCGCTATCACGAAGCGGCTGTGATGGAAGACGGTGATGGCACGTATGAAGTAGTCAGCGATGAACTGCAGGCTGGTTATACGCTGGGCGACGAAGTTATTCGACATGCCACTGTCAAAGTTACGATGCAGCCTGCACCCACTAATACTAATAGTAAGAAGGAGTAGAATATGAGTAAAATTATCGGTATTGATCTTGGTACAACGAATTCGGCTATGGCTGTTATGCAAAGTGGCAAGCCAGAAATTATTGCCAATTCAGAAGGAGCCCGCACTACACCGAGTGTAGTAGCGGTTAATAAGAACGGCGAACGTCTTGTCGGACAAGTTGCCCGGCGCCAACAAGTAACTAATTCCCGTAATACTATCTATGAAGTTAAACGACTCATTGGTCGTCGATGGGAAGATAAAGAAGTCCAGCGTGATCTAAAATTAATGGGCTACGAGATTGTTAAGAGCGGACAAGGCGTAAAAGTAAAAATGGGCGATAAAGAATATAGCCCAGAAGAAATCAGCGCCATGATTCTCGGTAAGCTTAAGGCAGATGCCGAGGCATTTCTCGGTGAACCAGTTGGTGAAGCGGTCATTACGGTCCCTGCATATTTTGACGATTCACAAAGGCAAGCGACTAAAGACGCTGGCAAAATCGCCGGCTTGGAAGTCAAGCGAATTATCAATGAGCCGACGGCTGCAGCCTTAGCGTACGGACTTGATAAAAGTGATAGTAAAGATGAGAAAATTGCTGTTTACGACCTCGGTGGTGGTACGTTCGACGTCTCGATTCTAGAATTGGGTGACGGTGTTTTTGAAGTTAAGTCGACCAATGGTGACACACACTTAGGCGGTGCTGACTTTGACCGGGCGATCGTTAATTACCTAATCGAAGAATTCAAAAAAGAGCAGGGTATTGACTTGTCTGATGACCGAGCAGCTATGCAACGAATTCGTGATGAAGCTGAGAAGGCTAAAATTGAGCTTAGTACTACGAACGAAATTGATATCAACCTTCCCTTCCTAACGGCAGACGCGGATGGGCCTAAGCACTTTGAACACAAATTAACACGAGCTAAACTTGAACAATTAGTAACGGACCTCATCGATAAAACACAGTCCCCTTGTGAGAAAGCCCTAAAGGATGCTGGATTAAAAGCCAGTGATATTGATGCGGTTGTTTTGGTTGGAGGTATGACTCGCATGCCAGCCGTGCAAGAAAAGGTCAAGCAAATCTTTGGCAAAGATCCAATGAAGGGTGTGAACCCTGACGAAGTTGTAGCTGTGGGTGCTGCCATTCAAGCCGGCGTACTTCAAGGTGACGTAAAAGACGTTCTGCTATTAGACGTTACGCCGCTTAGTCTTGGTATTGAAACTATGGGTGGCATCATGACTAAACTGATTGAACGAAATACCACAATCCCAACCAGTAAAAGTGAAGTTTTCTCTACTGCCGCCGACAACCAGCCTCAAGTTGAAGTGCATGTTCTGCAGGGTGAACGAGAAATGGCGACTGACAATAAGTCGCTGGGTCGTTTTATCCTTGACGGTATTCCTCCTGCCCCTCGCGGAGTTCCGCAAATTGAAGTTACTTTTAACATTGATGCTAACGGCATCCTGAATGTTACCGCTAAAGACAAAGGTACCGGCAAGGAACAGAGTATTACTATCCAAGGCAGTGGCAATCTTGAGAAAACAGAAGTTGAAAAGATGGCTAAAGACGCTGAAGCGCACGCTGAGGAAGACAAGCAAAAACGAGAAGCAATCGAGGCTCGTAACTTACTGGACAGTGCAATTTATCAGGCTGAAAAATTGCGCAAAGATCATGAGAAGAAGTTAAGTGACGAAGATATGAAGACGCTTAACGAAGCTATTGATGTTGCCAAGAAAACTGCCGGAGACGAAAAGGCCAACAAAGACGAACTCGAAAAGGCCGGTAAAGAATTAAGCGATAAGCTTATGCCGATCGGTGCTAAAATGTACGAATCCGCTCAAACCGAATCAGCGTCAACAGAAGAGGCGGAATCATCTGAGGCTGATACTAAAGAAGACAAAGACACACCAATTGAGGGTGAAGTTGTCGACAAGGACGATAAGAAAAGTAAATAGAGCTTAAGGCATCCGTTGCTTAGAGTAAGTTAAGAAGCAGAATGATTACAGACAAGTGCATCGAATTAGTAGTAAGTTGCAGCGGTTGGCAGATAGCCCAAGACGTGGTTGACCAATTGTTCGCAAAAGACTTAATTGCCAATGTTGAGTTTTTGCCCGTTTACCATCACTCTGGTTGGAAGCACACCAACAAGGAAACTAGCGCTGTTCATCTCATTTTGCAAACGCTCCCACACAAACAGCAACTGGTTCTTGATGTCATTGCAACTATTCATCAATCCCAGCCAGTAAAGTACCACACCACACCAAATACCCACGTTTCCCCAGCTGCCGCGATGTGGTTGGAGAGAGCATTCAATGCCAACGAAGCGTGACTACTATGAAGTACTCGGAGTAAGCAAGACCGCGAGTGCCGACGAAATAAAAAAAGCCTTTCGTCGACTGGCTGTCGAGCATCACCCTGATCGCGGTGGCGATGAGGCTAAATTCAAAGAGCTCAATGAGGCGTATGAGGTTCTAAAGGATACCGACAAACGTAAACGCTACGATCAATTCGGACATGCTGGTGTCGGCAGTTCCGCTGCTAGTGATGGAAATCCGTTTGGCGGCTTTGGTGGTGGTCAGGGCCAAAGTGTTAACTTTGACTTTGGTGATCTTGGTCTTGGTGACATATTCGAAAGTTTCTTTGGTGGGGGCGGTCAGCGATCGCAGCGCCAGCAAAGCCATGGGCGCGATATTGAGAGTCGGGTTGAGATTACCTTTCAACAAGCAGTTTTCGGTACCGATGTTACATTGCACCTTAATCTCGAAGATACCTGCCCTCACTGCAAAGGAACAACAGCTGAACCGGGCTACCAGCTAAAGACCTGTGAAACCTGTCATGGTTCCGGACAAGTGGTGAGTGTTACGCGTACGATTTTTGGCAACATCCAACAGGCCAGTATATGTCCGACCTGTCGCGGTAGCGGTAAAGTGCCCGAAAAAGTTTGCTCGGTTTGCCATGGCACTGGGACACAGAGGAAGACTCAAGATGTTTCACTAAAAATCCCGGCTGGAATTGATGACGGAGCCACAATCCGGCTGCGCGAACATGGCGAAGCCGTGGCTAATGGGCCAAAAGGTGATCTGTATGTCAATGTGCGCGTTAAGTCCGACAAGAAATTTACGAGAGAAGGCGATTTAATCTTAAGTGAAGAGCATGTTGATATGGTAGGTGCAGCTCTTGGAGTTGAAATCGACGTTGATACGGTTGACGGTAAAGTTCGAATGAAAATTCCAGCTGGTACACAGTCGAATTCAGACTTCAAGTTGTCTGGTCATGGAGTACCACATCTGCGCAGTAATTCTCGAGGTGCTCACATTGTTACGATTATTGTCGATACACCAACTAAACTGAGCCGAAAACAAAAAGAGTTACTCGAGGAATTTTATAAGGAGCATCCCTAAGGGTTTCTGGACAAAATAACAGATTCTATCTACTATTTTCAGTAAATACGCCGGCTTTGCGTGCCTCATCTTTTCGTTCTTCTTTGTCTTGATACATTAACAAGTCAGCTGCTTTTCTGACCACTTTAACATCATGCGGTTGACCAGGTAGCCAGACCGCTATACCAATAGAGAAACCAAAGTCAACAGTAATGCCTAGCTCTTCTTTCAGCTTAGCGGCAACAGCGTCGTATCTTTCATGCAGATAGGCCTTCTCTTTTTCTACCTGTTCTGCAATGTCGAGTGTTCTTTTTTCGTCCCTAGTTGATTGGCTGTGCTCTTCTTCGTCACTGGCTGAGGTCTTGAGGTCTGTTATGATAAAGAACTCATCTCCACCGATACGAGCAGATTCGCTGAGTACATCAGATTTTCTCTTCAAGGCCTGGCCGATACCCTCAAGCAAAGCGTCGCCTATATCATGACTATTCTTGTCATTGACCCCTTTAAAGTTATCGACGTCAATGAAGATTCCCATAAAAGCTTGCCCTTCTTCCATTTTGCTCAGCATATGGTTATCCATCGCCTCTTTATTAAGCAGGCCGGTGAGTTTATCGTGAGTCGTCGCATGGTGAAGTCGCACAATTTCTTGTTCTTGATCTTGAATAGTTTCAGTTTGTTGTTGGATCGTTACCTCTTGGCTGACCATGACGGCAGCCATACCGATGAATAAGCGAGATTCGGGTGAAGATGGATTAATTGCAACTTCTGGCGCAAACGTCTCTATAAACTGACGAAGACGCTCATTTACTTGCTCATCGGACTCTACACCAGGCATATCGGGCCGAACATAGGTTGGCTCGTCACTAGGTTGAATATGGGCTTCTGGGCTAACGATTGTCATGAGCTACATTATAACATAAACTTCTTACTATGACAAGTATTTTATACATAAGCAATTAACGGCTATAATAAGCACCATATGAAGAAGAATCTACCTGATGAATCCGGTTTCATTCCTTTGGTTGTTCTGCTGGTGGTAATTATTGCAGCTGTGATAATTGTTGCCTATATACGAGTTGCACATCACTAAAATAGTCTATTTTTAGCGGTACTGTAGTAATTGATAAGATATGGAGCCAGAACTTTCCAGGGGGAAGCAATGTTGACATAAACACCTATAAATTGTATAATGATGTATCTGAAGTTATAGGTATTGCATGGCAAAAATATAATTAGCAGAAAGACCAGTAAGTAGTATGAAGAAGATACTTGTTACCATAGGACACGCCGAACTAGTAAATTTCCCCGTGCTGGGAATTGCTAATATTCCGGCGCGTATCGATACTGGCGCGAAGACGTCTTCAATCTGGGCTTCGCAAGTCAAAGAAGTAAATGGGCAACTTGAGTTTGTTCTTTTTGATAAGCACAGTGAGTTTTATACCGGCGATGTTATTACTACCAGCCAATACGAAGTAAGAAGGATCATTAGTTCGATTGGAGCTGTTGAGCCACGTTATGTCACTAAATTATCGATTGTTATTGAAGACAGGAAAATACGTGCCTCATTTACGCTTGCCAATAGAGCGCGGCAGACGTATCCTGTGTTGGTTGGCCGCAATGTCTTAAGAGGTAAGTTTCTGATTGATGTAAAGCAAGGCCAAGTATTTTTGAAGAAGCAATATAAGCATGTTGAGTCTAAGCAACGTCAATCCGAGGAGTCATAATGAGAATCATAATCCTATCAAAAGGTCCGGGAAATTACTCTACTAAGCGTTTAAAACAGGAAGCACAAAGCCGAGGGCACGAAGTACGTGTGGTTAATTATGCTCAGTGCTATATAACAGTCGAGAAGGGGATTCCGCTCGTTCGTTACGAAGGTAATAATTTATCGGATGTCGATGTGATCATTCCTAGGATTGCCTCAAGCCTAACATTTTACGGATCAGCTATTGTCCGTCAATTTGAGACGCAAAATGTCTTTACAACTACCAGCTCGATAGCTTTGGTTCGCTCTCGCGACAAGTTACGTTCTATGCAACTTTTGGCGAAAGCAGGCGTTGGTATTCCTAAGACGGTCTTTGCTAGGGAAACAGCTGATTTAGAGGATGTTCTAGATCAAGTTGGTGGCGCGCCGGTTATTATTAAAGTTGCCCGCGGGACTCACGGTAAGGGAGTGGTATTAGCTGAAACCCGTAAGGCTGCGATCGCCGTAATGCAGGCATTTTATGTAGAAGGCGTGAGCTTTCTCGTTCAGGAATATATTGCTGAGAGTGCCGGAAGTGATATCAGAGCATTTGTCGTTAACGGCAAAGTAGTTGCCAGTATGAAACGGCAGAGTCTTGATGATGACTTTCGTTCGAACCTTCACCAAGGAGGTGAGGGGAAAGCTATAAAACTCACTGACGAAGAGTATAAGACCGCCCAACGGGCCGCAAAAGCTATGGGGCTGTCTATTTGCGGTGTTGATATAGTACGATCTGAGCGTGGTCCTCTTGTACTTGAAGTGAATTGTAGCCCAGGATTTAGGATTGAAACGGTAACAGGGCATAATGTTGCTAATCACATCATAGATTATGTTGAGCAAAATGCTAAAGGCAAACAAAGAAAAGACCGAGTGGGTGCCTAAAAAGAAAATATCTTACTTCATTGTTGGATTTTTATTTCTTTTATTATTAATGGGTGGTTTTTGGTACTGGCTTGGTGTCAGGGTACCGACTGACCAAATGCACATCAACGGTCATGCATATACGCTACTGGTAGCGTCAACACCTACGACTCAAATGAAAGGGTTAGGCGATCGTCCTTCTCTCAAGATTAATGATGGCATGGTGTTCCCGTTTAATTCTGCCGCAACGCGGTGTTTTTGGATGAAGGACATGCATTTCCCGATTGATATAATATGGTTAGGTGTACATAAAAGTGTTGTTTATATCGAGGCAAATGTCTCACCCGATACATATCCTGAAGTATTCTGCCCCACTCAACCAGCCCAATACGTTATAGAACTAAATGCAGGTCAAGCTAAAGTCGCTGGCATAAACATTGGACAAACAGTCTATTTCTAAGATGCTCATGCTATAGTAAAAAACATGAATCCTCTTATTATTCTGGGCTTTATAATATTGGCGCCCATAGCACTTGTAATGCTTTTACGGGTCAATGCCGCCATACTTTTTATGAGCTTATGTGTTGGAGAGGTGTTGGTTCAATATGTTGGCAGTGATGCAACATCGTTAATAGCTATTTTTTCTTCACACTCTACGCAGCTCAGCACTAGTACGATAAAAATAGCGTTGCTGTTTGTGCCTGCGATCTTAACGGCTCTTTTTATGTTTCATAGTGTTCGTGGTACTCGCCTCATTCTCAATATTATTCCGGCGATAGCAGTAGGTACGTTCACTGCTCTCTTGGTCGAGCCATTGTTGTCAAAGAGCATGCAAATGACTCTTGAGAAATCAACCATATGGCACCAATTTCTGAATGCACAAACATTAATTGTGGGAGTAGGTGCTCTCGTCAGCCTATTATTTCTTTGGATTCAACATCACGGTTCTCGTCATAGTGAACACGGTCGTGAATCAAAACGTCGTTGAGGTTGCAATAGGCAGACGTTGACATTTTATATATTTTACGGATAATGTAAGGTGTTATTTCGGTATCATAATAACCATACACAAAATCGGGCCCATAGCTCAGCCGGTTAGAGCACCTGCCTTTTAAGCAGGGTGTCGTGGGTTCGAGCCCCACTGGGCCCTCCAAAATGGTAAAGAGTTACCACACACTCAGGAGTCTTTTGAGACTCTTTTTGTTATCATAAGTACTTATGGAACACGCATTACATTTAGTTGACCTAGTTGACAAAGATGGTTCTGTGATTGGCGTTAAGAAAAGACGGGATATTCAAAAAGAAACAGACCTATACCATACTATTTTCACGATTTTGGTTACTCCTGATAAGAGAATAGTGCTAAGTAAAGTTCCAGATCGCAAGGACTTACCCAATTTATGCAGTGGCTCACTTGGGTGTACTGTCGCCACTATCAGGAGGCATGAGGAAACATCAGTTGAAGCTAGTTTGCGGTCACTTGAAAATGAACTTTATTTGAGAGATGTTTCGTCAATAAAACTTGGAGAGTATTTTCAGGTGCTTAACGATGGGCATCAGAAATACATGAGTGTTTATTATGCCGTGCATCCCATACCTGACGATTTTAGCCATACTGATATTGAAAGCTTACAACTATTGACTCACAATGAGCTAACCAAGGCACTGGAAGAACATCCAAGCTTATTTAGTCCGTCATTTCGTGCTGTATGGGAAAAATATAGCAAGGATTTGCTGCAAGTTTAGTTGCTACAGCTTCCACGATGGCCCTCCATAACGCTTAAGTTCTTAATGCTTTAATTAGTTATTAACCAGTGGGTTTAATGGCCTAACTTCCGCTTTTGCACATCCGTATTCTGGCATAACTTGAGGCGCCGTTTGCGCCAAACTCGTAACATTGTCAATACTATCTGCTTCAATGATTGCATAACCATTGATACTATTATCGTCATGGGTAAAGTCAGTGACCAGAGTTTCGTCTGCAATAACTTTTCCACTCGGCATTAGCGGTGAGCCATCAATAAATTTACCTTCCTCTTTCAGGTCATTCATCCAAGTTAATCGATCAGTCACGCTTTGAACTTTTTTGTCTTCAGGAATGTCACCTCCGATAAATAATAATAAAAACTTAGCCATAAATTTCTCCTAAATTATTACCTCATTATTGTAGCAGCGGATATAGCTGTCTCAATCGGCTTCAAATGTTCAAACCAACAATACCTGGTTTATATTCACGTAACGTAGTTGCCATAGCATTACATATGCTCATTTGTTAACCTGTTTAGTTTGACTGACTACCGTAACTTACAACCATCTAGTTTTCAAACCACGCGCCATCCCAGAGAGTAAGTAGACGTTCAAAATATCGTTCATATTGTTTGGCAACAACTTTGGTAGAGAAACGACTAACAGCAAACTTACGTATTTGTGCAGGGTCTAGTTTTTTTACCTTTTCCGTAGCTTCTATGAACTCTTTAAGCGTACGGCACCTGTAGCCGTTAAGCCCTTCTATGACATTTTCAGTAAAACTGCCCCAGTCAGTTGTTATAACTGGCGTACCGCAAAGATTAGCTTCAGCACTAACACCCTCAAACGGGCCAATATAGATAGTTGGGGCAAAAACAGCCGTAGCTCGACTCATCAACCTACCTCTTTCCTTAGGCCCGACCACTCCTACGTATTCACCGTATCCCGAAAACTCACCCTGTCCTGCAACTACTAATCGTTTGCCTAACTTTTTGCATACCTGCTGGGCTATTCGCCAACCTTTGCGATCAATTAAACGGCCAATGAACAAATAATAGTCTTCTTTTTTTGCAGAAAATGGAAAGTCTTCTACTTCAAAGTAATTAGGTATAACGGCATCCTGCCAGCGACCATCTGTCTTGTTGTCCTTCCCATACATAGCGTGCATCCAAGCGTAGCTTTCAAATACCCTGAACTCTGCAAAAACGTAGTCGTAGCCGATACCAAACTCAACAGTCATATTACTTGGAAAGGTATCTGCGATAGGCTTCACTGGATAACTCGTAATGATGCAGATGAAATCTTTGGGTTGGATTCGTGTGGCCATGTGTTGGATAACACTTTGGTTAAAAACTGGCCAGATAGGATACTCAGGGTCAAACTTCACTTTTAAGTAATCTTCGGGGCCATTAAAACCGAAGGATGCTTGATCGGTCTTTGTGATGCAGGTGATCAATTCACTGACGTCAGCTTCATTCTCCTCCGATGCGTAGAGAAGCACTTCATGCCCTCTTGCTTTCATCATATTACAGAACTTACGAACCTTTTGCGTATAGGCACAAGTCGAATATGCTTTAGTTGTTTGCGTGTGAGGTTCAGAAATCACATGGAATCGCATGGGTTAATCTTTCGTAGTCCGTTTATCTATCCATCTAGCTCTGACCAATTATATCAACAACAAATAACTCTTGAACGACTTATATCAGTGCCCTTGTGGTCGTTCTTCCATTAAGGTTGTGCTTAATAATCTTAACTGATAGAATACAAATATAGTTGGGACGGATGATACAAAAACTGAGATACCTAAAACGAACTCCTGTAATAGTAATTGCTATTTTACTGCTTTGCTTAGTAAGCGCTCCTAAAGTATTCGCCTCTCCATCAATTAGTGAATTTAATATTACTTCCGGGTCAGAGCCATTTGGCATTACTGAAGGTGCCGATGGAAATATCTGGTTTGCTGATAGAGCTAACAATACGATAGGTGAAATGACGTCAAGTGGTATTTTGCTTAATGAATATACCGTGCCTACCTCCAGTGCTGGACTTTTCGAGATTACTACAGGCTCAGATGGAAATGTATGGTTCACGGAAGATGCTAACAAGATTGGAAAAATAACTCCGAGTGGTGTTATAACTGAATATTCCACTGGGCTCAGTAGCAATGCGCAACCGCAATATATTACCGATGGTGCCGATGGCAATGTCTGGTTTTCTGAACTAAATTATGGTAAAGTGGGTAAAATAACTCCCAGTGGGACTATTACCGAATACGCTATTCCAGGGGCAATGGCAACCACACTTGGCGGTATAACAAGTGGACCCAATGGTAATGTCTGGGTGACTAATGATGGCGCAATAGATGAGATCACACCTAGCGGAACAGTAACAAGCTTTTCTACAGGATCAGTTGACGCAAATGTTATTATCGCTGGTCCAGACGGAAATTTATGGTTTAACGACTGGAATCATGCCCTAATTGCTAAAATGACGCCCACAGGCACCATAACTACCTATACCACACCAACTGATTCTAATTATTATGGTATGGGAGCGGGCCCTGATGGAAATGTTTGGTTTAGCGATAGCTTCAACAATGAAATCGGCGTAGTAACTCCTTCAGGCACCGTCACAGAGTATCCTACTCCCAATACAAGTTCCGGGCCGGCAGGTATAACAAGTGGACCCAATGGCAATGTCTGGTTTGCCGAACAAGGCACTGATATAATCGGTGAAATTAATTTAAACCTGCCAGTCACCACGTCAACATTAGCTAATGCTGTTAACGCAGCAAACGTAGTCGTGACTACTCCGAACAGCACTAACATAACCTGTTCTACCGCCGTAAAGGAGACCAGCCTAGCTAAGCAAGACAGCAGCTACAGTTATCCATTGGGACTTATCAATCTATGCTTTAATACTCCGACAACCAATAACCAGGTGAACGTTACTTTTGTCACTAACTTAACTCCATTTCAAGTTGTGGCCAGAGATTTTAATTCAGCTACTCAGACTTATGTAACTATTCCTGGATCAACCATTACCGAAACAACTCACAATGGGCAACCAGCTCTAGAACTTACCTATACTGTCGCTGATAATGGACCATTAGATTCTAATAGTGCGACCGGTTATGTTACTGACCCCGTAGGCTTAGCGGTACCTAACGCATCCACTGCATCCTCAACTCCCGATACGGGCTATGGTTCACCACATAGCAACGAATTAGTAGTGGCTATGCTAGTAACGGGTTTTGTCAGTCTTGTCTTTGGGCTATTTATCTACAGAAGAAGTTTTACTGGTTCGAAGCAATAGACTGTAAGTCTGTTGAATCTATGCCCGAAAACCTAAAGACCTAAGGGCGATGGAGCTAGCTTTAATCATTCTCTCTCCTAAAGACGGAGGCTCTATGTAATTACCGAGCTCTACTTCAAATTGCTTTATCTCAGTGCCACCATGTGATTTGTATCGTATATATTCGTCGAGTACAGCTTCACGAGAGGGTTCTGGGATAATTACGGAGTTGTAACTACTATTCTCATTTTCTATTGAATTTTCACTCATAATTTAATAATTATCTACGATTATCTTTAATTTTCCAAATAAGACAGTTCTTGCTAATCTAGGGTTGATCGTTCAGAGCCCTACATATTATTGTCGGTGTCGTTTGATGGCCAATATATTAAAACACCGCTGATTAAGCGGTGTTTTAACTCTTTAAGCCTGTTGCTTAATTGTGATGCACGAGCCATACGAACACACCGGTTGATATAATCACCAATGCGTAAAATAGGCCAAGCCCAACTGGAGAGCCCCAGCTAAACCACGAACCCCACGCGCGCCAGTTGTTCAGGGGGAAATTCTCTTCACGATGTTTCTTGTGAATTGACGCTAGATTTTCTTTCTCATCCATAACTTCATCCTTCCTGACTTAATTGTAAAAAGCTAGAGCTATCGACCGTTGCTGCTAACTGCTCTTTCAGTGAAACCACGATCCCCTTATGCCGTGAGCGGTGACAGGACCATGTGAAGTGGGTTTATATCGATATTATAATAGCATTACGATGCAATAAATGATTCATAACTCACCTAATCATAACAAGGTTGTACGCGGCAAGAAGGCTTTTGGTAAAATACTTAATATGTCAGTAATTGATGATTACCTTGAAGAAATTAACATCTTACAGAGAACTGAACTTGAACGAATACGTAGAATTGTCATTCAAAGGGTTCCTGATGCTGAGGAGGTTATAAGTTATGGTATGCCAGCATTTAAATATAATGGAAAATACCTCATTGGTTTCGCTGTATTTAAGAACCACCTGAGTTTATTTCCTACGGCTGGTCCGATAGAAGCACTAAAAGAAAGGCTAAATGGTTTTAAGCTATCAAAAGGAACAATTCAGTTTACAGTCGATAATCACATTTCTGAGCCAATGATCAAAAAAATAATAGATATACGCATAGCAAACATCGAAGGGCCTTAAACATCTAGTACATACCGTTGCTATATTATCGGTAGAGATATATGTTAATAAGCATGGAAAATAATCAAAGTTGCTGGGAATATATAAAAGGAAATAGAATCGTACAAGCCGGGGTTGGATTACTTGCCGTTGGAGCCGGTACGGAAGTTACGTCATTTTTAATCGGCAACAGTCCTCTAGAAGTAAGCGGATGGGCAGTAGCTATGACTGGGTGTTTAATTGCGGGGCGAAGGCCCTCGCTGAGCAGTGGTCAATATCGATCACCTGAACTATAGTCGTATTAGTTCGTACTGGATAACTAAGCCAGCTTAGGCTTCAAGAAACAATTAGTGATATTTTCAAAATTTAATTTGGAACAGCGGGGATAGAGGGGCTAACCATGACACTTCCTCTATTATTGAATTGGTTGGGAGACAAAGGAGTCGGGTCGTCCAGACTAACACAGCTATTTTGATTGAACGAATTGAGTGTTACTGCTTGGCCGTTAAGGGTAATAGAGCTTGGCGGTTGAGCTAACTCCAGTATTTGTTGATCACAACTTTCAGGAAGGGTAACATCTAGCGAGTTACTGGCTGGGCCAAATACACTACTGCCATTCTGGACGTTAATGATTGCATTTTCAGCTGACGTATCAGAAGCATCGATGGATCCTCCCGATTCGGCAAAGACGCTAAAACTATTACTGTAACTATTATCAATGTAAAGATTGGAGTTATTCTGTGAAGTAAGGGTCAAGTTTGTTTGTACGATACTATTCAAGTCTAGTTCGGCTCCTCCATTGACGGTAAATGTCTGTAGGTTGGGACCATATAGGGTTACCCTAACTGGGAGATATATATGTTGACACCAATCCAAGACACAATTCGGGACAACTTGGGATAGTTGACTTGCTGTAAGGGTAATTGAGCCATCCTTATCGACAACAGACAGCTTGGGTTGGCCCATGCCCGGGTATGCTTGATAAGTTGCATGTACGGGTTGTGTGGTGGTCACATATGACACTACCAAATTAGCATTAGCCAACACGTTAAGAGAATTCGGGACAACTGAAGCGGTATCGCTATGAACTGGGATCGCTACCGATAACTTATTGCCACTGTATTGATTTTTGTAATGGCTTGCAACAAAAGGCGTGACTATGGCTATGCCGGCTAATGTTAATACGAATATTGAAGTTATTGCAACGAAAAGTACTTTCAGCGATGACGATCGTTGTCGCCACAGACGAAGTAACATGACTATTAATAGGCCTACTGCTGTAATGGTTGCTAGCCAGATCAGACCAACCAGTAAATAATTAAGGTGGTAGGTAACATAGATCTGATGAAGCGGTTGGGAGTAGAGCAGTGCAGTACCAAAGCCAATGGAAGACAGAAGCCCTAAAACAAAGAGGACAACCATGATCGTAAACAAAACTCTGAAGACCTTATAAAGAATCTTTAGGGAAGCTCTTAGTCTAAGATTGGCAATAGTTCTTTGTGCTGTGCCCCGATATTGTTGGAGGGTTGCCGCCGTGACCGGCTGCCCTCTCATTAGCAATTTGTCACTATTCGTTTTGGCTGCAGGGACCAATATCCATAATAAAATGTAGAGAATTACTCCAAGTCCACTAACAAACGTCAGGGCAATGAATAGAATTCTTATAAATATCGGGTCAATTGCAAAGTAAGCTGCTATACCGCTAGCGACACCAAAAATATACGAATCATCAGTGTCGCGAAATAGTTTTTTAGTGCGGTTAGCGTTCGGATCTTTTTGATCTTCTGTATTGTCGTTATCCGTAAATTGTTCTGGGGATCCGAGTTGTTCTTGGATAGCATCGATATCATTATTTGTAATAACATCATTACGCTTGACGTTTCTGTCGCTAAGAATCTCTGTGATCCTAACTTCGATATCGGTCATTATTTCGTCCGCTAGGTCGGCGTCAAGCTTGCTTCTTATATCTTCCAAGTATTTCTTCAACTGCAATTGAGCATTGATGCCTATTTCGTACGGTATCTTTGCTAAATGAATGCGTGTAATTTTATCCATGTTGTTCCCTTTCGATAGAGTTAATCGTTGCTTGAAGTTGTCTATTGGTTTTCTTTAACTCTTCTAAGATTTTCTGTCCGCTCAGACTAACACGGTAATATTTTCGCGGCGGTCCTTGTGGGGATTCTTTCCAAGCATGGAGGAGTAAGCCATCTTTTTGTAAGCGGCTTAATAGGGGGTAAATGGTTCCTTCCACAACTACTAGGGAAGCATCACGCAGTCTTTTAATAATATCGGAGCTATATACATTACCGTGGCTACATATCAGCAGAACACAGTAGACCAAAAAACCTTTCCGCATTTGCGTATCAAGTTGGTTTGCATACTCTTTTTGATCAAGGGGGTCGCTCATTAACTAACATGTTATACAAGGTACCATGTTATGTCAAGTAGTGTTTAATAATAAATCTGTTGCCGATAGCTTGCTGTCACATTGGCAAATGTGACCGTATCCCTGACAAGAATAAGAGCAAGTAGCATTGCCTCATCAAAACCCTTAAGCCTAGGATAATCGCTGGATCATTTGCTATGAACAGTCTTGTATATCCCTTAACAGGAGCGTATACCTTTATCTATTATGTCGATGGAAGATTGTTGGTCTAATGACGGTGGGATTTTTATGGCAGAAGATATGGACGGCTGGGTGCTGGCCGATGAGTTGGACACAGTCTTTAGCCAGAAGAAAGTCGTTCGTTATATGAATCGGCACTACCACAACACGCCTCGTGATATTGCAGAGGGAAGATTGTCCGCTAGGGAGCGCTTGTCAACTTCTCTTCTGGTCGGTCTTACAGCGGTTGCTTGTCTAACAGGGGGCGTTATGGTCAGTAACCAAGCGATGGATCTCTTGCGCGGTACCTGCTAACTTGATGATAAATTTGTTATTGTAGTGCTATGACAAAAGAACAAATTATCCGTGAGTATTACGCTGGTTGGGAGAAGAGTGATTGGGAGGTAATCGCCAGTAAGTTAGCAAACGATTTTACCTTCACTAGTCCTTATGATGATCATTTGAACAAAGAAGCCTATAAAGAACGGTGTTGGCGTGGAGCTGACTCAACCCATGCTTATGAGTTTCTGACGATTATGGAAAAAGGCGACGAAGCTTTCGCGCGATGGAATTGTATGATTAATGGCAAGCTCGTGAATAATACAGAGTATTTTCTCTTTCAGGATGGAAAAATTAAAGCCATAGAGGTCTTTTTCGGTCAGCCAAGCAAATAAGCCTTATTTTTCAAACACAACGCTTCTCTATAGCGAAGCTTCGGTCGCTGCTACACCTAGCAAAGAGCTGTGTCGCTGCTATAATACGACTATGGACAACAAATTAAAACCACATCCTCACGTTATTAATCCGAAAGACCTATTAAAAAAAGAAAAAACATTTAACGACAAATTCGCTGTTTGGATTGCTAAACATGTGGGTAGCATGTACTGTTTTTACCTATTTAACGTCATTGCGTTTCTGTCTGCACAGGCTGCATTCCGTACACATAATCTTGTACCGATTATTAACTGGGTGTCTTCTAACTGGATCCAGCTGATCTTATTGCCAGCAATTATGGTGGCACAAAATGTTGCCCAACAGGCGTCAGATGCAAAATCGGAAGCCGACCATATCACACTGACATATCTTGCCAATTTGCAAGATGAACAGATGGTTGAGCTAAAAAACCAGTCCGAGATCCTCGACTACTTGCGAAAAGCCAAGACGTCATAACCATATCTGAGTACAAGTCCTACAGTGCTTAGGTATAATTCGCTATACTCTTTAGTATGGCTTTTGCTAAACAAACAACCAAAAAACAAAACATTGCAAACTTGCCGCACGAGGAGCTGATCACCCAGCTAAAAACATCAGCCGATGGCTTATCCGATAATGAGGCTCAACTGCGCCTGGCGCATTACGGACCGAATGTACTAAACAGTGGATCAAGCCATAACTCGCTAAAATTAATTGTTCGTCAGTTTAGGAGTTCGCTCATATACATGTTGCTGGTCGCCTGTATATTGGCATTTGTACTGAAAGATTTTAATGACGGTATTGTTATTGCATTGATCCTGTTGATTAACGCCGGATTAGGCTATTACCAGGAGTTTAAATCTGAAAAGGCTATTGAGAAGCTCCAGAAACTAGTGAACCGGGAGATTCTTGTAAAAAGGGATGGGAAGGAAGTATTAATTCCTGAGAATTCCATTGTCCCTGGCGATCTAGTGATTGTACGTGAAGGCGACATTATTCCGGCTGATGCCCGACTCCTCTACAGCGAAGAACTGAGTGTTAATGAATCTCAGCTCACCGGTGAGTCTGTCCCGGTAGTCAAGAAAATTCTCGGAGTTGATTCGCTTATCTACGCCGGTAGTACCGTCGAACGTGGCGAAGGAATGGCCCTTGTCTATGCAACTGGCTTTGCTACTGAACTGGGTAAAATTGCTCACTTATCGAGTTCCACCAAGAGAATTACACAGTATGAGCAGTCATTGGCCTCATTTAGCAGTTTCCTGGTACGAGTTACATTCTTAACCTTGGCTCTAATTTTCGTTTTGAAGCTGCTTATTTCTCACAATAGTGATCATCCAGCTGCGCTGGCTTTATTTATTATCGTTCTAGCGATTGCTGTTGTGCCGGAGGCATTACCGGTTATTGCGACTGTCACCTTATCGCGTGGGGCTTTGATGTTGGCAAATCGGCACGTTATTGCCAAAACTCTTACGGCGGTTGAAGACCTTGGCAACATAACCATTCTATGCAGTGACAAAACTGGTACTCTCACAGAGAATAAGCAGACCATTAAAAAACTTACTACTGACGACCCAAAACTCTTCTTACACTTAGCAATTGCCAGTCTTGAAACCGTAGATGAAAAACGAAAAAAGTCTCAGAGTGGATTTGACCAAGCCTTTTTACATTATGTTCCCCAGGATATTCAAGCTGAGGCAAGAAAATATAAGCGCTTGAAAGAATTGCCATTTGATCCAGCGGCTCGACGACGACGGGTAGTTTGTACTGATGGTTCGAAAACCTACTTGATTGAGGTCGGGTCGGCCGAAACATTATTAGCCCTAACACACGATCATCGTCGTGAACAATATCTCCGAGTTATTCAAAGCGATGGAAGGCAAGGACTACGGCATCTTGCTATAGCCTATAAGACGCTCCATTATACTGACGACTTTGATATCACCAAGCATGAAGACGGACTTGATTTTGTTGGTTTCGTTGCTTTGGAAGACCCTTTGCGAACGACTGCTAAGCATACTATCCAGTTGGCTGAGAAGTTGGGCGTTGCTATTAAAATACTATCTGGTGACAGTCGGGAAGTTACTCAATACGTTGCCACTGAAGTTGGTCTGATTGATAAGGACCAAATTGTTTATACAGGCGACGAACTTGAGGCGATGCATGAAGAAGAACTTGGTAAAGTTGTAGCCCACAACAATGCCTTTGCACGCCTTAGCCCAGAACAAAAGTACAGAATCATTAAGCTATTAAAGCAGCAAAATAACATTGTCGGCTATCAGGGAGACGGTATTAATGATGCACCGGCCCTAAAGCTAGCTGATGTTGCCATTGCGGTCAGCAGTGCGACGGACGTAGCTCGTGATAGTGCTGATATTTTATTGCTGCGTAGTGATATCGGAGTAATCATTAATGGTATTCAATATGGCCGTACTATTTTCTCGAACATTAATAAATATATTCGCTATACCATGATAGGTAATTTCGGTAACTTTTTTGCGCTGGGGGCTTTATATCTTTTATCAGATAATTTACCGTTACTAGCTATACAGTTGCTGCTGACCAATCTGCTTGGCGATGTACCGTTAATTACTATATCGACCGATAACGTTGAGCTTGACGAGTTAACTCGGCCGAGTAAGTACAATATCAGATCACTAATATTTACATCAATGTTTCTTGGCACATTTACAGCCTTATTTGAGCTATTCTTCTACGCCATTGTTAAGAGTTACTCAGTTGGTATCGCTCAAACAAGTTTGTACTTATATTTGACTCTATTGGGCTTTGCAGTCATTTTCTCGGTCCGTAATAAAAGTCATTTTTGGCGGGCCTCGCGTTTATCTAAGCCGCTCATTATTTCATTTTCTTTTATTGCGGTACTAACGGTGGTAATGATTTACTTTAGACCTACTCAGCGCCTTTTTTCATTCTTGCCACTTTCATGGAGCCTGCTGGGCATTGTGCTAGGGATGACGCTTCTTTATCTGTTTGTACTTGATCTTATAAAAGTTTGGTTTTATCGTTCAAAAATTGGCTCGAACTACGAAACATAGCGGATTAAGTACTATGCTGTTTGCAGATATTGCCAGACCTCAAAATGATAATGGATGTCGTTTTCGACCGCGTCGTCGCTCTTCTTACGTAGCGTGAAATCGGTTTCAAATGGTGGGAAGAACCGTGTACAGTGGAAATCTTTATCAATTCTCGTTAAGTATAGCTCGTCTGTAATCTTGAGTGTCTGTTGGTAAAGACCGGCGCCACCAACAATCCAATAGTCTTCCTGATGGTGAGCTTCAAGAAAAGCAGTGATGTCTCGAATTGGTAAAAAGCCGGCGCGCAAAGGAAGATCATCATGTGTGACCACCATATTGGTCCTCTCTGGTAGTGGTTTAGCTAGTTCCTGGTACATGTGGTAGCCCATAATTATCGTTTGATGCAGAGTCATTTCTCTGAAGTACTGGACATCAGTTGGTAGCTTCCAGGGGATACCATGTTCATTGGCGATACCACTGTGGCTGTCGATTGCGGCAATAGCTCGAATCATTTCATGAGCTCCAATATGCGCGGGCGGATTTGACTGATCAAATAAAATGAGCCAGTAACAATTAAAAGTTTCTCAGGACGAGCTAGTAAGTTTGAGAGCGCTTGCTCCGAGGGGGTAATGATCTCAGTCTTCGCAATGTGCTTTTTGGTACACAGTTTTTGAATAATCAATGGATTAACCGACTCATGGAAGTAATCTTTGGGGGTTTGAAAAGCGGTCAATATGAAATTATCGGCCAACGGGGCAATAGCTTCAATTAATCCCTCGAGTTGATATTCGCGACGTCTGACGAGAGCGATCATGGCGGCGGCTGGCTGTTTGCCAAATCGGTCCTTGATGCTCGCCGTAAAAGTCTGTAATTTCTGAGCATTATGAGCTCCATCGAGTACGATTGTTTTACCGTTATATGAAAATATTTCCATGCGACCGGGCACAGTTTTCGTGGCTGCGTGCTCAAAATCAGTGGTGCGGAGGTGGACTTTTTTATCTCGCCACAGAACATAGTCAGCCGCCGCGGCAGCTAAATGAGCATTACGTTGCTGAAAAGACGGTAATACAAGTAAGTGCTTTTGGATTGGGAACTCAGGAACAATTTCCAATGTGGCGGACTGTATCTTTGCCTGTTTTGAGATCGCTTGATCAACTTCACTATTCTGTTCGTAACAAAAAACCCTATTATGGGGCTGGATGATGCCGGCCTTCTGGTAGGCGATCGCTCCTAGTGTGGTGCCGAGAATGTGGGTGTGGTCGAAACCGATGTCGGTTATCAGGCAGACCTTATCAGATCTAGTTATAGTATTAGTGGCATCGAGTAGGCCGCCAAGTCCGACTTCGATCACTGCATAATCTACTTGCTTGCGAGCAAATACCCAAAAGGCAAATGCTATCATGAGTTCAAAATAACTGGGTGTTATCTTGTGACCATCAACTATTGATAAGAATTCATTTAGTTCAGCACAGAAATCAGATTCTGGAAGCGGCGTCATATTAATCTGGACTCGATCATTAATTTCAATGAGATGGGGCGAAACCGTCAAACCGACTTTGTAACCGGTACTTTGCAACAATGCCGCCGCGTAGTAACTAGTTGAGGTCTTACCTGAGGTTCCGGCAACGTGTAGGATTTTTAATTTATCTTGGGGGTTGCCCAAGTAGTTCATTAAATTTTTGATTCGATCGAGTGTATAGGCTTCATGAATGGTCAGGTCAGGGACGTACTGGTTAAGTATATGGTTAGCTTCGGAAAAATTATGTAACTGCTTCATAGTTAATCTGGTGGGCGAGGTGGGACTTGAACCCACAAGGTTTGTGACCAGCAGATTTTAAGTCTACCGCGTATACCAATTCCGCCACTCGCCCCTATCTTATGAGAATGAACTTATGATACCACTAGCTGCACCACTTTCGGAATAAAATGAGAGAACGACGAATGAGCGTTGGCGGTTTCAAACGTAATGATAATCAATTATAAATTTATGGAGGCGCGGACGAGATTCGCACTCGTGTACAAAGTTTTGCAGACTTTTACCTAACTCCTCGGCCACCGCGCCATATTCCTAACCGTGTCTACCTCAGCCCATATTATAACGGAATAGATAGTGTCCATCTATTTCAATCGGCCACATTAACTTGAACTACTAGCTCTAGACCGCTGGATAAGGAGAGGGCAGGGCATGAATTTATATCATACTTATGCTTTTTTATCCAGTTTTACTAGTGTAGAGTTAAAGTAGTTATATGAAAGTCGCAGGTGATTATGGAATATGAATCTCATCGGAAGATATCGGGGGTGACATTGGCATGGTTATTAGCTGTCGCTGTCTTTATTGCTGCTGGTTTAACGTGGCGCTTCGTCTTTTATCAACCTGCTAAAACTGTCTCGAAGAACGACTGCACCTCTCAGTCTCAGTCGAAGAAAAATGTTTGCACGGCGTCCACTAAAAAGAAGTCAGCTACCTCCTCATCCGCTACGTCAAACTCAACAGCTCTATCCAAGGCTGGCAGTTCAAGCTCCTCGCTATCCCCGACGAGTGGTTCGACGACTCAACCGGTTTCTCAACCGTCTTCATCAATTGTTGCTCCGACACAACTAACCGATACAGGCCCCGGAGATGTAGTAAAGATATTCATTATTACTGTGATGGTTAGCTCTATGGCCGCCGGTGTGTATGTTCGGTTGAAGTCAACGAGTTAAATTTACTTCAAAAATCTATGTTTATTTTAGTAGTCTAGCTCGCATTTCCTGAAATCGTTCTTCATCATTCACGCTACTACCTCCAGTTGGTCCCAAGCGTTTATTGTGATTTATGATGCTAATAACTGGGATAACAATTGGACTGTGCCCGGTTTGTTCAAATAGAAAGTGAGTGACAAAATCTTTTAGTTCGAGTTTGAAGCGCTCAGAATCTACTCGCTTAAAAAGTTGTGCGACGGCGCGTCGTAATTCGGTTCGCAAGAGCCGTAATAGTTCATCGTGTTCACGTACGGCTATGAAACCACGGCTAATGATGTCGGGGCTGGTTAGTAATTGACCCGACTGATTGTCGATAAACAGTACGAATGTAATGATCCCTTCATCACCGAGTAATAGGCGATCTTTGACAACTACTCCAGGAACCGTTTGTCCAGTTTGGTCAACTAGTAAACTGCCGTGTGGTGCTTGTTCGCCCATCTCGACTTGATCACGACTAAAGTAAAGACTGTCACCATTGCGAGGGGTGAAAGCATTCTGTCGTGGAAGACCTTCCTGAATCGCCAGTTCTGCATGGTATTTTCTTCGTAGTGTTCCAGCATGGACGGGTATGAAGAACTTTGGCTTTGTTAGTCGTATCATTTCCCGTAATTCTTCTCGCCTAGCATGGCCTGATACGTGCAACGGTCCGCAGCCATCGACTTCGTGTGTTGGGTGACGGAAAAGCGTTACACCGCTTTGAGCTAGTCTATTACTTATTTGATCGTAGCGAACTTCGTTACCGGGAATCGGTGAGGAGCTGATAATAACTGTGTCTTCTTGTTTCAGATTAATATAGGCGTGACTACCCTCGCTCATTCTTTGTAAGGCAGCGTTTGGTTCACCTTGACCGCCTGTACACATTATGAGCAGTTGATCATCACTAATAGTATTGGTTTGTTGCATCGGTACAATTGACCCTTTCGGGACTTTCAGAATACCTTGACGAACTGCAATTTCAACATACCCAAGCATACTTCTACCATCGAGTGCTATCTTTCGGCCATTGGCTACGGCGGCATTGATGATCATCTGCGTTCGGTTAATGTTACTTGAAAAAACAGCTACAAAGATACGGCCCGGGGCATTGCTAATAATATCAGTAAAACTGCTCTGGAGACTGTGCTCGGTTGGGACGCGGCCCTCAACTTCGGCGTAGCTACTCTCACTCATTAGCAGCAGCACCCCTTCGTCACCAAGTTGTTTTAGTCTGGCTGTGTCACTCGTAAGATTATCCAATGGCTCCGGGTCTAGCCGGAAGTCTCCCGTTGATATTACTCGACCAACTGGCGTATCAATACAAATAGCGGCCGGGTCAGGAATGGAATGTGTTACCCGAATGAATTCAACGAAGAAATCGCCAATCTTTAAACGTTCGTGATTATCGATATTAGCAATTATGAGTTTTGGTTGAAAATGGATGTTATCGTCAGGCTGTTCTTCTTCAAACGCTCGCGCAATAATACCGATGGTATAGCGTGAGCCGTAAATTGGAGCTGGAAATTTGGGTACGATATGGCGCAGACCACCGATATGGTCTAAGTGACCGTGCGTAATGACGTAGCCGAGGAGCTTGTGCTTAATTGTTTCCAGGTACGCGGTATCGTTAATCTCGTAGTTTATACCTGGCAGGTCAATTCCAAGGTTATTTCCGCAATCCAGCACGATTGCCTGATCTCGGTATTCGAGTATCGCCATGTTCTTTTCACCGACGCCTTCCAAACCTCCCAAGAAAGTAATTTTTAATTTCTCGGACCGATTCGCAATAGCGCTATTGAGCTGATGTTTGTTTGAATCAGCTACTGCGTAATGGCTCATAATTTTATCAGCGTCCTCGTGTTTACGTTTCTGGGCACGAATAGCAGCACCACGTTTTTTGGTGGAAAGAGTTGATTGTGCTGGCCTATCGCCAGCGGTTGGTGGGGTTGTATGATTTTGTATCATTATTTTTTTCCTTTATTTTTAATTTATAAAATTTGTTATAGGGTGATTTGTTGAAGTAGTAATAAAATTTCTTAGTTAAGTCTTACCTATTCGATAGGCACAAGAGGAAACGATAATTCCCGAAGAGGGAACTTGGTCAAATCTTAAGAAGAGAATATTCTTGCTGACTACTATAATAACAAATTAATAGCACTATGTCAAGTAGAATGTTACCTCAAGGATGTGGTTAAGGGTAAGACAATTGCCTTATTTACCATAATATTGTACTATAGTACGTCTACTTAACAGATTGTTGAGTATGCCTTTGAAGGAGGACCGGTGAATCACCGCAGAATGACTATGATAGTCATATCTTTGTTGGTTTTCTTGGTAGTTGGTCTGGTTGGCACGATTATCGTTGTGATTGGTCACTCTATCACTATCGATGAGTTGTCGGTTGGAGCTCGCACTCGTCCTATTGACTGGACGTTGGACTTCAAATGGATAGGAGGCATTGCTGCTACATTGACCATTATCGTGGCATGTATTTATTGGCTCACTACAAAAGAGGACCAACTCTAACAATCTTCCGGAGGTTTCCAGGGTCAATTAAGTTGAGAACGTCTCAACGAAGCAGGCGCTTTTTGCCTCCCCTGGATTATAAGGACCCGAAAATACACGCGCTCGTCATTTCCATGACCGCAATCTCGTTTTTTTAACGATTTACGTGTTAGTACGGTCCTTTTTCCATATTAAATATGTTTATTGCTTGTACTGGTAACTTCGGCAGCTTGAAGTAGTGTGACCCGGTGATTGATCAGAGTCGCTCTCTCAGACATTGGTGATATAGCGTAATCCGTAAAAAATTATAATAGTATTGCTAGGTTACTGTAGCTGATTCAAAAGCTCTCTAAAGGCTTTTCCCCGATGGCTTATCTCATTTTTTTCTTCCGCTCTATAATCTGTGGTGCTCCCGGAGGGATTCGAACCCCCAACAACGGTTCCGAAGACCATCGTGATATCCATTTCACCACGGGAGCAGCTCAACTATTATTACCGTAAAATAGCATAAAAGCAATCTTGTCGTGTCATAATTGTTTATATGCCAAGGACTAACCTATAGCCAATGAGCAAGCAAGAGAATCGACCTAATAACATTAAGCTGTACACGCCTTTGCCCTCATACAAGCGTAAAAAGTTCAATTGGAGACTTTTAATCACCACATTGATTATTGTTGTCCTAAGCGGTCTCGCTGTTCGCTTCTTCGATGCGATTCACTATAACAATATTATTAGCCAAGACTCGCAACAGAGTAATCTAGTCGAGAATAATCAAGGCAAGGACATTAATCAATTAATCTCGACTTACAACGGGCAGCTAAATTGTAACCAATTTTCATCATCGTTTGCCCGTAAGGACTGTCAAGTTCACGATCAGCAGTAAAGCATTAGATCAACCATTATTGAACGTTTTGATCCATGTCAGGTCGCAAGCAGAAGGTTGAGGAGCGCCATTCGAACGAATAGACCATTTCGGGCCTGCTGAAAATATACTGCCCTTGGATCAGTGTCGACGCCAACTTCGATCTCGGTAATTCTTGGTAGAGGATTGAGGATTATTGCATCTGTTTTTAGTAGTTTTATATTCTGCCTTGTAAGTGTAGGGGCCTTACCAGTAAATTTGGTTGCGTGTCGTTCCATTTGCAGACGATTTATATAGATGATGTCCAGATAACCCAAACAATCGTTAATATCATAAACAATCTCGTAGTCGATCTTGTGTTCTTTTAGATACTGTAAATACTCTAGTGGCAATTGGAATTGCTTGGGGGCAATGAGGTAGAGCTTCACCTTATACATTGCCAGCATGTACAGCAGGGAATGCAATGTCCGGCTATTGAGGAGATCCCCGGCTAGCCCGATGACCAGTGAGTCAATCCGTTTCTTATATTGCATGATGGTGTAAATATCGAGCAGGGCTTGTGTTGGGTGTTCCCCGCCGCCATCACCAGCGTTAATAATAGGAACCTGGGATACGAGACTGGCTCTTTGGGCTGATCCCGGTTCTTTGTGGCGCAGAATGATAGCATCGGCGTAACCGTTGACAGTTCGTATAGTATCCTCAAGCGATTCTCCTTTAACGGCTGATGAGACTTCAGCCGCATTCTCGGTCGAAAGTACGTTACCACCGAGTCGCAATACTGCCGATTCAAAAGATAAGCGGGTCCTTGTGCTCGGCTCATAGAAAAGGGTTGCAACTACACGACCCTTAAGTGAGGCGGGATATTGGTTTGACGGGAGAGCTTGGAGAGAGGCAGCCGAAGCAAGTAGTGAACCCAGTAATTTCTTGTCGAAGAATTGTTTGATGGAAACTACATGATTCAGCATAGAGTCTTATTAATAATAACAAGAAACCCTCTTAAATCTCAGGTTAGTCGAGCGACTTTGAATTTATTGACACTATAAACCTGAAGATATACCATACGTTTATCAATTAAGCATAAGCGAGAAACGAAAAATGTACAAAAGACTTCAGCGAGACGAACGCGGTGTCGGTCATCTGTTAATAATTGTTGTAGCGGTAGTTGTTATAGCCGGCGTCGGGCTGGTAGGGTGGAAAGTTGCGAGCAAACATAAAGCATCGTCAACCGGAAATAATTCAACAAGCAGTAGCTCAACCACGGCAGCTAGTGCTACGGCGGACAGCAGTTGTTTATCAACTTACCATGACGCAAATCTTTGTAAATTTGCAGCCAATTCATCCTCCTTAGATAAAACGGCTTATACGGCGACCATAACAGCAACACAGAATGGTACAACCAGCACAATGACTCTTGAGAACGACGGAAAAGGCAATACTGAACTGATGGGCAGTGGCAGCGGGGAGACCTTTAACTCGATTACTCTCAACGGCGTTACTTACCTTCAGTCAAACGGTACGGGGCCTTGGATTGAATACCCAACTGGTTCATCGGCTCCAACGACGGACCCGACAAGCAATATGAATATTGCAGTCGGCAGCTCCGGCATCACCTACAAATCTTTAGGTACCGTATCGTGTGGTAGTCTTACTTGCTATAAATATGAAGTCACCGACAGTTCGACACCGACGGCTACCCAGTATGCTTGGTTTGACACTGGCAGCTATAAGCTAAGACAGTGGCAGTATACCGATGGCAGCAGCAATACGACAAACATGACTATTAGTTATGGATCTGTGAATATCACTACTCCGTCGCCAGTTGAGTCTCTCTCACAGGCTGAATAGATTCTGATCAACTCTGGCCTATTGGCTACAATGTAGCAATAGGGCACTGTTACGGGTTGAAGCTTAATATTTGCTGTAGATTCATAAAACATATATCGTAGTAAGTATGAATATACTAAGGAGCCTTAAACAATGAGCACATTACTCGATCAAATCGAAAAGACATTAGAGCCAATTTTCAAAGGATTGCCTCCCCTACCAAAAAACGTTAATGACTGGTTCGTGAAAGCCTGGCCAGTACTGGCTCTTGTTCTGGGAGTATTACAATTACTGGCAACATGGAGTCTGTGGCATGACGGACATATCGTTAACACTATACTTAGCTATGACCGTCTCGTTGGTGCCCCATCGAGTCTCGGATTGTTTTACTGGCTTGGTCTCATAATTCTACTAATTGATGCGGTAGTATTGTTTATGGCGTATCCAGGATTGGTAGCACGAACCCTGGCTGGCTGGAAGATGTTGTTTTTGGCCACCGTTGTCTATGTAGTCTTCGGAGTTTTCTCTGCCTTTGACAGTTACTATGGTGGTTTTGGTGACCTTGTCATTACACTTATCGTCAGCGCTATTGCTTTCTACTTCGTATTCCAAGTGCGTCCATATTATGGTACGAAGTCAACGGCTACTAAAAAACAAGCTTAGACCGATATTCCCATCATCTTTCTACTATGAATAGTAGAATAGGAAGAGATGGCTCGATTAAAAACTGTGTTACGGCACAGTATTCATAAACGATATGTAAAAATATTCCTACTGGCTGTTTGTTGTATTGGGGCGGTTACTGGTTTGGATGTAGCTGTTTATAATGTCACTGTAAAATCGCCTTCTCGGCCATTAAAAAGCAACATAACAAACTCAGCATCACCTACTCTGCCCGCGGTTATCGGTAGTATAAATACCGCAATAACGACAAAGTTCCCGGCTTTGGAGAAAGTGGCTGGGCCAGATACGGCAAACACCAACGGCTTTCCCGTTAATGGCTATAGCTATGCAGTATTGCTCCCATATTCCAGTCAAACCAGTCTGACGTATTCTGATTCGAATAGCCCAAACGAGAGTGCCGCTTATGCTGTTTACCAGAGTACTCTTTCGGTTATTGAAAACACTCTCTCTCGAGCGGGGTTTACGTTACTGCCCCAGAGTTCGGCGGATGGTTCATTAGAATCAACGCTTTTCTTTCAACGATCTAACGCGGTCTGCCAAGTGACTAGCTATAGTGTTCTTGATATTGCTTGTGATTCGACCTCAAACCTAACACAAGTAGCCACGGCTGCTCAGCCGCTTATAAGCGCTTACACTACCGGTTATCCTACGCTCGCTGTGCAGACGATTGCACCTCCACTAATTCAGCCAAGCAATACGCCCGGTTATAGCATTGCTTCGATTGGAATATTTGCCAGTAACGGCGAGACAAAGCTGAATCTTTACAAACTGTCAGCCGGTAGCTGGCAGGTCGTCAATCTAAGTTGGTACAACGATCCGCACCAGGATGCCGATATTCAGCCGAACTGCGAAGACTTTGACTCTGTAGAGCAAATCCGAATGGCATTCAACGGGCAGGCTTGTTACGATTCGGATACGAAATCTGAATCAAGCGTACATTAAATTATAAGTTTACAAGTGGTGGGGTAGTTTGAAGTTGTGATTGGAATTCAGCTAAAGCCTCTAAAAATGCTTGAGGACTTGAGTCGGGGGCTGTATCCGTGTTGTGGTCAGAAGAATGATATAGCTTATATTGCGGTGCTTGGTCTGGCTGGTATATCCAAGTTTCGATTGGTTGGTCTTTCATGGTGGGACGGCCAGGAGGCAGTTTCTTTAGCCAAATGATACGCTCTTGCTGATTATATTCTGGATGTGGCCGACTGGTTTTTCGGTAGACAGATTCAGTAAGCTTAAAGTAGTACCTCGAACCTGACTCAGTATCGTATATTGGCGTAGTTTGGTTCCGTTCCGTAAGCTCCTCGTATAGTTTAACGAGTTGTTTAATGCCACTTCCGTTGGCAGATATGGCTGGCATGTATTTGGAATAGGTTCTGTGACGAAGCGTGACCGGCTCGTCTTTTAAGAGTTCGTCGTAGAAATTATTGATTTGATCAAACCAAATATCATCGCCCGTTTCGGGTGAGTCGACCGATAGAGTGCTTGGAAAAGTTTCGCGGGACATATATTATTTATACCATATATTTATGAAATAATCAAGTAGAGTACGCCTTCATTGATTATAATGAGCCATCGTTATTAAAGGGTCCGTATATAGTATATAATTCCTGCGCTATAATGCATCCAATGAAGCAAGCGACTCTCCTTTTCTTAATCGATGGAGACAAGATCCTCTTGGCAATGAAAAAGCGAGGGTTTGGAGTCGGGCTATGGAACGGAGTTGGCGGTAAGCCCAATGAAGGTGAGATGATTACCGAAACGGCACTAAGGGAATGTCATGAAGAAATAGGTGTTATGCCGATTGAGATTAACGAAGTTGCCACATTGAATTTCTACTTTAAAGGAGACAAGAAGGATTGGGAACAGCAGGTCGTTGTCTTTGTATGTCGTTCCTGGAAAGGCGAGCCAGTTGAAACGGAAGAGATGGCACCACAATGGTTTGCGGTGAGTCAAATCCCCTACGACAAAATGTGGCCTGATGATAAGTACTGGCTGCCAAGAGTAATAAACGGTGAGTATATAAAAGCGGATTTTTACTTTGATGATACCGGAACTGTTTTACTTCGTCAGCACCTGTATTAACGTAAACTATGGAAATAAAAACTATTGAAGACGGTGCGCAAGAGTTATAACTTCAGTGTCCGTTGGCATCACGAAGCCTTCGAAGCTATTTGGTTCAGGTGTAGGGAACAGACCTGGTTCGTTTTCTTGTCGTGGAAATACGTGAGCGTGAAGGTGATTCATTTTAATGCCATTCTCAGTTTGTAGTGGCTGATATTTTTGCATGATTCCTGAACCGTAGCCTTCATCGAGAGCGAGTGATAATCTGCCAAGCTCAATCATCATGTCACCGGCTTCCGCTTTACTAAGTTCGGCCACGCTCGCAATATGCCGTCTTGGCACAACCAGACACTGACCAGGTCGAAACCATGGCCGCGAAACAAAAGAAATAAATAATTCATCAGATCGAATCGTTCGCCATCCAAGATCTTCCGGTTTGCAAAAATCACACGACTCATTGGTCATTTTGGCCATTATAAGTTGACTGAGATTAATATGAAAGCATGACTGACTTCGCTTTATGCCACGCCGTATGTGCTTTCAACTTACGTGGGGAGAGTGGACTTATCTTTTACTAAAGTCTCGATAGTCTCCCGCATGCTATCTTTTGCAGCTACACCACTATTGATTTTTTCTAAGATTTCCCGTGGCGTTAGCCAAAATGCCGTTGTATAGTCCTCGGGGTTGTAGTTGGGTGCTACGTTGCTCTTATATATAAAGAGAGTTCTAAAATATGGCAATGCAGTGGGCGCAAATTTATGGACAAAGTGTAAGTCTTTAGCGGTAAGAGTTAGATTTAGCTCCTCTTTTATTTCGCGAAGTCCTGATTCAATATATGTTTCGCCCGAACTTACATGACCACCCATGCTGTAGTCTAAGCCATTGGGTGCAATTTTTTTGTGGGCTGTCCTTTTAGGGATCCATAATTTGCCTTCATCATTTTGAATAAGCATTTCAACAGCACGTATATAGCCTAGCTTCTCGCTGACGAGCTTGTCGTAGTCACTACGTAGAATGGTACCGATTACTTTATCGTTTCTATCAACCAAATCTAATAGTTCATCATTCATTCAAAAATAATAGCAGATTATAGATATATTCTATGCATACCGAAAACCAGCCTAGAACTAGCTTACTCTATTGTGTACCGGAACCATCGTCTGGTCCGTAGGTAAATGAGCGATTCATTTCGAGTTGTGCTCCTAGATCTCCGTTAAGCCAGTATACTTCCATAACTTTTTTGCATCGAGGCCGCGCAGTATCTGGCTTCAACTTCATGCACGTCTTCATCTGGCATCACCTGCACCGGGTAATCTCTGCAATCAAAGGTATCACAAACTACTATCACATGAGTTGCGCCTTTCTCCCGAGCTTCCATCAGCCATTTGCCGATGCTATAGGTAGTTGCTATGTCTCCACCTTTTGGGTTCTGATTAAAACTTGCTGGTTCTTCTCCGGGCAGGTTTGTCATTTTAATGAGTGAGTATTATAGAAGCAGAGTTTGGTATTATAAGCAAAAGCAAATTGGTAGATCATAGTATACGAAGTTAGAACTAACTGCCTTAGCAAATTAAACCGGTAGATGTGGCGTAAAATCACAGTCGTCAGCTACAAAAGCATATCCAAATAGTGGTTCTCCGGTCTTGTCTGACTCAACGTAAATAGCCACAGAACCTAAATCACGTTCACGTTGCTTATCTAGTTGGTCCACTATGTTTTCAGCAAAAAAACCATTGACGGACAAACCACTGTATCTTCTCGCAACCCCCAAAATACCATCGTATCCATCTAGATCTAGCTGGGAATATGTCCGTCCTGTCTCGAACGGGTGCACCGCTTCAATACCATCAGCATTAATGTTGACTGCACTTGGAAGTTTTTTTAGCCAAGCCATAAGTACTCCTTAGTTGATAAGTACTATTAAAATCTCGTTAAACTCAATATGCAAGCATGAGCAAGGTGGTACGCCTGACAGGATTCGAACCTGCGACCTTTGGTACCGGAAACCAACGCTCTATCCAGCTGAGCTACAGGCGCGTATATGGAATTATTGAGGAAACTAACTTTTCTTATTTCGTGGTCTTTTAGCTCTTGGTTTTTCAATTGAGTTTTTAGGAGCAGCTAAACTCTTTGTATTTAACTGCCTAGATCCATCGGTTAATTTTTGGTGAAGCAGCCTCATTACATCGTAAGCTTGTTCATAACTCATCCCAATTCTAGCTATTGGGAGAGCATGACCAGAGGTTTCGATGCCAGTTTGTGTAAAATTAAGCACCATACCGTTTTTATTGCTCTTGATATCTATGCCGTCGCTATAAACAACACGAGTATCCAGAGCCATCATTATGACAACTGAATGTTGCTTAAATTCATCTTCTATAGTCTCAGTTTTGGCATTAGATCGATCATATCCGGCCAATTTCCAAAGCTCTACTGCCTGATCATCCGACATACTGAAGTGGCTAATGAGCAGCATTAGAATATCCTCACTCGGTTGCTCGAAGCCTTTCTCGATCCTCTCAAGTCTATCCACATCAATTTCAATTGCACCAGAAACTTCAATCAAGCTCTCACTTAATTTTTGACGCAGGGCTTTCAGTTCTTCCCCCAACAGCTTGAATGGGGCGTTATTTGACGATGTCTCCATAAATCTTATACTACCGCCTAGAAAGTGAGCATGCAAGCTCTATAATAGACGTATGCAACCACAGCAGAACGTACCGCTCTCCGAACATTCAACAATGAAGGTCGGTGGCGTCAGTGCTTATGCGGTCGAAATTCACGATCGTAATGAGTTGACTGAAGCGGTGCAATGGGCCGCTCAACATCAATTGCCGATGTTAATGATTGGCAACGGCAGCAATATTGTCTGGCGAGACGAGGGTTTCCCTGGATTACTCCTGATTAATAAGATTCTAAAATTCGAAGCGTTTCAAGAGGATGCGGAGAATTATTACCTGACAGTCGGGGCAGGTGAAATATGGGACACTGTTGTCGAGCGTGCAGTTCAGGCAAAGGTCAGTGGTATTGAAGCGTTAAGCCTTATTCCAGGTACAGCAGGCGCTACACCGGTCCAGAATGTCGGTGCTTATGGACAGGAGGTAGCTCAAACATTGGTTAGTCTAGAGGCTTATGATATTCAAAAGCAAGAGTATGTCACTATACCGAATCAGGACTGTGGTTTCGGCTATCGAACCAGTCGTTTCAAAACAGTCGACCACGGCAAGTTCTTTATTACAGGTCTAACGTTGCATTTATCGTATACCAATCCCCAGCCTCCGTTTTACCCGGCTCTGCAAGCTTACCTTGACCGAAATCACATTAGCGAATTTACACCAACAACAATTCGTCAGGCAGTGATTGCTATTCGCCGTTCAAAGTTACCTGACCCGGCGGTCGTGGCTAATTGTGGTTCATTCTTTGCAAATCCCATTATTCTACGCACGCAATTTGACCAGCTCGTTAATGATTACCCGGCCATTGTTCACTGGGAAGTCGATGCCACAACCGTTAAAATCTCTGCCGCATGGTTGGTCGAGCAGGCTGGTTTTAAAGACGTTCATAATCAAAAAACCGGTATGGCAACCTGGCCATCACAACCACTTGTCTTGGTTAATGAGCATGCGCACTCAACAGCCGACTTATTGGAGTTTAAGCAAGTTATTGTTGATAGCGTCAAAGCCAAATTTGGTATTGAGCTTATTCAAGAACCAGAGCTACTGCCCTAGTTATTCTTTCTTGTCAGAGGGTAAGGGGTATTTTTCGCAAAAGGCTCGAATTTCTTTACGTGTTTTTTCTAGATAGCTGTCGTCTGTGGCGTGTGTCAGCGCTGCATTAATCCAACCAGCCACCTCTACCATCTCGGTTTCTTTCATGCCTCGAGTTGTAAGTGCCGGACTCCCTAACCTAATGCCAGACGGGCTAAATGGCGGTCTAGGGTCAAACGGCACCGTATTCTTATTGACGGTAATGCCTGCCTTGCCCAGTGCTTGCTCGGCTTCAGCACCAGTAATTTTCTTATTAGTAAGGTCGATTAATAGTAGATGGTTATCGGTTCCACCGGTCACAAGCTGGAAGTCCATTTTTATGAGCTCGTCAGCCAGTTTCTTGGCATTCTTAACTATTTGCTGGGCATAACGTTTAAAGCTGGGCTGTGAGGCTTCATAGAGTGCTATTGCTATTGCAGCCGTTTGGTGGTTGTGTGGGCCACCCTGTAACCCTGGGATAATTGCTCGGTCAATCAGGGTTGGCAAATTTTCCGCCGTTCGTTCTGCTCGCTTTAATGGGTCAGAAGGATTACCGTCGCACAAGATCATGGCTCCTCTTGGCCCACGTAAGGTCTTATGAGTCGTCGTGGTAATAACATGAGCATAGCCAACCGGTGAGGGGTGTACACCACCCACTACTAACCCAGCTATGTGTGAGATGTCGGCTATAAGCCAAGCATTTTCAAGGTCGGCAATAGCTCGGAGTTTCTTCCAATCGAATATACGAGGGTAGGCGGTTGCGCCAACAAAAATGAGCTTCGGTTTTTCTTTACGTACCATTTCAGCCATTTCTTCGTAATTAAGATACCCATCTTGGCCAGTGTGGTATTGCACTGAATGGTAAATGCTGCCCGAAAAGTTCACTTTTAAGCCGTGTGTCATATGGCCACCAAAGTACAAATGCAATCCCATAACCGTATCGCCGGGATTAACGAGTGCAAAGTAAACAGCTTGATTAGCTGGTGAGCCAGAATAGGGTTGAACGTTGGCATGGCTAACGCCAAATAGGGCCTTTGCCCGATCCCGGGCTAAGTTCTCGACTTTATCGACAACTTCACATCCGCCGTAATAACGCTTACCGGGATAACCCTCTGAGTATTTGTCTGTTAGACAGGAGCCAAGTGCTTCCAGGACTTCAGATGACGTGTGATTCTCGCTTGGTATCATCTCCAAGCCCTCACGTTGTCTCTTTCTCTCAGCAGTAATTAATGCTTCTATCGCTGTATCTTTCATAGCCGTAACTCCATAGTTAATGTGTTTCTATTACTTGAGTTGGATAGAATGTATTAGACCATAAATTTCATTGTAGCAATTTATTAGCGTGGCTCCTATAATAATGTTTGAGGTTTTATAAATTTTGATTTCTTACCATACATGGTAAGATTACTTGAATATGATTGCCACAAACGAAAAGATTGGTCAGTTAATTTCTCAGGTGCGACAAGAAAGAGGCCTAACGCAGGCAGAATTTGCTCGTCAACTAGGAACCAGTCAGTCAGCCGTTAATCGCATGGAACGGGGTCATCAGAACCTGAGCCTTGAAACTCTTGGTCGAATTAGTGATGTACTCAAAAAGCCACTTATTAATGTCGGTGACAGTTCGGTAAACCTACGAGTTGAAGGCGGCCATGAGCTTCACGGTACTATAGAAGTAAAGACATCGAAGAATGCTGCGGTTGGACTATTGGCCGCCAGCTTACTTAATAAAGGCACAACTCGATTGAAGCGTGTCCCACGCATAGAAGAGGTTTACCGCTTAATTGAAGTACTGGAAAGTATCGGTGTTAAAGTACGATGGTTACAAGATAATGATCTTGAGATTAAGCCTCCCGCCAAACTAGATCTTGATCACATTAATGCTGAGTCAGCTCGTAAAACGAGAAGTATTCTGATGTTCATGGGACCGCTGATGCACCTTTTCAATGAATTCAAACTTCCTTATGCCGGTGGCTGTAAGTTGGGTGAGCGCACCGTTCGCCCTCATCTGTTTGCCCTTGAAGAACTGGGTATGAGGATTAAATCAACAACCGGCGGCTACTATCATATTACTGTCAAAAAACATCCAGCTCGTGAGTCGATTGTCTTGTATGAGTCAGGTGATACGGTCACTGAGAATATCCTGATGGCTGCCGCTAAGATTGAAACAGAAACGGTCATTAAAATGGCCAGTGCTAATTACCAAGTCCAGGACATGTGTCTCTTTCTTAAAAAGCTTGGTGTCAGTATTAGCGGTATCGGAACAACAACCTTGCGTGTCCGTGGTGTGGCGAATATCAAGAAGAATGTAACGTATTCGCCGAGCGAAGACCCGGTTGAAGCGATGACATTCATTGCCGCAGCGATTGTAACCAACTCAACCCTAACGATCACAAGAGTTCCTCATGAGTTTGTTGAACTCGAGCTATTAAAGCTTAAAAAAATGGGGCTAAAAGTTGAGCTGCTTAATAAGTACCTAGCCGAGAACGGTTATACCCAACTCGTTGACATCAAGATTTATAAACATAATGGCCATTTGCAAGCACTAGAAGAGAAAATTCATCCGAGTGCTTACCCTGGATTAAACATTGATAATTTACCGTACTTCGTGCCAATCGCAGCAATGGCTCGGGGGCGGACAATGATTCATGATTGGGTTTATGATGGCCGAGCAATCTATTACACTGAGTTATCAAAACTGGGAGCGAATGTAACTTTAGCCGATCCTCACCGAGTATATGTTGATGGACCAACCCGGTTTACGAAGGCGGATATAACTTCTCCGCCTGCGTTGCGACCTGCTGTTTTGGTATTGCTGGCTATGCTGGCGGCACATGGGGTCTCAGTCCTAAGGAACGTCTATACCATTAACCGTGGCTATGAAGATCTAGCCAATCGTCTTAATTCTGTCGGGGCCCATATTGTAGTGATGCACGAATTGTAGGGTTAAGTAGGGATAATAATCATTGCTATATGGTGCGGGCAGGGAGAGTCAAACTCCCGTCGCTAGTTTGGAAAACTAGAATAATATCGTTATACCATGCTCGCGCAGCTATCATTATATAGTCGAACTAGGATCTCATATATAGCTGGATATTTTCCTGCACTAATATAGCAGACTATATATCAGTTTTCGAGTTAATGTTTTAAGATTGGAACTAGACTATAATTGGTGTGGCATAGGTTTTATTGGTCTATGCCCCGGTAGCTCAGTAGGATAGAGCAAGAGACTTCTAAGCTCAAGGTCGTGGGTTCGATTCCCTCCCGGGGTACCAATTTGCTTGTGCTTGCTATTTTTGTTTGATCAATAAATACTGATAGATATGGAAAGACCCTCGCGATGTGCTCTAATGGATTCAGAACCTAACTTTGAATCATGGGTAAGTAGTGAAGCAAGCATGCATGAGCGTAGATGACAGATTGTTGAGCGGGCGTTTGAATTTCACGACCAAGGAGGATGGCTATTCGCAGAGGAGTTTACTGACGGATATCCTAGTGATTGCAGGAACGGAATCATTGCCACAATTCTCAGCATTGCATTACAGGGGTAGTGCATCATCGAACCCATAGTTGCTATGAAAAATTAAAGTTAGTATTATAAGTTTACTAAAAGGAGCAATATATGGCAGAAACATTAGTTGGTGCACCAGACCCAGAAGATAATTTTTATACAGAAATTGCTAACATGATGGGGGAAGTACTGGGTATTGACCCAACCATTATCCAGTTAGACGACGAGTTTGGAGCGACGATTGAAGCCGATAGTCTCGACGTAGTGGAAATGGGTATGGCTGCCGAAGAAAAATACGGCATTACTATCACTGAAGAAGAGCTAAGAGAGATAAAAACACCCAATCAGTTTGCCGATTTAATTAAAAAGAAGGTTGATGAGAAGGGTAAAGATTAGTCACTCATAATTTTTTCTCAAACGGTAACGAATCGCCAATCTCACCTCTGTTATAGTGATTGACACTTATATCTATTTATGCTAAAATAGACTCACTTTGTTGAGGTATCGACTTCCAAAGTACATTAACAAGTTCTCTGTTAGCTACCATTTACTCCCTCTGTTGAGGAACAACGGACATACACTACATTTCTTGTGTTTATTGTTCCTCGACTGAGGAGATGCACCTAGCGATAGGAGTTAGTGAGTGAGTGAAGCCGAGTACGGTATTGTCAAGTTTTACAACGGAAACAAAGATAAGATGTTCGGTTTTGTGACTGTTTTGGACGCTAATGGCGCTCCGACCACAACCGAGCTGTTCTTCCACTATAACAATGGCTACTTCCTTCGGGAGGGTGTCGGCGTGCCAGAGTTCCGTTTTGAGACGGGAACCATGACTGAGACCAAAGTCAAGCACATCAAGCCTCCTGAAAAGGGCACGAAGCTTGTCTTCATCCGTGGTATCAATACCAGGGGTGAGAAGGTCGCCAAGTGGGGTTATGCCGAAAGGTGGAACGAGCTCGTTGAGCATATCGCCAACCGACCGGTTTACCGTGTGGTCCGTAAGACAACAAATTTGTTCTACAAAGATCCAGCCGAACAGCTCACTGAACATGTCGCCTGGCAAGGTCAGAACACACTTGAATTATCAGCAAGGTTTCCTAAGCGGGTACGTTTCGGTCGTATATCAGATGACCTTGGCTTCGGTTCTGCCGAAGATGGTTATATGAGCTGGTCAATCCTGCTCGAACAGCAGATGCCTGATGGCACCTGGAAGACCTGCGAAGGCCGCAGTGACCCTCGGGTCTTCCTTTGCTGCGTTCCGCGGGACACTTTCATTGAGCATGGCTCACGTACGATGGACCAGGGTCGCTGCTTCCACGGTAACCGCTAGTACTTTAGCAACAGAGAATTGCATCCAGGGTGATGAGAGGTGTGACGGATACGTTGAGCGTGAGTGCATAATGCTCTCATAATCGATAAATTCCGTCCATCTCCTCACCCTGCAGTTCCCCGAGTCCATTAAGGAAATAGTGAACTTAGGAAATTGGCAGAAAGATAATAACTCAATGGTATATATATGCCTGCTACGGTAGTATGACGCTGATGGTTGCTATTATTGCTGGTTGCCGTAATAATCGCATGCCATGGGAGAGTTAATACCCGCAACCACCAAAGCAGTCTTATTTGATTTTGATGACACGCTAGTCGCTACCATAAAACCAAAATGGCAGCAGCATAAGTATATTGCTCGCACTTGGTACAACAAAGATTTGCTTGACGCAGAACTACATGAGCATTGGGGTAAGCCGCTCAAGGATTTAATTGGTCATTTGTATGGGGTAGAAGATACCAATACTGCCCTGGCGCGAATCAACCAAGTTCGTCATCACTATCCAAAGATTTTATTTGAGGATAGTGTGGCCGTCTTACAACGGCTAAAGACACTCGGGAAGTATGTGGGCCTGGTAACGGCACATATAACGGCTGGTCTAGACTACGATTTCATAACACTCGGCATTCCAAAAGATGTGTTTGATTATATCCAAACAGCCGATGATACAGACTATCACAAGCCAGATCCGCGGGTCTTTGATCCAACTAAACAATGGCTTGCTCAGTATGCTATTGAGCCATCTGAAGTGACATATGTTGGAGATGGCTTACTTGATGCCGCTGCTGCTCAAGGAGCAGGTTTTGAATTTATTGGTGCAACGACTGGACTAGTGAGTGCTGAAACATTCCATTCGTTAGGCTTTACTGCGGTTCGCCATCTGGCAGAACTATTACCACCGGATGTTCCATAAAGTTTTCTGTTGCGACTGGTCTGACTTTTGGCATTTTGATATTGGTAACCTCCTTGTTTCGACACCGCACCTCATTGACAGAATAGATTAAAAAGTGTATTGTATTTATGTTTGCCTCAAATCTTTGTTCGTTGAAAATTTTTAGCGTATCGTAGCCATCCATGGCTGCACCATATCACTGTTTCATCTCATGAAAACTATCAATCCGAAAGGAGGTGATTTGGTTGAAGAAACCTACCCGAAAGGGTACCGAAAAGCCCAAGGGCTTTAGCAACCCTGTCAAGGTAAACTGCAGCAACTGCGGAACCCCGCAATATGTACGGTCTGGCCAGGGTCAATGGGAATGTGGGTCGTGCAAACATGCTAACGGTTCCAAGTAGGAACAACACACCATCCCCCATTCCTCACGACAAATAAGCACACTAACGTTTCACGCTAGGAACAACAACAATGCCATCCCTCAGGATAAAGAGGCCCGTATACTTGTCGTCATCGACAGACAATATCGGAACCCCGAGGGAACGAGCCATACGAGATTGATTGTATCGAGCAGTCGTTGTCAGCTTTTGCTGGCACCCCCCCTCACTCTACTTTCTTACTCATATGGCTCTTTTCATAACTCCAAAGAACATAGCTTTTTCTTAAGAACTTATTAATCACTGTTTGAGAAATTGTCCCGAAGTTTTCGGATATAGTTTGCTATGATAATTGGTAATGGCTAAACGACGGTCCACATCTAGTCATCAACAAGCTGATGCGTTAAAGAAATTAACGAAAAAACGCGACACTGCTTTTAAACGGTTTCCGTTGGTATTTACGTTGCTTGGGACGTTTGGAGTGGTCTCGACTCTTTACGGGGTGCAACATCTCTTTGATAAAATTCCAGTTCTGGCGAATAATCCACTGTTATCGTTAGGAGTCGGCGTTTTAATCCTTCTATTAAGCGGTACGCTCTACAAAAAACTTGGTTAGAGCCAATGATCTAGGATTCGCATTCTGCTGCTGCTTGCCTTGGTAATCTGGGGTGCCATAATGATGGCATGGCAGATTTTCGGTGTATTATTCATGGAAGTTTTTCTAAACACTTTGATTACATTCAAGAAGCTAGTGCCGTGTTACGGGCAGCCGGAGTCGAGGTATTGGCTCCGAAACAAGGAGAGCTTATTGACGGGCCTGACAACTTTGCACTGTTTGAGGACGAGCAAGGGAGTGATCCGCGGTTAATAGAGCTACTTTACTTACATAATCTAAAGCGGTTAGGTGACAATGGTTTTAGTTATTTTGTTAATCCAGATGGCTATATAGGTAAGAGTACGTCGTATGAACTTGGTATTGCACAACTCACTAATACGCGTTGTTTCTTCAGTCATAAACCAGTGGATCACCCGGCCTATATTCAAGAAAATTCAATATGGTCGGCAACATCGCTAGCCGATTACATAGCTACCTACGATCTGCTACCATTGCCACAAATCAAGCAAAGTGAATTTGTTATCCATAAACTATGGGAGGAGATGATGGTGCCCGGATCAGTGGTGGCAACCGGAGCCATTATTGAGCACCAACCATCCCATAGTCGTCGAGAGAAGGAAGTATTACTGGTTAAGACCCATAAGTGGGGCAATAAGTATTCGGTTGTTGGCGGAAAGGTGAGGCGTAACGAGCGCTTACAACATACGCTGCTGCGAGAGGTGAAAGAGGAGACCGGGTTAACGGGTGAAATTGGCCCTCATATCTGTACCTTTGATCAAATAAAGAATTCTGGTTATTACCAATTGGGCGTGCAGCATATCTTTGTTGATAATGTTGTTCGTGTAACAAGCAAGCAGGTCGTCTTAAACGATGAAGCACAGGAATATATTTGGGTACTACCAAGCGAAGCCTTGCAGTATTTGGATATTGAGCCTAATGCCAAAACAACTCTCAAGTTATATACAGAACAACAACTCGCCGTCTAAAAGGTTCCGATAAGAGGGCATGAAGCCCGTAAAATATATTTTTTGACATAAGCGCAATAGTAGGAATACAATGGTTTTTATAGGATAAATATAAATACCACGAAATGATTCAAGCTAGAAATTTCGAACTATTGAGCGGATTAGAACCAAGGACCAGACAGTCCGATCAAATGATTGCGCAGATGGCGCAAGAGTACAAAATACCGGTTAACTCGTTCGGAGTTTTAATTGAATCGTTGTTGACGGATCTCGGTATCCTTAGTATTGACGAAATTGAAGCAAGACGTATTAAGGTCGGTCAACAGTTTGCAGCCGAACAAAGAGAGTCGGTTGATCATAGTGAACTCTATGGGGTATCGGTTGGAATGAAGGGCGTTGTCACCGCTATGCTTAGCCATATTGATAGATGGGATGATATTGTTATCAAACCTGAATTGGCTACGGCCGAGACGGAAACCGGTGGCACTGTCTACGCATTTCCTGGCGTCCAGCCGGGTGCGATGGAACGTCAACCGGAATTAGTCGAAGCGGTCCAATAAAACACTTGCAAACACTATCAAATGGAACGTGGTGGCAGTCATTGCCAGCCACCAGCTACGGGACTATGATAAGGTAATGAACGATCCGCTTTCTATTGTTGTGCTGGCGGGGACGACTCGCCACCAGCGGAAATCTATCCATGCCGCTCGCTTAGTGGCCGAGATTGGTAGACAGATCGAAGGGATACGCATCGAATTTGTTGATCCGGTAGACTTCACTTTCCCTGGTGACGGCAATGATCCTGAAGGGAAAGACCCTCGCTATAGCGAGATTACCAAAAAGGCTGACGGTTTTTTTATCGTAACACCTGAGTATAATCATAGTTTCCCTGGTAGCTTAAAGCGGATGCTCGATAGCGAACTTGAAAACTACCTACATAAACCAGTCGCTTTTGCCGGTGCATCATCAGGCATCTGGGGCGGAGTACGGGCGATCGAAGCACTGGTTAACTCTGTCAGAGAGATGGGCCTCGTAGCAACCTTCACGGATGTTCACTTTCCTAAGGTCCAGGATCTGTTTGATGACCAAGGTAAACTACTCGACGACTATTATAATCAGGCGATCAAGAAGGCTTATGATGAGCTTATTTGGATGGCAAAAGCGCTTCGTCAAGCCAGACAAGAGAAGTAAAGCAGCTGTCTTAATGAGGGGTTATAATTGTCAAGTCCGGTAAACTTCGTTATAATTACCTCTGTTTTTTAAGCATTGTATTGCATGTAAAACTTGGCGGGAGTAGCTCAGTTGGTTAGAGCGTCTGTTTGTGGAACAGAATGTCGTGGGTTCAAGTCCCATCTCTCGCCCCAAGCGTACGTACATTAGGTAGACCTCTTCGGAGGTCATTTTATTGAGTTATGAAACTTTTATTAACTTCTGGTGGGCTCACCAATGACTCATAATTGCGTACACTCGTTGCTGTAAATTCTAGAACACAAACAATATTGACAGTCAGTACCTGTGGTGTTGTATACTCAATCGTAAGCGCTAGATATGGTGTAAACCTCATCGAAACGTCAGTAAGACACCGAGGATCAGATCTCGGCAGGATGTTATCCTGAATCAGGGGAAATGTGGCGAAATTCCACAACTGTGCCGCAACCGTAAAGTCGGGCTGCCTATAGTCTTGAATTCTCGAGCAAGGAATTGGCGCAAGTAGGTGTACAACTACCAGCAAAAACTCCACCGCCTCGAGGCGGTTTTTTAAATCAAAAAATAAAAAAAGCATATGTCCGCAGCAGAGAGCCTGATGGATTTTGTAGGAAGGGGTACTATGGAGGGTATTTATGTCGTAAAGTGCGATGGTTCGCGCGAGTTGTTTGATGCAAATAAAATTAATTTGGCACTTGTGGAAGCCAGTGAGGGGCTTGATGATCAAGTGACGAAAGTCGTTCAAGTAGCGACAGAGGTCCAGTTAACATTGTTTGATGGTATTACTACTGAACAACTTGACGAAGCAGTTATCCAGGCAGCTCTGCAAAATGTTAAAGACGATCCTGACTTCGATACAATTGCAGCCCGCCTACTACTAAAGAATATGTATAAAGATATCCTCGGTAATTACGAAACTGAGGACGAACTTAAGAAACTGCACGAGACTAAATTTGCCGGCTATTTAAAGCGAGCGGTAGCCGACGGCCTCCTTGATAAACGCATGAACGGTCAGTTGTTTGACCTTGAGAGACTATCCAAAACGCTCGATCCCAGTCGTGACAAATTGAGTAAGTATCTTGGTGTCGTTACCAACAGGAACCGTTATGCCCTGAGAAAGCAAAGCGGCAGTCCTATTGAAGTACCACAGTACACGCATATGCGTATCGCTATGGGTCTCAGCTTCAATGAGTCAAACCCAACGGCAGCCGCAATCGATTTTTATGAACATATGAGTAGCCTTGAGTATGTACCGGGCGGTAGCACGCGCGTAAACGCTGGTGGCGCATTTCCACAACTTTCAAACTGCTTTCTATTGGAAGTGCAAGATGACATGGAATCAATAGCCAAGGGCGTGCGTGACGTTATGTTTATAGCTAAGGGGACGGGCGGTATTGGCATCAGTCTTAATAAACTGCGCTCTGCCGGCAGTCCTGTAAAAACCACGAATACTACCAGCACAGGACCAATTCCCTTCATGAAAGTAGTTGATACTGCGCTTTTTGCGGTGAGCCGTAAAGGCAAAAAGATGGGAGCAGCAGCATTGTATATGGAGAACTGGCATCGAGACTTTGCCGAGTTCTTAGATTTAAGACAAAATTCTGGAGACCCATATTTGCGTACTCGCTATGCAGATACCGCAGTATTTATTAGCGACGAATTCATGAAACGCGTACAAAGAGATGAGCCTTGGTACTTATTTGATCCTGCGGAAACGGCTGATCTTTGCGAGCTGTACGGTGAAAATTTCTCAAAGCGCTACAGAGAGTACATTACAATGGCTGACGCCGGTAAACTACGTGATTATATTAAGACATCTGCCCGTCAACAATTTCGTCAGATACTTATTACTCTTCAAGCAACCAGTCATCCATGGCTTACTTGGAAAGACACTATCAATGTTCGGGCGCTCAATAACAATACCTCGACCATTCACCTCTCAAATCTATGTACTGAAGTTACGTTGCCGCAAGACAAAGATAATACGGCTGTTTGTAATCTTGTCAGTATTAATTTATCGGCTTTCTTGGGACAAGACAAGAAATGGGATTGGAAGCGTCTGGAAACTGCGACCCGCAGCGCTATTAGGCAGCTTGACAACCTCGTTGATATTACGAGTACGCCAATTCCAGAAGCGATGAATAGCAACACCAAGAACCGAGCTCTGGGTCTTGGAATTATGGGCTTCACTGACGTGATTGAACGACTCGGCTACAGTTACGAATCCGAAGAGGCTTATGATCTCATTGATCAGCTCGCTGAATTCATCAGCTACCAAGCAATTGACGAAAGTGCCACTATGGCAAAAACTCGGGGCGCTTACGCGACTTTCAAAGGTTCGGGTTGGAGTAAGGGGCTGCTGCCGATCGATACTATAGATGAGCTTGCTAAAGATAGAGGCGTCAAAGTAACCGTCAATCGTAAAACTCGTCTTGACTGGGACAAGCTACGACTCAAAACCAAAAAGGGTATGCGAAACGCTACCCTTATGGCAATTGCACCGACGGCCAACATTGCTCATGTTGCCGGTACCACACCTGGGCTTGACCCACAGTTTAGTCAGATTTTCAGTCGCGCAACCCTGAGCGGTAAGTTTTTGGAAGTAAACGGTAATCTCGTGAGAGATCTTAAAGTATTAGGCGTTTGGGATGGTGTTAAGGAAGATGTTTTGCGATTGCAAGGTGATTTAACCGAGATTGCAGCTATTCCCCAGAAGTTAAAAGACGTATACAAAACCAGCTTTCAGCTCAGTCCTTACGCGTTCGTTGAAGTGGCTGCCCGTGCCCAAAAGTGGGTTGACCAAGCGATTAGCCGCAATATGTATTTGCAGACGCGTGACATCGACGAGTACGAAAAAATCTATAATGCAGCCTGGGAAAAAGGCTTGAAGACTACATATTATTTACATGTTAAACCGCGTCACAGCGCCGAACAGAGCACAGTAAAAGTTAATAAAGCAGCAAACTTAGGCACCAAAAAAGTCGGCTTTAGTTTTGCAAAAACTTAACAAAGGAGTAAAAAATGGGACAAGGTTCACAAAAAATTAAAAATATTATGGCATCCGTGCAATCTGTAAAAGCCGACGATCCGGATTTGATCGAAAAGCTCAACTTAATTGCCCAAAAAGTAGCTGAAGCTCAGGGCAAAAAAGTATCGGTGAAAACTCCATCGCAAGCTAACAATTTTACTAGCGTCGACCCAATGGACGAGTTGGGCTGCGAGGGGTGTCAGTAATGGCGGGCATACTCGGTACTGGCATTCAAGACGGGCTATTACTCAAGCCCATACATTATCAATGGGCAATGGATTTATATGATCAGGCTATCGCCAATACATGGTTTCCTAACGAAATTCAACTAGCCCAAGATTTGAGTGACTGGAAAAAGATGAGCGACGAAGAAAAGCACGCCTTAACATTTCTCATGAGCTACTTTAACCCTAACGAATTGCTTGTCAATAAGGCACTTGCGTTCGGTGTATACCCCTACGTTAATGCTGCCGAGTGCCACCTTTACTTAGCAAAGCAGATGTGGGAAGAAGCCAATCACTGTATGGCCTTTGAATATGTACTTGAAACGTTTCCGATTGACCGCAAACAGGCCTACGCTGCTCACGTTGAAACCCCCAGTATGGCACGTAAGGAGGCGTTTGAAACCAAGTATATCAAGCGCATGACCGAAGAAACACTTGATATCACCACCACCGAGGGTAAAAAAGACTTTATCCGTAACCTAATTGCTTACAATATTATTCTAGAGGGTATTTGGTTTTATAGCGGTTTTATGGTAGCGCTGAGTTTCAGTCAACGTAATTTGCTCCGTAATTTTGCTGGTTTGATAGATTGGGTAGTGCGTGATGAAAGTCTGCATCTTAAGTTCGGTATCAACATCATTCTCACTGTGTTAGAAGAGAATGAAGACCTGCAAACCCAAGAATTTGCCGAAGAAATAAAACAAATGGTGCTTGACGGTGTCGATATGGAAGAAGCGTATAACAAAGACTTACTACCAAACGGTATCCTTGGCCTTAATGCCGATTACATTAACCAATATGTGAAATACCTTGCTGACCGCCGACTTGAAGAGCTTGGCTTCGGGGCACACTACAAAGTCAACAATCCTGCCAAATGGATGGCTACCGCCAATGATACATTACAGCTTGTCAACTTCTTTGAAGCAACCAATACGAGTTATGAGGTGAACGCAGGTAAAGATACAAGCAGTAAGCCAAAGAAAGACAACTAATGGCACGAATGATTACCGTTTATACCAGGGCAACGTGTCCTTACTGTGAGCTTGTCAAAAAATTCCTCGACATGAAAGGTGTTACCTATAAAACCATTAACATGGAAGAGACTCCTGGCGCTATGCAAGAAGTTATGTTGCTGACGGGTAGAACCATCGCACCAACAACTCTGATTGAAAAAGCTGATGGTAGCAAGCAAGTCGTTGTTGGCTTTAATTTAGCAAGTATTGCTCCGGCGGTTGCCCAGTAACGAAGGGCAGAGCACTTCTTCGTTAGTCGTTGGACTTAGTAACCATGACATCAAAGACGAAAAGCAAACCATTATCCTTACGGTTCATCATGAGTTTGCTCGGCCCAGCCTTTGTGGCGGCAATCGCCTACGTCGATCCGGGTAACTTTGCAACCAATACAGCTGCTGGTGCTCGTTATGGCTACTTGCTGTTATGGGTCCTAGTTGTTGCCAATGTTATGGCCAGTCTGGTGCAGTATTTATCGGCTAAGCTTGGTCTAGTATCAGGACTTTCGCTGCCTGAGCTGATTGCTGCCCGATTATCGCCTAATTTGAGAAGAATGTATTGGTTGCAAGCTGAGCTGATTGCTCTGGCTACGGATATTGCTGAAGTTATCGGTGGTGCCATAGCACTGCAACTATTATTCGGCTTGCCGCTACTGCTGGGCGGTATAGTCGTGGGTTGCGTATCGCTGCTACTGCTTCTTATCCAATCTCCTAAAAAGCAAAAAATCTTTGAACGAATCATGATTGGTCTGCTACTTATTATTCCGATCGGTTTTATTGGCGGCCTGCTACTCAGACCACCTCGTCCGAGCAGTATTGTGCACGGATTGATTCCTAATTTTGCTGGTGGTAACAGTATTTTATTGGCTACGGGTATCATAGGTGCCACCGTCATGCCCCACGTTATTTATTTGCACTCAGCTCTGGCTCGCGATCGACATGGCCAAGTTGATAAAAGTAAGCTGCGGTCACTCCTCACAGCTACCCGCATTGATGTGGCACTGGCAATGTTCGTGGCAGGCGGGATTAATATTGTCATGCTGCTACTGGCAGCCTCAGCTCTTCATGGCAGCAATTCAGCCAGTTCACTGTCTCAAGCCCACACTTCACTTAGTCACCTCTTAAGCCCGGTGGTTGGCCTACTATTTGCGCTGGGGCTACTGGTTTCCGGCCTCGCCTCAACGGCTGTTGGTTGCTATGCCGGCTCTGCTATTACGAGTGGATTGCTCAAGCGTCGAGTCCCTATGGTGTTACGCCGATCTATCACCATTATTCCTGCACTATTGATTATTGTATGTGGCGTTGAGCCAACTCAGGCTCTCATTTTATCGCAGGTCGTATTATCATTTGGAATACCGTTTGCTATCATTCCACTCGTCACCTTAACCAGCAGCGCAACGCTAATGGGTGCGTTTATAAACAGGCGCATTACCAATCTACTGGCTTGGTTGGTGACCGGTACTATAGTTGGGCTAAATGCTCTGCTGTTAATCTATGCGTTTTAAATTGTTCTTGTGATCGCTTACTGACAACAATGAGGCGTGCACTATTTGACCATAGATTAATTAAATGTTATAATAATGCATATGTTTGAAGTTATCCCTTTTCTACGAAACAAAGAGGCAATTGATGAAACGATTGAAATTCACCCGAAGGAAACCGAGGTAGATTACTCTATTCATATCTTATCGCATCCTGATCTCAATTTGGGCGAAGAGGTGCTGCTCGAAATTCGTAAGTCTTCAGAGCCTTGCGTACTGATTGGTGGTAACCCAGTACAGCTTGATGTTCTATATGGTGTGGGACGGCTGGCGATGATTGAGTTGGCGACTGGCAAAAAGACAGTCGTTCCTTTAGATCCCGGCACGCAGGTGGAAGTGAGCAGCCATAATAATCTCTACTGGTATGAAAATGATGGCGAGGATCCACTTGTGATTCGTGATCATTGTGATAATTTTGACCTTAATAATGAGCCATCGTTGCACGATGTGGTTGTAGCATTATCAAATATAGTTGCTCCGATGCCTCCTGAGAGGCCACGTCGAGTTCAGCCTAGTCTTATTAACCATCAGTAGCCTGGTTCTTTGTTAACGGGCGCTTCTTTGGTAGTGGTATTTATAGTTTGTTCAGGAGCTGATTTGGCCTGGGCTGCTATTGCATCTGCAATACGTCGGTTCTTGCGTATCTTGCGTCGCTCACCTTCGGTTGTACCCGCCCAGACACCATATTCCCTGGGGTTCTGCATCACGTAATCAAAACATATTTCTTCCACTGGGCAATTCTTACATATACTCTTTGCTGTTTTGATATCTGCTGCTGAGTTTATTGGATACATGACAGCCGTCTCAGTTCCACGACACTTACCTCTTGACCTCCAATTTGTTGAACTGCCTTGATCCAATTCACTGGCAGCAGCACCTAATTGAGCGATGCCGGTTGACACTATCTCTGCGCGAACCGTTTGGAGTGATTGATTCCTTAAGTACTCATCTTGTGTCAATGAATCTGCGGGCGGGAATGCGTCGAGTTGGTCCAGTTTAGGCATAGTGTTCAAGATTTTATAATGATACCGCTGATAGTACAAGGAGGTATTATTATAAAATTAGCTTTGCTTATGGTATAATATACGAAGTTAAGAGGCGGCGCGTCGAACGCCGTCATTTTATTTATGAACCAAGATACTACCAAAATTCGTAATATTGCTATTATTGCCCACGTTGACCACGGTAAGACAACGTTGGTTGATGGCCTCCTCAAACAGTCGCACACATTTCGTGATAACCAGGCAGAAATGAGTCAAGATCTCATCATGGACAGTGGCGATCAGGAACGTGAGCGGGGCATAACTATTACCGCTAAAGTTACCGCTGTGCAATATGGTGAATACCGGATTAATATTATCGATACACCCGGGCATGCCGACTTCAGTGGGGAAGTTGAACGAACGATTAATATGGCTGATGGATGTTTGCTGATTGTTGATGCACAGGAAGGCCCGATGCCACAGACAAAGTTTGTGCTCAGCAAGGCGCTGGCCAATGAATTGAAGCCGATAGTTATTATTAATAAAATTGATAAACAAGGATCCCGCTTGGCAGAAGTTGAAGACGAGCTGGCGGATCTGTTCTTAGAGCTAGCGGTACACGAAGACCAACTGCATTATCCGATTTACTATGCTATTGGACGAGAGGGAAAAGCTTGGGATACACCACCGGCTGATGCGGGAGCAGAGGCTGATTTATCACCAATTTTCCAAGCTATTATTGACGATATTCCGGCCCCGAACGTAGAAGTAGATAAACCATTTCAAATGCTTGTTTCAGCCTTGGCGTGGGACAGTTTCAAGGGCAAGTACGCTATCGGTCGAATTAATCGTGGTTGTGTCAAAGAATTCGACCAAGTAACGTTATGTAAAAAAGATGGTACTCAGACAAAAGCTAAGATCGATGGCATCCTTATAAGCAATGGGGTTAGTAAATCCCAGGTCAAAGAAAGTGTTGCAGGAGAAATCGTACAATTAACGGGTATTGCCGACGCGCAAATAGGCGAAACCATTGCTGACGATCAAGAACCGGAGGCATTGCCGGTGATTGAAATAGAAGCGCCAACTTTGAAGATTTATCTTGGACCAAATACGAGTCCTTTCAAAGGACTTGAAGGCGAGTTTTCAACTGGTCGTCAAATTGGTGAGCGACTTAAAAAAGAATTAGAGAGCAATGTTGGTCTGCGAGTTACTGAAGAGAATATCGGCTTTTTAGTCAGTGGTCGTGGCGAACTACATTTGAGTGTTCTGATTGAATCATTGCGCAGGGAAGGCTACGAGTTTGAAGTTGGCAGACCACAGGTGGTGACCAAAGAAGAGGATGGAAAAACACTGGAACCGATCGAAGAACTTATTATTGAAGTTCCAGCTGAACATGTCGGTACCGTCCAAATGGAATTGGGTACACGCCGAGCAATGCTCAAAGAGCAGTTTGCCAGCAGTAAGGGCCTGACAAAATTAGTTTATGAATTACCAACACGGGCCTTACTGGGTCTCCGTAATATCTTAACGACCAGTACTAAAGGCACCGTTATCATGAACAGTTTAATGATTGGATATAAACCTCTAGGTGCGCCACTACAAAAATTACGTAATGGAGTACTAGTTGCGTATGAAAGCGGCGTGACAACGCCTTATGCTCTGCAAACCGCTGAAATGCGCGGAACTTGTTTCGTTGGTCCTGCTGAAAAAGTTTTTGCTGGGCAGATAGTTGGTCTTAATAAAAGAAGTGACGACCTTGAAATGAATGTGTGCAAAGCCAAGCACCTAACTAATATGCGAAGCAGTTCAAGCGATGGGACGGTGCAGCTGACACCGGCAACTATTTTGAGCCTTGAACAATGCTTGGACTTTATTGAGAACGATGAGTTGCTTGAAGTAACTCCCAAGTCTCTCCGACTTCGCAAAGCTGAACTTGATCCTCTCAAACGGAAAAGACAAAGCTAAAGCACCACAGCTAACTTAATAGAGATGAACTTGTCGCGTCGCTATTAGTTGAACCCGTCGTATCGATCGTCGTGTCGATGATCACGGACAATCAAGTTTTGCATCTGTTAAATAGCAGAAAAATTGCCGGGACTATATGTATTTTAGAAATGACATACAAAGCGGCTAGAGGAAGGATAATAAGCTTAGCCAGGGAATCCGGCAAAGTTTTTGCTATAATCAGATAAGACAATATTGATCAGTTATCGGAGGCGATGTGTTTCGTCGGTTGCTAAGGTTTATTCGGGCATATTATTTATTTGTGATTGCGGCCTTTGTTGGTGCCGTTAGTTTAATTTTGCAACTGCTCGGCTTCAGCTCTATAACTCACTGGCTACTTGGTAGCGTTGCGGCACTTGAAGTTATCCCACTGCTTTGGGGTATGTGGCAGGACTTTCGTGATGGTAGCTACGGTATAGATATACTGGCTGCCACCGCCATTATTGCATCAGTAGTTTTGGGACAATACTGGGCAGCTATTGTTATTGTGTTAATGCTGACTGGCGGTGAGGCACTAGAGAACTATGCCGAGAATCGAGCTAAAACAGAACTCAATTCACTGCTTGATCGGGCACCAAAAATGGCTCATTTGCTGCATGGCCAGAAGGTGGTTGATATTCTGGCAGCAGAAGTTGAGAAGGGGGCAAAATTAATAATTCGTTCCGGCGAAGTTGTGCCTGTCGACTGTGTGATCTTAGATGGTACGGCCAGTTTTGATGAAGCTAGTTTAACTGGCGAAAGCCGACCACAAGTTAAAAACGTTGGTGATCAACTGCTTAGTGGATCGGTTAATCTTGATGGTGTTTTAACTGTTCGAGCGCTGCGATTGGCATCTGATAGTCAATACGAACAGATCATAAAGCTGGTTCGTAATGCAGCAAAAAGCAGTTCACCGTTTGTGCGGCTAGCTGATCGTTTTAGTATCCCCTTTACGGCCGTTTCATTTATTATCGCTATTGGTGCATGGGTGCTTGGACATCATGCAATTCGTTTCCTTGAAGTATTGGTAGTTGCCACACCATGCCCCCTAATCTTGGCGGCGCCTATTGCTGTCATCTCCGGCATGAGCCGAGCGGCTAAACACGGGATTATCGTTAAGACTGGATCATCTCTCGAACGTTTAGCTGAAGCCCAGACAATAGCTTTTGACAAGACTGGCACGCTCACGCAGGGTCAACTGTCAGTTGACCAAGTGACAACATTTGGTCGGGTTAAGAAGGAAGAAGTTTTGAGAATGGCTGCCGCTCTTGAGCAAGGCTCTACGCATGTGCTTGCCCAAGCAGTTATGGCTGCCGCTGCCAAGCAAAGGTTAAAATTCCCGCGAGCAAAAAACATTAAAGAACAACCAGGTCTTGGCCTTGAAGCGGTGATAAATGCCAAGTCTGTGCTGGTAGGCAGGCCCGAGTTATTGCTTGAACACGGTGTGCAGCTACCGGCAAATACTAAATCCGCGAGTGTTAATCAAACCGCTACCTTGGTAAGTATAGACGGAGTACTGGCGGGGACGATTACCTTTAAAGACAGTATCCGGCCGGAAAGTAAATCAACTATACAACGACTAAGAGACATGAAGGTTAAGGATATTCTCATGATAACTGGCGATAATAAATCAACGGCTCGTAAGATCGGTCAGCAACTTGGAATTACTGGTGATGAAATCAAAGCTGATATGCTGCCTTCAGATAAACTGAGAGTTATCGAGCAAATTACTGACCGCCCCGTCGCGTTTGTTGGTGACGGCATCAACGATGCGCCAGTATTAACCGCCTCAGATGTTGGTATTGCCCTTGGCGCCCGCGGCGAATCAGCTGCTAGCGAATCAGCTGATATGGTTATTATGCTTGACGACCTTAGCCGGGTGGCAACTGCGGTTTCGATAGCGAAACGGACATTTTCGATTGCCCGCCAAAGTATTTTAGTTGGCATTTTTCTGAGCATCATACTAATGCTTATATTCTCCACTGGACGATTTCGTCCAATCTATGGAGCCTTTATACAAGAGCTTGTTGATGTAGTTGTTATTTTCAATGCGCTTAGAGCTCACACCGATAAGAAGAAAGATACTACTAAACTAGTAACGGAGCGCAATTAAGACAATCATAGGTACCAGCAAGTTATCGGTGCCATAGATGCCTATATTCTCAAGCAATGCAGCCAGAACCGGAAGCCAGAAAATGGTTGGCAGAAAACCGGTGGCATGGCTAATAGCGAAATAGACGCTTAGTAAAATGACTGAGCATATCCAGAAAGTAGCAGTACCGGGGATGGACTTATGATGGCCGAGTACCTTGTAGCTTTGTTTTTTACCATACTTCATACCGACTACCGCAGCTAATCCATCGGCTAAACTTAGGTGGAGAATCGCAATTGTAAAGATTAGGTGGTTATGGGTTATCATTGCGCTAATGCCTATAACGGCAGCAAAAAGCAGTTCACCGAATGTCTTGCGACCGACAGAATGGATGGAACTAAAAATGGTCTGAGTCCTTGAGATTAGGATCACAACAAAAAAGGCGGTAGCTAGTAACTCAATTTGCCTCCAACTTAGAAAGTACGGCCAAAAGGCTACAAAGCTCCCGACGCTTATATGAATGAATTTCCGTGTATATTCAGAACTTGATAATTTGTCTCGCCGTAAATACTCAACAGTGCTGAGCAACAGAAATACTACTAGGATGACAACGAGCAATTTAACCATTATGTATCATTGTAACGCCTAAGTAGTTGATAAAAGAATAATCAGTTTTCCATTAAGACAGGTCGCTGTCTATTTCAATACGGGCAAGTTCCCGATATGATTCAAGACGATCTCTGATCTCTCCAGTTTCCATACTGTCAACGTAGGCAACATGACCAAGCTCAATGAGTACCCGCCGTTGGTCTTCAGCTACAATGGCTGTCATATTTCCCAGAGCAGGTGGGTAAATGTTGCCTTGAAGAGCCCGAAAAATTCTACGGTGCATTTCTGTCGGTATATCGGTCTCGTCTTCAATATATTCAGGTAGTTCAACCCGGTCATTAATTAGAAAAAACTTACTTGCCTCACTAAAATCTTCGGTTAGAATAGCGTAGGGTTGTCCAAATAAGCTGAGACCTATAGTGAAACGCGGTAAACTTGCGCATAGCATCCCGTCAGGCTCGTCATTACGTAGTAATGTCTCAGCGACAGCAATTTCGTCAAGAATCCGGTCGGGGCGATTGCGTACTTTGTATTTCTTCACAGAAATAAAGATATCTTCCCCCAAAGCCTGACAGCTAACGCTTCCTAGCCGTGTAAGCTGGCCCTTAGGTGCTCGAATAATATCGGTTTGTACGGCTTCATTAAGGACTAAACTAGTAGCAATTTCAGTTGAGTTCTGTAGATACAGAATCTCAGATTTATCAATTAGAGATGATCGAGTCATTCCTACCACGAAGTGTTGCTATATTTCGGCTAACCAACACGAGTACTCCACATTACCATAACCGTACTATATGAAAAACTATTTGTCTAGCAGTGTTTTCGAGGAACGCAATAACGCTTTATTATTTCACTGACTTAGTAAAACTTGTGTTTCTGGTTGTACGTTTGCTGTAGGTGTTGTTTTAAATTGCTCAGTAAATATAAACTGGGGAGCAACTGCTTGAGCATGACATAGCGTCTGTTTGGACCCTGGGATGGGCTCAGGGCCTTGTGAGCACGTAATTGACCCCTCATTTACTATAAAGCCAAGTTTCCCCGCCAACTGCTCAAGTTGCTTACCACGGGAGCTTATCACTTCACATTTCAGGCGATTACTACATTGCTCGCAGGAATCGTTAAATTCATTTCTCATAATCTAATGATGCATCAGTAAAGGGTGTTGCGCAAGTAATCCTGATGTCGCTCGTGTTTGTATGTTGCCCGAGTCCTAATCTCACGCGGTAATGACCACTTCTTACTTCATTGGTCGGGGATAGAGGACTCGAACCTCCGACCTCCGCGTCCCAAACGCGGCGCGCTAGCCAACTGCGCCAATCCCCGATCAGTGTCATTATAGCAATCTGTCGCGTAATTAGAACCCGCAACTATCTGTTGAACATTTTTAAGTATATCACCGGACGCTTTCTTATTATCTAGAATGCGGTCAAACGGGTTAAATGGATTTAGTGATTAAAGCTTAAAATCCATTACTCTGTTAACTATAAATATGGTCAGTGTATTTTCAACAGCAAAAGATTGTGGACAATATGAAAAATACTTAACAAACGTGCATAGAGGTCTTATAGTACATATTACTAGCAACATATATGAGGGTATATGATGAAGCAATTAACGTTTGAGGGTAGCGTATTATTAGGTGATATTAGTAGCCAAGGATTTAGCTTGGTTGACCATGGTATTCACCCAGATGAGATCGATGGGCTGATGGAGGCCTATGCCAAATTTACTGACAATCTTCCCGACCCCGAATTAGAAACAATGAATAACATGATGGTTGATGTCACCAATCTTGATCGGCTCGATTATCATCAAGATAACCAGGTAGAGTGGCATAAGTACCGAACTAACCATACTCAATTTGCAAAACCTGGCGGCTACACCAACCGAAGCTTACAGGTTGCTGCGTTGCATAAATTTGATCGAGACGTTCTACCAAATGGAGAAAGAATTGAGGATGACCCAAAGGAGTTCTACCATTTCCATCCCAACAGTTTCAGGAAAATTGAAAAAACCCATGAGCAGTTCGATTGGGGTAAAATCCCGCCGGAAGTCAGTACTCTTCATATGCGTTTTTCGACAATCCACCGACTGGCACGCGAAGCTATTATTAACACTCTGACTATTGCTGAGCAAACCCATCCCGAACTAACAAGTAAGTACGCAAGAGCTCAAGACCTTGATAATTCTCCTCTCCGTTTATTGTTTTATCATCCGGGGCAAGGTGACTATTTAGCTGCCGGGCATTATGACAAATCGAGTTTTACAATGCAGATAGCCGAAAGTCATATGGGATTACGGGCCCAAAATCCTCAAACTCATACTATGGAAGCTGTTCGTAGGCCAGCAAATAAGGGTGTCGTCTTCCCGGGTTTCTTATGGACTCAAATGTACCCTGACTCAGAACTTTCACCTGCATGGCATGATGTCGTCAACATTAATGAGCTCAATGATGCGCGATCTCTTCATGGTCGTAACTGTGCTCGATGGGCTTTAATATGGTTCACAAACTCAGAAGCATTTAACCTCCCACAAAAAACTGAGACAAGTAGAGTCGAAAGTATTCTTATGGACCAAGGTACTATAGCCGATCAATCACTTTCAAAAGCTAGCTAATAAGGGCAGGAGGACAAAAAATGGAAAGACTTGAATTAACTGGCGGAGAAGATTTATTTCCTTCCGAACTAAGAGATATAACCGATGCGATGATTGCAAATGGGAATAATGGTGATGCGGAGAGCATAATAATGGATTACCAGAGACGGGGAGAGGTTGTGTTGAGTGAGATAGCTTCTCTTCCCGATAGTGAGCGATTGGTTCTGATTGCCCCTCGCCGTCATCCTTCTCAGGGACAGTTTTTTAATTAAGCCGTTATATCGATTGCGGATTTACATCTTTGGCTTGAATCCACCTTCAGGGATCAACCAGTTGAGTAAACCAAACTTTCTTATAATTTGTGCCTCTGCTTTCGCTTGGGCAACTCGTCTGTTACCCGGACGGACGTTGATGGCTTTATGAGTGGCTGCAAGTGAAGGATCAAATCTGTTTTTAAGTCCACTATGACGAGTTCGTATGGCTAGGTCTTGTATATCGTGATCACGCAGCGAAGGATCAAATCCACCAGCTCCTTCAAGGATCTTTGAATTAATAAGTAAATTTGCCTCAGATGCAAAAAACACTTTCCTGGGTTCTGGCTGCACGGTTGGATTTGGCCACTCATCAAGCAAAGAGCCTAATCTTGCACGAATATTCTTTTCGCGTTCAGGATCTTTTTCGCCGATTCCGCAGAGGGTGAATTGTATAAGACCGGTGAGATCTGTTCGCAGGCATTGTCGTGGCCCATAATTAAAACCCATTTGGCGGCCATTAGGATTCTTGACAAGTCCACCCATAAAACCAATCGAGTGTTCGGGCATAATATCTTTAATAAGTTCAGGGGTACGCTCTGTCTCGAGCTCCATATCCGCATCAATAAAATGAATAATAGCTTCTTGTCCTAAGATAGGTATAATACGGTTACGATTTCCACCAGCTCCAATATTCTCAGTTCCAGCAACAAAAAGGACATCTTTGAAACTGTCGACTACCTCCCGGCTATGATCCGATGATGCATCATCCAAAACAAACACGTCTTGATACTCTTGTTCAAGAATTTGTGGCAGTAATTGCTCTAGTGATGAGCCCATATTATAGTTCGGAATTGCAGCGATAACTGGTAAAGTGTAGCGGGACATAGGTACACTTATATCATAAAATTGACGAACATATAAAAACAAATATAAAAATAGTGGTCGGGATGGGCGGACTCGAACCGCCGACCTCAGCGTCCCGAACGCTGCGCGCTAGCCAACTGCGCTACACCCCGTAATTCTGTACTAGATAGTTATGGTGTAATCCATAGACATTTTAAACAGAGGTAATTATACGCAACAATTTTGAAAATATCCAGATATGTGGTTTTGTAGCTCTAGTAGCTGTTTTATGATATAATATCCGCAAACATGAAGTACGCTTCAATATTTTTTACCATCTTATTGATATGGATCGCCGTTATTCTTATGGCTCTAACACGACATAACAGTAGCGAAATCTTTCAGTTGTATCTTGCAGTTATAGTTTCAACGGTGGCACTTTTCTTAATTGGATTTGCGAGAAAATAACATGATCGATCGCAGCTCTTCAGTGGCTGCAATCAAGCGGCACCGAACCGGTCAACTCGCCAGCCTTGGCACTAAATCATATTATCTCTACCGACGTGGTCAGCAGGATAAAATGTATACCCTTATCTGTGATGAGTTTATTAAACTTGGCGGTATATACGTTAAATTTTTACAAGGAGTTCTCCTTCAAAGCCCGACAATGCGCAAATGGCGCAATCCGGACCGACTACGAGTATTTGAAAATCTTGATCAGGAGCCGCTCGACATAGTAAGCGTCCTCCAAGCGGAGTTGTCGGCTGACAAATTGGCTCAGATTAGTCTCGTTCAGCCTCAAGCGTTTGCGGCTGGAAGTTTTGGGCAAGTTTATTATGGCCAACACGTTAACGGCAAACCGGTGGTCGTAAAAGTACTCCGTCCGATGGTACGCGAACTATTGAAGTATGATCTTCGTTTGCTGAATATGTTTAGTCGTAGTTTGGCGAGCCGGATGAGCGGCAATATTGGTCTTGATCTTGACACGGCAATTAAAGATTTTAGAGCGGCAACCCTTCGTGAAACAGATTATATCAGCGAAGCTCATTTTGCCAGACAGCTATTTGAAACGTACCAAAGCGACCCAAGCTTTGTTATCCCAGAAACGTTTTTAGATCTATGTACGCCGAACCTCATTGTCCAGGAATATATTGATGGAATATCAGTGGCTCAGATTATCCGTTTGCAAGAACAAGGTGTTGACCCAAAGAAGTACGTTAAAGAAACGATTGGTTCGAACTTAGATAAACAATTAGAAAAACTTGGCGTTGAACTTCTTTATGGCATTTTTGAATTACCACACATTCAAGGCGATCCTCACCCTGGTAATATTAAATTACTGACTGGCGACCGAATTGGAATGATTGATTTTGGAATTTCAGCACCAACTCCTGATAACAAAGCTGCTTTTTATGGTATTGTTGCCGGCTGGAACCAACTGTACTCGGATGATTTTGACATTAGTGCATTGTTTGAGCAATTTATGCGTTTCTTTGTCAATGACCTCTACCGTGCATTGCAGCGTTTAGCGATTTTTAAAACTAAATCGGATTCAAAGGATCATAACTACACCCGGGAAGTCGGACGAATGGCACAAGAAGTATTTAAAAAGACAGTTGGAGTAACTGATATCAGGCCGTTGATTGAGGATGGCCGTGTTTTGCAGATAATGAACCAGATAATAAATAAAGATAATCGTTTTGGTCTCGTCCTAAAACTTGAGGATTCAGAAATTTTACGGGCCGTTCAGACATACATTACTCTTGTTGACACGCTTGGTCGTCGAAACGCGGTTTTGCCGAATGTCTTTGCCGGGGTTGTGGAGAGAGTCGGCCGTCTACACCCAGAGATTATTTCTCAGCAAGACGCGACAATGAGTGTTTCGGAAGCGATTGATGTTGTCAGTCAATGGCTAGAGCGAATTGCTACACGGGACCCTGCTTTCTTCTCAGAACTTATGAATAGGATTAAAATAAGCTCAGCGGCTGTAGTGAAGCCGAAAGCGGTGCCGTTTCGAAAAAAAGCAACTCATCATGAGCAAGTTGATACTACATTAAAGGAAAAGGAGAAGATCAATGCTTAAGGATTTCTTTTTGTTTATAAAATACCCTTATACGGCCGGTGTTATTGCAACCATTTGGCTTGGTAGCGCAATTTTGATGGCCATTAACCGCAACTTGCCTAGCATCCGAATAGTAATGATTAATATGCTGATCAGTGTATTAATTGCAGCCTTTGGTTTCGGCGGCAAGACTCAAGCGTAACTTCCTAGAGTATTTGTCTTATAAGTTCGGTACTTGTCGACAATCCGGAATTGTCATCCAGATCAATTGATAATGCGTTAAATTGCATTCTGCCTTTTGTCTCAAGCACATTACGGGTTTTGTGGTCATCTCTCCATCGCGGAATAACACTTGCAAAGGTAACTCCTAATGACGAGTCAAGCGAGCCGCTCATACCGACATCAGTAATGTGAGCAGTTCCTTTAGGTAACACCATTGCATCAGCGGTGGGTACGTGCCAATGATCGCCAATGACGGCACTCACACGGCCATCAAGATAATGACCAATAACGACTTTTTCACTACTAAAGTCACCATGAAAATTAACGACGGTTGCGACTTTTTTTACCGACTTTTGAGACTCCAGTATTGTATCGATGACTTGCAGGGGATTATCAATTGGTTTTTGAGCGTCACGACCAACGACTTGACCAAGTAAGCTGATAACCAGGATCTTGCCATTCTTTGTGGCAAGATATTTATAGCCGAGGCCAGCAGTACCAGAAGGGTAGTTAGCAGGGCGAATAATCGGCTCTGATGGATCACTGAGAGCGGTAATGATCTCGCCTTGGTATAGACTCCAGTTGCCACCGGTACAGAAATCAACTCCGGCTGCCAGTAATCGTCGGAAATCAGTTACCGTAATCCCACGACCATTGCTTAGATTCTCGGCTTGGGCAATGACGGTGTCGATGTGTTGAGACTTTCGTAACCCTGGCAATATTTTCTCAACAACTACGAGTCCTGGATCGCCAACAACGTCTCCAACATAGAGTATCTTCACGAGGTTGCTCTCAATGCAGTTTGGTGTTCCACCCGAAGCTTGTCTCGGTGATTGTTATTTTGCAAATTCGATCGCACGAGTTTCACGAATCACGTTTACTTTGATAGTTCCTGGGTATTGCATTGTCGACTCTATCTTGGTTGCTATATCACGCGCCAGTTTAATCGCTGATAAGTCATCAATTTGTTGTGGCCTGACGAATATTCGTACCTCACGTCCTGCACTGATAGCATAAGCCTTTTCAACTCCACCAAAACCAATGGCAACATTCTCCAACTCTTTCATACGTTCAGCAAAGTTCTCGGCACTGATGTTTCGTGCACCAGGTCGAGATGCGCTAATAGCATCCACTACTCGAACAATAAGAGCTTCAACTGTGGTTGCTTCAACATCGTCGTGATGAGCTTCAGCAGCATGAGCAACCTCTTCTGGAGCGCCGTATTTACGAAGCATCTCACCGCTAATATGATGATGCTTGCCTTCCATTTTGTGGGTGAGAGCCTTACCAAGATCATGTACCAAGGCTGCGTATTTAGTTGTTTTAACGTTTGCCCCAACTTCTTCGGCGATCATACCAGACAAATGTGCCATCTCTGTACTATGCTTTAAGTACATTCTGGCCATAACTTGTGCGATACTTGAGTTCTCCCAATAAGTGAACAATCTCCTTTGGTATTCCGATGATACCAACCTCTCGGGCAGCATCTTCTCCGGCTCGAATGACATCCTTCTCAACGTTTTTCTGAGCTTTGTCGACGACTTCTTCGATTCGTCCAGGATGAATTCGCCCATCTTTCATTAACATTTCAAGTGCTTGCCGAGCTACTTCACGGCGAACGGGATCAAAACTGCTGAGTACAATGTAACCGGGCGTGTCGTCTACCATGATATCAACGCCAGTGGCACGTTGCAGAGCTTGGATATTACGCCCCTCCTTACCAATAATCCGGCCTTTCATTTCTTCATCTTCGAGCTTGACACTGGTTACTGTTCGCTCAGCCGTTACTTCACTCGACATTCGCTCCATGGCGGTCGGTAATGATAACAGCTGCCTGTTCTTCAGCATCTTCGCGAGCTTCATTTTGTAACTTAGCGACAAGTGAGGTCAGATCGCCCCGGATGTCTCGCTCTGTCATTTGCATTAGTTTCTCACTGGCTTCTTCTTTGGTGAGCTTAGCAACTTTCTCGAGCTTTTCCTGCTGTTTGGTCCGTATTGCCCGAATCTCGTCTTTGAGTTGTTCAACCTCTGTCTCTGATTTGCGGAGATTCTCGCTACGCTTGTCTATATCATCAAATTTTTTATCAAGATTCACTTCACGTTGGGCTAGTCGTTGCTCAACTTCTTTAGTCTCTCGTCTTCGTTGCTGTTCTTCTTTACGGCTTTCTTCAATAATACGTCCAGCTTCGTCACGGGCGTCACTAATAAGCTTGCTAGCTTCGCGCTTGGCTTTCTCGAGTTCTTTTTTTGCTTGATCGGTAACAGTACCGAGTCTTTTTTTTGTTACGGCTGTGTTGGCACCAAAACCAACACCAATCCCAACCAAAGCTAAGACTATGGTCAATGGATCCATATGTATCCTTTCTATCTGCAGACAGGTTCAGCTTGACGGTCGCTATCACTTCTCTAGTCAGTGGAACGTATCTGATTCAAATTATAGTTAGAAGTTATTCTTTAGAATCGGAAGTGCTCTCAAAATTTGCAATTCCATTGTAACTATACGCCGATTTTATTAATGACGTCAATTATTTGCGAGGAGGTGTGGTATAGACTGGTGATCCATAAAAGGGAAGTATCATGCCATCATTAGTGCCTGCTTTAAGCATGTCACGGCCACTGATAAGCCAATCTTTCCCTTGTGAGCCGACGATAGGAATATTGAGGCTATATGCGAGGGCATTGCCAACCGATAAACCAATTCTTAATCCTGTGAAGCTTCCCGGTCCTTGAAAACAAATGATTCCTTGCAGATCTGTATAATCTTTATGCACAACGGACAAAATGTCTTTAATAGTAATGTGAATAGTCTCAGCTAATTCACGGTGCGCAGGCCAGACCTTGTAGCCAAGCTTCGTGTCATCTTCAAAGAGTCCGATTTCGCTATCGGGGTCGCTGGTACGGATACTAAGAATAAGCATTTAGTGCACCTCTGTTGTTAAATAAGCCAGCGAGTTTGGATAAGTAAAGGTGAGTTGACGATCGTGCTCATCAGTAGGCGTCAAAGTGATTGTTAGGCGGTTCTCGGGTAATACGCCGCGGACGCTGTCGGACCATTCTATGACAATGATATTAGCCTGATCGTTCATAACTTCCGTTAACTCATTAGCCATAATGTCTGGTTCACTCAAGCGATAGAAGTCAAAGTGATGGATTGTATAGTGAGGAGTCTTATAGACGTTGCTAATTTTAAATGTTGGACTCGTAATAGTGTTTGGGCTGCCAGCACCTTTTGCTAAACCTCGAACAAAAGTAGTCTTACCGCTGCCAAGATCGCCAACCAGGTCAATTAATTCTCCGCCTTTCAGTTTTTTCCCAATTGCTTCAGCTACTGATTCGGTTTGTTTGCCGCTCGTTGCGACAATCTGTTTTGTTAGTTGTGTGTTCATCGGATTTAATGGTAGCGTACTGCTGGTAGTATTGACAAGCAACTGAAGGAAAGGATAATCAGAAATCCCAGCCCCGAATTGTCAGCTGCGCTATACTACCATTATGCTTCAACTGAGTCAGACTTTGTTTAATAAACCGATTTTAAGCTTGCGAACCGGCATGGTTGTCGGGACGACAGATGCACCTATCATTAACCCCAATAATCTAAAAGTCGAGGGATTTTACTGTCACGATCGCTTCGATAAAAAGAAACAATTGGTTTTGTTGTATCAAGATATACGTGATGTTATGCCTCAAGGGTTTGTCGTAAATGATCATGAGGCACTCAGTGAGGCGCATGAGCTTGTTCGCTTGCAACCGATCATGAAAATTAATTTCCTACTGCTTGGTAAAGCGGTCGTCACGGTGAGCAAAGACAAGGTAGGTAAAGTTAGTGACTTTGCTACGGAGGTAGAAACAATGTATATCCAGAAGCTGTATGTTAGTCAGCCTCTTGTAAAGAGTTTTACCGGTGGGTCGCTTAGTATTGATCGTTCTCAGATTGTTGAAATTACTAATCAGCGTGTCATTATTAATGACTTGTTACAGCCAGCGAGAGTACCGGTTACTGCAGCGGTTGCTTAGGACAATTGTAAGAGACCCTACGACTCTTGATCTGTAAGTGTTATAATATTTATGGTAAACACATTTTGTTTGTGCGAATCTTTAACTATTGAAGGAGATATATCATGGGACTATTTGGAAAAGTCATCAAGCACGTTTTATTGATGCCAAAGAAATAAGCGTTATCAATTGATAACGCATTCATTAACTGCGCTGGGCTATGGTTCTGATACCGAGCCGAGCGCTTTTTTGATGTCATCGTAACCGAATCCTTGGCGAGCAAGATATTGCATTAGTTTTAGTTCGTCATTTTCATATTTGCTCTGGCGTTTTTTCTTATCGATTAGCTCATGCAACGCTTGTTGATCGTTCGCCTGTTCGTTGCTCAACGCCGTCGCAATAATTTCGGCGTCAATATGTTTCATACGTAACTCTTGGACAAGTCTTCTTTTGCTCACTGACTTAAGCTGTCTTCGATTTTCTATCCATGACTTTGTAAAAGCAACATCATCAATAAAATGGTTGCGTTGCAATTTGGCGATCAGATCTTTTGTCATTAGTGGTGGTAGCTTTTTGCGTATCAGGTAGGTTTCAATTTCCCATTGGCTACGTGGCCGCATCAGAACATAACGCAGGAGTTGGGTGTAGGCAAGGTCATGCCGACCAATTTTTTTTAAGGTCTCAAGTCTGGCAGGTGTAAGCTCGCTGCCAGCGGTTAATTGTTCGGCTAGCAAGCTTGAGCCGTCTAAACTCAGTACCTTTTTTTCGTCAACAAATAGATTGAAATATCCAGCCCGTCGGGAGTGAGGGCGGATACTGGTAATTTTCATGTTAGGTTTCTTTAGCGGCAGATTCCATGATTTTCGTTGTGATTTCTGCCAATAGTTTTGGATTTTTCTTTAAAAAGTCTTTTGCCGCCTCACGGCCTTGGCCGATTTTTTCGTTCTTATATGAGTACCAAGCGCCGGATTTCTCGATAATATTATAGGTGGTTGCCAGGTCAACCGCATCTCCGGATCTACTAATCCCTTCGTTGTACATAATATCGAATTCTGCTTCTCGGAATGGTGGCGCAATTTTATTTTTAACTACTCGGACTCGAGTACGATTGCCGATAACACGTTCACCTTGTTTAATTTGCGAAATACGACGGATATCCATTCGGATGCTAGCATAGAATTTCAGAGCATTGCCGCCGGTTGTTGTTTCGGGGTTACCAAACATAATGCCGATTTTCATTCGGATCTGATTAATAAAGATAACGGTAGTTTTACTGCGAGAAATAACACTGGTTAATTTGCGGAGTGCCTGGCTCATCAGTCGTGCTTGTAAGCCCGGTAGGGAATCTCCCATCTCGCCTTCGATTTCGGCTCGTGGGACTAACGCTGCAACTGAGTCAACAACTACTAAGTCAACAGCATTGGATCGAACCAATGTCTCAGTAATTTCAAGGGCTTGCTCACCGTTATCAGGTTGAGATAAAAGTAGATTATCAATATCAACGCCGATTTTCTTAGCATACGATGGATCGAGCGCATGCTCAGCATCAATAAATGCTGCTGTACCACCATTCTTTTGTACCTCGGCAATAGCGTGGAGTGCCACGGTTGTCTTACCGGAGCTTTCCGGCCCATATATCTCGATGACACGACCTCTTGGTAGACCTCTTCCAAGTGCAAGATCAAGCGAAATACTGCCACTTGAAATGCACTCAACTTCAATAGCATGAGCTTCACCAAGTTTCATGATCGAGCCTTTGCCAAATTGCTTTTCAATTGTCTCAAGAGCCAACCCAAGCGCTTTGGCTTTCCCCTCGGTTGCAACTTTTGGATCGTTTGCCATATATTCTCCCCCATTGAGCTTTATAGTTAACTATCAATGATGTGTATCAAATTATAACAGTCTGCGACTTGACTACCTAAAGCTTATGCTTACTTGGGAACCGGCTTTCTTATATAATAGAGGGCACAATGGGTGGTACAGAAGTTGATGAACAAAAAAGGGACGTTATTACGGCCAAAGGTGCTCAAGAAATCATTGCCCGCGGAGTCAAAAGGGGCGTCAGTATTGTTCATATTGAGCCGACAAGGCGTTTTGTAATAGTACGATATCGACACGGTGGTAGTCTCTATACAGCTGCAAAATTACCGATTAGTACCGCTACTTCGCTGGCTAACTATTTTAAAAAGAAAGCTGGCCTTGTATTAAGCCAGACCAAAGCGCCGCAAACCGGCGACTATACCGAGAAGCTGGCCAGAAAATCTTATACGGTTTTAGTTTCAACCTTGCCAACTCTCGACGGAGAGAAATTAACTATTGAACTGAGTAGTGCCAATAGTGTCAGTCCAACGCTTGCTGAACTCGGAATGTGGGGGAAAAATTTGTCTACCCTAGAAGCAGCGCTTGCTCAACCATACGGGCTGCTTATTATTGCTGGTCGGCAGGTTGCTCAATCTGCCACATTATTGAACTCGATACTGGAGTTGTTTGGCCGCTTCACTCAGCCACGACTTTTTATTTCATCTTCAGCTATAGCGGTGCCTGACGGTGTTAAGCATGTTATTGCGCAACCGGGTTCGGGTTGGAGCATTGCTCGACATGCTGCGTTGGCGCTGCGACAAGACTTCCCGATAATAGCGATAGATGCCATTGTTAACCAAGAATCAGCTGAGATTTTACCGAAACTGGCCGAAGACAAACGGCTCGTCATAACTAGTGTGCCGGTTGAGAGTGCCAGCAGAGGTTTGGTCTTTCTTAATCGGGCATGTCGGGATAAAGCAATGCTAACAAATATTCGGGCAATTGTCGGACAGAGCTTTTTGAGAACGCTATGCCCGCGTTGCCGTGAAAGTTATAGCCCTTCTACGCAGGAGCGTCATCAGCTGGATAAGTATTTTCATCTTCAAGATACGGATATTATGCATAGGATTCATGAATTGGAACAGCAGGCTCAAAAAGACGGATTATCGCCAGCGTTGCCATTATCAAGCACCAGTCATAAAGTTGAGCGGTTATGGCGAAGGGGTCCAACTGGCTGTAAGGATTGCGATCAAACTGGTCTCAGTGATCAAATTGGACTATATGAAGTTTGTATTCCATCCGATCATCTCAGCGGATTGGTTGAACATCATGCAGCGCTTGCTCAAATTCAAAACCAAGCCGTCAAAGGAGGTATGGTTAGTTTGCAAATCGACGGACTTATTAAAGCACTCCGAGGTTACGTCGATATTGGCAGTATTTTTGCACTGTGTGCCGGACGCTAGCGGGCTAGACTCATCTTTCATGATATTTTAATGTCGCTTCAGGATGTGGATGTTGCATTCTTTACAAATGTCAACTAAGCTTATGCTCAGAGCAATTAATACAAAGATGTGAACAACCAACCTCAAATCTTTAAACCCCAAGAGCAGGGTTCCCAGGGCCAAAATAGTAGTCAGCCTGACAGTAGCAGCCTCAATAACACTCCTCCTGTTGCACCGCCTCAATCAACACCGGTTGTTTCTACTAGCGTGCCATCAGCAACGGCCGTTGCTCCTCCTGCTAGTGAACCGCAGAAATCGGTAATTGTTTTTGGGCATAGCCAAGGTGATAAAATTGCTCGTTCGAATGGACCAAATCTTTGGTTCGTTGTCGTCGGTTTATTGCTACTTGTTCCTATAGCGGGGGCGTTCCTTTATTTATGGTTTCTACCGACATCTTGGGCGAATTCATACCTCAAGAATGTCCAATCCCCTTATCAGAAGCAAGCCGCTCAACTGACAACAGTCTATCAGTCGCTTGGTCGACCAGTCTTTGTCGGCAACGGTAACTCGACAAGTGATCAACAAGACTTCTCCTATATAAGCAGTGTCTTACAGACCGCCACTACAAATACTGATGCTCTTATGGTAAAAGATCGTCTTACGGTTCTGCCATTTACGACCTGGTCGCATACAGTCTCGTCAGCCAATACGGAATATCAGGCAATGCAGCAATACGTTTCAGATAGCCAGGCATTCTTGAGTGATTATAAGACGCTACTCATTTATACCGAGCAAATTTTTCATGTCGGTCAAAACCAGTTACCACCGCTTGAGAACGATCTTAATAAGATAAACGCAAACGTTAACAACCAACCAGCATTTTTGGCAGCGCTACAGGGAACTACCTCGGATTTGCAAAACTTTACCAATCAAGTAAAAAGCTTACAACCTTCAGCTGATATGGAACAGTTTAACAGCAATTTACTGACAGACTTGGGTGGCATGAACAATAGTTTACAAACGTTAGTATCATACCTACAAGGTAATACGAATACTGAACTACCAAGTGCAGTCGCAGAGTTTCAAACATCGATCACAGATTTTAATACGCTTCTCAACTCCAATCCAACTGCCACTATCCAAACTAACTCAATGATTCATGATCAAATTATGACTTTGGAAGGACAACATCCACTGCAGTGAAGAGGGTTGGTGGTTGTTACAACAGAGTTGGCTGAGTAGGACCATTGTTTGCAATATGAAGATGCTGATAGGCTTTTGAAGTCACTTTCCGGCCGCGTGGTGTCCGTTCCAGAAGGCCGATTTGAAGCAAATAAGGTTCGATGAAATCCTCAATGGTTGTTCGTTCTTCAGAAGTAAGTGCGCTGAGCGTTTCAACACCAACCGGCCCGCCAGCATAATTTTCAATAATCGTGCGCAGGATCATTCGGTCTGCCGGGTCAAGTCCTAGCTCATCAATTTCTAATAAAGCCAGTGCTTGCATGCTGATTGATGAGTCAATTATGCCATCACCGTTGACGTCTGCGTAATCCCGAACTCGCTTTAAGAGACGATTAGCAATTCGTGGTGTCAAACGAGAACGTTCGGCCAGTGTCTCAGCGGCAGCGTCATCGATCTTTATACCTAGAATACCCGCAGCACGAATAATAATTTTTTGTACTTCTTGCGGACTATAAAAATCGAGCCGATGTATCATGCCAAAACGGTCACGCAAAGGTGCCGCTAAGGCACCGGTTCGGGTAGTAGCACCGATTAACGTAAACCTGGGGATATCTAGCCGTAAACTTTTAGCACTGGGGCCTTTTCCAAGCATAATATCTAACTTGAAATCCTCCATAGCCGAATACAACACCTCTTCAACTGATCGATTAAGCCGGTGAATCTCGTCGATAAATAAAATATCCTGATCGGCCAAATTAGTCAGTAGACTAGCAAGGTCGCCCGCTCGTTCAATAGCAGGACCCGATGTAATTTTAATTTGGGCGTTCATTTCATGCGCAATGACGCTGGCCATCGTTGTCTTACCAAGACCTGGCGGCCCATAGAGTAAGATATGATCGAGCGGTTCACCGCGCTTCTTCGACGCATCGATCGCTAATTTAATATTTTTTTTGAGACGTTCCTGGCCGATATAGTTCATAAAATCACTTGGTCGCAAAGTTTGTTCAAGCTCTTGTTCTTGTGGCTCGTCGGCAGTACTATTTATAATCCTATCGATCATGATTTCCCTCGCAGCGCTAATTTTACTCGTTGCTCAGTAGAGAGAGATGCATCAACATCCAATAAGGCTTTGAATGCATCTTGAGAAGAGTATCCCAGCGCCAGTAGAGCTATTACGGCTTCATCTTCTGAGGTGGCTGATTCTGACTGCAACAGACCTGCGGATGCCAAATCGACTCCTATGAGGCCGACTTTGTCCTTAAGTTCAACAATAATTCGTTCAGCCACTTTCTTACCAACTCCTTGAGCGCTTTGGATGTATTTCACATCTCCGTTGGCGATAGCCTGTCGGACAGTACTGCCTGAGCCGATATTCAAAACACTCAGGGCAACTTTTGGTCCTATGCCGCTAACATCAAGCAACTGCTCAAACAATATCTTTGTATCAGGATGAATGAAGCCGAATAAGTCATGTGCGTTTTCCCGGATGTGTTCGTAGATAAATAACCGAGCTGGTTGACTACGAGTTAATGTGGAGGCGTCATCAATCGGAACAAGCAGACCATAGCCAACACCACTGACCTCGAGTAAGATGCCGTCAGTAAACTTATCTACTACAATACCCGATAATGTTGCAATCATAGTTATCCTATTATCGCATAGTCATAGAGTGGGTGATAGCCACCGCCAGTGCGTCAGCACAGTCATCCGGGCGAGGGATGTCTTTAAGTCGGAGGACTACTCGTACCATTTCCTGAATCTGTTTTTTATCAGCTCGACCATAGCCTGTCAAGGCCTGTTTAATTTGCAGTGGGGTATACTCGAATATACCTATATTTGCTTGCTGCCCACATAACAACACAACCCCACGGGCTTGAGAGACAGTCATAGCAGTGGTTACATTCTGAGCAAAAAATAACTTCTCAACTGCCATTAAATCTGGTTTAGTTTCGGCAATGATATCGGTTAGTTCGTCAAAGATTGTTGCTAAACGAATTGCGTCATCCTGTTTAACGGGAGTACGGATAACTCCGGCATCAACCAACTGAGGTTTTTGATTATCAATCGAGATTATTCCAAAACCAAGTATGCCCGTACCGGGATCGATCCCGATGATACGCATTAGCTGTCGAGTAGTTCGTCGCTAATATCAAAGTTAACGTGGGTCGTACTAACGTCATCGATTTCTTCGAGCGTGTTCATGAGCCGCATGATTTTTCCAGCCGTTTCACTGTCGGTAACTTCAACTGTCGTGGTAGGGACGTAAGTAAGTTCTGCTTCGATAATTTCTAGTCCAGTTTGTTGGAGATGGTCGCGAACAGCTGCAAATTCCTTAGGGTCGGTATAGATGACCGATTCGCCATCTTCTTCCTGGACATCTTCAGCGCCAGCATCGAGTGCCTTCATTAATATATCATCGCCGATGCCTTTAACCCGGAGCATCCCCTTATGAGCAAATTGGAAAGCTACCGCACCTTTTTCGGCCAAACTGCCACCGTGTTTACTGAAGGTTGATTTTATTAATGGGTATGTTCGATTAAGGTTATCGGTAGCAGTTTCAACTAAAATTGCGACGCCGCCCGGGCCGTAGCCTTCATACATAACTTCCTGAATTTGCTCGTCGCCTAATTTACCGCTGCCTCGGTCGATGGAACGTTGAATATTAGCGGTCGGCATATTAGCAGCTCGTGCTTTATCGATGGCTAAGCGGAGCGTGAAATTAGCATCAGGATCGGCCCCTCCGCGCGCTGCTACGGCAATAGTATTGCCTAGTTTTGTAAACAGTACGCCACGAACTGCGTCTTTAGTGCCTTTTTGGCGTTTGATGGTTGACCATTTTGAGTGACCTGACATAGAAAACTATTGAATCCTCTCGCTTACTAACGCTGTTATTGTAGCAAAAACAGGTAATTATCCACAAGTTGCCAGACAATAATTACTGAGCAGTAGTCGGTGGTTGCACGAGCCCGTCATAGTAAGCTTGCAGTTCACTATAGTTGCCTATACCAACAGTGGGGATGAGGGTGTCTTGACCATCAGGTGTTTCATAATTTTTTAGCAGCGGGTTGGTACCAGATTCACTAAAGGTTAACGACTGAACGTTGTTGATGTTAGTTTTCTTTAAAATTGAGTAGAGACTTTGAACATCGTTGGTTTGGAAATCTGTCTGCACATTATTCCCCAACGCATCAAACAATTGCCCTACCTTAAGAGGATTAGATAATACCCCTGCCGATAAAGCCTTCTGTTCAACAGCTACTAACATTTGCCTCTGATGTTCAGTCCTGTCAAAGTCTGCCTGTGGGAACCCATAAGCTCCATAACCATCTCCTCTAGCCCTCGCTAGATTAAGAGCCTCTTGACCAGTCAGTGTAACTTCGCCGTTAGGCAGGTTTAGATTGGCGTTGGGGTCGTATAGCCCTCTTGGATCAGGGCTTTGTATATTCACGGTAATACCGCCTACGGCGTTAACGGCATCACGAAAGGCACTATAGTCAATCAGGGCGTAGTAGTTAATAGGAATGCCAAAGTCTTCAGTTATTACTTCCTCAAGCAAGCCCATGCCGCCGTTAGGATAGCCGCTGGCACTAAACGATTCACTCTGGCCATCTTCGTAAGCGGCGTTTATTTTCTGATAGCCGAAGCCCGGTATATTCACCCATAGATCTCTCGGGATACTGAGCATAAAACCAGTATCATTCTTCGTATCAAGACTCACCACCATAATAGAGTCAGTTAAATCAGCCCCCTGATGCCCAGGATCATCAGCTGAATCACCAGCCAATAGAATATTAACCCTGCCGGTGGATTCACCGTTTAGTTGGTGGGAGCTAAAGAGACCAAAGATATTGCCATGAAATAGTTTGGTGGCATCCCGCAAAAACTTCCAGCCTACCCAGCCACCCCCAAGAATAATGACAAGCAGCAAGAGGAGTAGGACTCTCTTAATAATCTTTCTCGTACGGAAACGGTGTTTTGGCTTTAAAGTGGTATCGGGAGTACCTGATTTATGGGCGGACTTAGCATGGTATTGGTTAGCGTAAGGAGACATTGTTGCACCAATTGCCGGAAAATTAAGAGGTGTGTTGGCGTCAACAATTTTTTTTAGCGGCCGTGATTGTGATGGGTGGCTGTTGGCTTTTTTTGGCATGTTCGTTATCGTTTCCTCCATTATATTCGTATAAGTGTAGGCGAGTATAACTTTTGTAAAGATTGGGTAGACTACGTGCGTACGGCTACCGGTCTCTACCATATAACCATTGGCACATAAATGCTACCCAGCCGTAGGCCTACTGTAGTCTTTCTTAAGTCAGTCTTCAGGATAAACCGTTACATTACCAACAGTGTCATTAATTAAGATTGGATCATAGTACATGAATGTAGTAACGCGAGGTATCCGGAATGCCTTCCGTAATTCTATACGGACAGTATCGATCGTTGTTATTTTAGGATTAAGCATTGGCTTAGCGTTAACTATGTTAGTTGCTCGTCAGGCAGTGGGTCAAAAAATAAATTCCGTTAAAAGCTCAATAGGCAATACAATTACTATCGCACCGGCTGGTTTTAGTAGCTTTAGTTCTGTGAATAATGCGCTTACGACGAGTCAGCTGAGTAAAGTAGCCTTACTGCCACACGTTTCGAACCTTATCGAGGTGTTGACTGATCGGCTAACGACTATTGGCTCAACACAGCCTACATTTGGTGGTGGCTTTGGTGGGCAATCATCAAGTTCTACGAGTAATGAAGGACAAACTAGTCTGACCTCACCAGTTACTCTTAATACAAGCGGTGGCGGCGGTCGTCATTTCTTCTTCAATGGTGGTACCACCAATACCTTGCCGGCTACCTTTAGCCTGCCTATTACCATTCTTGGTACCACCAACCCAACAGACGTTAATAGTACCAACCTGACAATCTCCAGCGGATCAGCTATAAGCGGAACAAGCGCTGCTGATGATGCCCTGGTAAGTTCATCTATGGCGACGAAGAATAGCTTAAAAGTCGGATCAACCTTTACGGCTTACGGTACAACTATGACCGTGTCGGGTATCTTTACTACTACCGATCAGACACTTAGCGGCGACGTGATCGTATCACTATCAACTGAGCAGACTCTAAGTGGCCAAAGTGGTGATGTGACAAGCGCTATTGCAACCGTCGATTCCTTGGATAACCTCGATTCAGTTACGACGGCAATTAAGAACGACCTTGGATCGGCTGCAGACGTCACAAGTTCTGAGCAGCAGGCAAATGAAACACTCCAACCACTCAATAGCGTGAAATCAATCTCACTCTATAGTTTGATTGGTGCAGTTATAGCTGGCTCGATCATTATCCTGCTAACGATGGTGATGATCGTTCGTGAGAGGCGTCGTGAAATTGGTGTTCTAAAAGCTATCGGTGCATCTAATGTCCGAATTATGTTCCAGTTTATGACCGAAGCAGTTACATTTACGGTACTAGCTGCAGTCATTGGACTCATCATAGGCGTACTTGGTGGTAATCCTGTCACGAAGTTGCTAGTCAACAATAGTTCAACTACTACCACGACATCTACGACTACGACCGGTAATGGCCCTACGTTATCGACAACTACCGGTACTGGCGGTGGCTTCCGTGGTGGAGCAGGAGGGGGCGGTGGAGGCGGCTTCTTTAGAAGTGTTGGTGGTAGAAGTGCCGTCAATAGCTTTAAGAATATTCATGCTGCAGTCGGTTGGAGTATCCTGTTGTACGGTTTGCTTGCGGCAGTTGTGATTGCGCTGGTCGGAAGTGCTATTGCCTCGGCGTTAATATCAAGAATAAGACCAGCAGAAGTTATGAGGGTAGAATAATGTTAGAAGTAAAACACATCAGTAAAATCTTTCAATCTGGAAGTGGCCCGGTCAAAGCTGTCGATGACATTACGTTTAAAGTCCCCGATAGCTGTTTTGCTTCAATCATAGGGCGTAGTGGTAGTGGCAAGTCAACGCTGTTGTCTCTGCTTGGAGCGCTCGATAAGCCGAGTTCTGGCAATTTGATTGTGGGTGATCAGGATCTTACGAAGATGCATGATCACGCTCTGATTAGTTATCGCTGTAAGGAGATAGGTTTTGTGTTTCAAAGCTATAACCTGGTGCCGAACTTAACTGCTTTGGAAAATGTTATGTTGCCGATGGAATTTGCTCATCAGGACCACAAAACGCGTAAGGCGAGGGCTGTATCACTTCTCGATCAGGTAGGCTTAACCGGTGATAAGCAGGGGAGGAGACCAGGGCGGCTCAGTGGCGGCGAACAACAGAGAGTGGCTATCGCTAGAGCTCTAGCAAATGCGCCGAAACTGATATTGGCTGATGAGCCAACTGGTAATCTCGACACTGAAACCGGTAAGAAAATCTTCAGTTTGCTGCATGGTTTAGCGCGTTCAGAGAACACTACGATCATTGTTGTAACGCATGACCTCTCGATTGCAGGGAAGACTGATGTGACATTCCGTCCGACAAGACGGTAAACTTGTAACGAAGTAAGGGGTTTTGTAATGAGTGTTGATCTACCGGATAGTGTCACAAAACGCGATAAGCTCGTTAGCCAATCGACGTCGAAGCGACTCATTCGTTATATTGTTATTCCATTTGGTGGGCTGGCATTGCTAATCCTTAGCTTTGTTGGCGGAGCCTATTACGAGAAAGGTACTCATAAGCAAGTAACAGCAGCTGCTGTGGCCTCAACAGTGAGTCAAACTCGTACTGGTAATCGCGGATTTGGCGGAGCTGGGGGAAGCTTTGGTGGTCAGTATGGGGGTAGCCATATCTTTGGACAGGTTAGTAGCGTGAACGGCCAAACGTTTGTTCTTCAAAGTAGCAGCGGCACAAGCTACACCGTCACCATTACCAGTTCAACGGTGTTTGCGGATGGCTCATCGGCTAGCCAAATCGCTACCGGCAACACCGTAATTGTGTCAGGGCAGGTAGGTAGCAGCGATGCCGTCTCGGCTACTCGTATTATTATTAACCCTTCTTTTGGTGGTGGCCTTGGATCTGGTACCAATCAAGCCGATCCGCCATCGAATGCCGAGTTGAACTGATTTCGCACTTCCCTACCACTTTCCGATTTATAATAGAGAGATGAAGTCTGTAGAAATAGTCCGTTGCGGCTGGTGTGGGGACAACGAGCTCTATATGGAGTATCACGATAAGGAATGGGGTGTTCCGCTCCATGATGACTTGGAATTGTTTGAATTACTGACACTTGAAGGGGCGCAAGCAGGATTAAGTTGGCTAACGGTGTTAAAACGACGCGACAGTTACCGCGAAGCGTTTGATGGTTTTGACCCCCATCGGGTTGCGGGCTTTAATGAAGCAAGAACAACGGGATTACTAGAAGATCCAGGTATTATTCGCAATCGGTTAAAGGTTACATCAACGATTAAGAATGCCAAAGCGGTTATTATTCTCCAAGATGAATTCGGGAGTTTTGATAAATATATTTGGCAATTTGTGAACAGTAAGACCCGTCAACATCATATTGCGACTCTAGCGGAAATCCCGGCTGTTGATGACGAGGCGATACGCATGAGCAAGGACATGAAAAAACGAGGATTTAGCTTCGTCGGTCCAACGATTTGTTATGCTTTTATGCAAGCGAGCGGTATGGTTAATGACCATCTTATAAGTTGCTTTCGATATCCTGAGGTTAAGCGTCTAACTTGAATTACAGTGCCTTGGTATTCAATCGCTCGTAGTTTGGTGATGCTCAGGATTGGTAGTGTATAGCTTAAACTTAAGACGGTCGGATGAAGCATTGTGGATAATAACTTTCACAAAACCGCTGTCGATAGCGTGACAAGCATTAATAAATGAAAATGCATCATTAGCTGCCTGCTCGCGGGTATAGTCTGGAGACTCCAGTAATCCTTTTTCTAAGAATTCTGGTACTTTTTCGTTAATTTCATCCTGTGACGGATATGGGTATGGCCATTCAGAATTTGTCATAATATTCCTAAGCTGTCAGTTTTACTGATTTTTTACTACAACGCAAGCATAGGCGTTAGGTAAATAATTACTCATAACTGAAAAACTGGCCAATAAAACCCCTACTGCTTGCAAGCAAGCAGATTATGGCATATAAGTGAGAGACATGTCGGAGCAATACTTATCGATCGAACAGATACCACAACTCCCGGTGCCATCGAGAGGGCTCCCTAACAACGAACTTTATGTACGACTTGGCTGTATTGTTTGTCCACACGCTAGCTGCTTTAAAGCAGTAGGAATCTCATCGGATTTTCCTATCTGGTCGCGTTTCCCCGAAGAAGCACAGGAAATTCGTAACGTTATTGGTACGATTGAAAAAAGGAGCCTGGTACTTCGAGGTGGATCAGTCGTTTCTGAGGAAGCCTGCTTACGACCATGCCCAGAGTCCATCGTTATACAGGGAGCTCTTAATACATTGAATCATGAATTCAACCCTGACCCACCCTTAGCGTAAACACGGAACCCGACTAACGGGGGTAAATTTACAAAAGGGTAAAACTCTAACTTAATCGTTGAAACTTGTTTTATCTGTTAGTGGTCGCAACCGTTGATTATTATAATGTTTATAACATACTTGCTTTTTATCCTAGTTTAATATATAATATACATCAGTCAGGTGAAATATTATGACTGAATCTACATTATTACCTAAGCGACAGACGTTACAGAGTGAGCGAAAAATCGTAAACTCAGTCGGTTCAGAGCGCCATATGTATACAGCACGTTTCACCCCAACTTTAACTGATTATAAGAATATAGTCCAACATCGAAAACGCTTTCAAACCGCAATTACCCTTGGCGGTTTATCGGTTGGTTCAACACCAAGGAAACCAGCTGTTAAGCAACCAAGAATTTATAAAAAGAAACTCGCATTGCTTTTGCCGGGTCATAATGAGGAACTTATTATTGAGACTACGATTATGTCTGCCATTGCAGCTGGTCAACCGAAAGAAGATATTTTTGTTGTCGACGATTTCTCGTCAGACCGTACTCGTCAAAAAGCTATTGGCCTTCTTGGCAAAAAGCAAGTCTTGACGGTTGAACGAAGCGGTAAAGCCCAGGCAGTATATAAAGCAATCAAACATTTCGATATCGAAAACCGATACCGTTGGTTGCATGTAGCCGATGCTGACAGTGTTTTTGGAAAAGATTATTTTCGTCTTTACCGTCGCAAGCTCTATGGCAAAAAGTATGTCGTAGCAGTTGGTTTTGTTCAAAGTCTTCGTGGTAACTGGATTGCCCATTACCGTTCGTTTACGTATACGTATTCACAGCATGTCCTGCGTCGCATCCAATCATGGTTTGGAATGATATCTGTTTTTCCTGGTCCAATCACCTGTTTTCGAACCGATATTATCAGTCAATTAGACTTCGCTACACACAGTCTTACTGAGGATTTTGATATTACGCTGCAAGTTCACCGCAAGCGCCTTGGATCAATTAAATTTATCCCAGAAGCAGTTAACTTTACCCAAGATCCGCAAACATTACGAGACTTCTGTAAGCAGACAGCTCGATGGCAACGTGGCTTTTTTCAAGGCTTTCTCAAATATCGGATTGGTCGTCATTTGCAGGCAATCGACGTGAGCATTATGTATCAGATTGTGCAACTCGTACTTTATCTATTCCAAATGTTCGTTCTTATCCCGTATGTTGTTATTGTTACAGGAAAATGGGCTGTTATCCCCGTGGTGATCGTCCTTGACTTCTTTGTAGTATCTCTTCTAGCCATCTTCTCAGCTATTGCCGCCAAGCGGTTGACGACGCTTGCTTCACTACCGTATTTCTACTTTTTGCGATGGGTAGAGCTTAGTATTTTTATGTGGGCATTTGTTGAGGTTGTAATATTGCGACGATTTCGCGATGGCGTTGTCGGATGGCAGACAGAGGGGCGCCGCTACGCTCTTGATACAATGGCCCTAAAAGATGTAGCTCATTAGGAGACATGCAATGAATAAGCAGATTAGTAAACAGTCAACTAAAAAGTCCAACGCATCACGAGCTCGTAAAAGCCGCTACGCTAAGCCGTTCACAACTGCCGTCTTTAGTATTGCAGCGTTCGGTTACCTTTTCTATCTTCTGTATAGCGTAGTTGCTGGTTTTAAGTTTTAGTATCGTGACTACTTGTAGTTGCTAGTACACTAGTAAACGATTCTCTGCTACCACAAAAACACCGCCTCTCAAGGCGGTGTTTCTTATTTAGGGGCAGAAGTTTCGGGGCATCCGTTTATAAGTAGTGAACAAAAAAACTACTCAGTTACCACAACTGATCAAACTATTTTAGAGTGAGTAATTACCAGAGAAGATGTCGGCAGTATAGTTCGAAGTTTCTTGATAGCCAACAAGCGCGAATTGAAACATTTGTCTGTTCTGGAAGAACGCTCCAGAGCATGTTTGAACTGTTAGCATCGCTGGACCGTTATAGGTAAAGACTGATGTATCGGTTGGCTGGGTTGGGTATGTCTGAACAAAGCGGTAAGTAAATAAGTAGCCATTGGCCGTTGTGACCGTTAGTGTGGCACCAGGCTTAATCAGATGCAGATAGGCAAACACTGATTTTCTATAATGGCCGTAAATCAAGGTGTTGCCGGCTGTGTTATTGATAGGAACACTGGGTGTGGCATATTGGGCAGCCGTATCAGATACATTCCAGGCGCCAGTCTTTGAGTTATAGTATCCGTTTACTACTGGCAAATTGATATTGAGGCTCGGTATGTCGATATTAACCGGAATGCCGCTAATAATCGGTGTTTGTTGTACTGAGGCAGCCGCAGAGACTGATGAAGTTGACGGTAGATGCGAACTTATCTGATCAGAGTTTGCTGGTATGCTAACGGTCCCATAGTGACTGTAATGAAAGTAGAGCGCAGGGATAGTATAGCTAAGACCGGCCAGTATCAGGATACTGCCACTGATTACGCCTATCCACCGGCGGGTTTTTATAAAGTGTAATATAAAATTCATAATTATTCTCCAATCGTAAAATAGTCAACTGAGGGTATTATTGCTAACGTCCTTCGTTGACTATTGTTACGATTCGGTAGAGTTACTTAGATTGCGCTCGGCGCTGCTTAAGAGCAGTTATACCGGTTGCGAGCAAAATAACAGCTCCGATAGTTAACATTGCTACTGCAATGATAAAAACTACACGGAAGCTACCTGTGTTTGGCAATAATGAAATGCCAAGGGTGCCAGTAGTTGCAGTTGTTACACCGACTCCTACGCCACCGCCTTTGCCTCCAGACATATGTCTCTCCTTAGTATTACTTACTGATACGCGATTTTCGCAATTAGCTAACAACACCTGCATTCCTGCAGGCGAGCCAGCCCTCCGCCAAAACTCGTGTTGATCTAATAATACACTACTTATGCATATTTGTAAAGTATGTTTTATTGCTTATGCTGTAAGACTATGTTATTGACATTTAAGGTAAAACTTAGTATAATCTCATATTAATTGTTTGAATTATCAAGAGAAGGAGTATCAAACTGTTATGAGGAAATTTATTAGTGCTCTATTAAGTTCAATATTATTGACCAGCATTATCGCAATGCCGGCCAGTATAGTATTGGCTGCATCAACAACGGCAACCAATCTAATTACTAACCCATCAGTCGAAACACCTGATTCAACGAACGCTGCTGTACCTGCAGGATGGTTGCAGGGAAATTGGGGAACTAACTCCACAACCTTTTCTTATATTAATACAGCCGGTCATACTGGTACACACAGCCTTAAAGTCCAAATGAGCAGCTACACTAGTGGTGATGCTAAGTGGTACTTCTCTCCTGTAACAGTTAGTGGCAGTACTCAATATCTCTATACTGATTATTATGAAAGTTCAGTTCCAACTGACGTTGTAGCTCAATTTACTGATGCCAGTGGCAACAATACGTACCAGGACCTTGGTGAGCAATCAGCTAGCAGTACTGCCTGGGCGCTTACTAATGACAGTTTCACGACTCCTGCCAGCACCACAGAAGTTACTATTTTCCACTTGATCGATAGTGTCGGCTGGTTACAGACCGACGACTTCTCTTTAATGGTTAACGCGAATCCATCAGTTACTCTGAGTGCTCCGCTCAATGGTGCGACTGTTTCAGGGAATGTAACCTTAAATGCAACTGTCGGTAACGTAGTAGCAGGCATGCAGGTTCAATTCTTAGTTGATAATGTAGCTGCCGGTAGTCCAATCACAACTGCTCCTTATCAATATGTATGGAATAGCGCATTGGTTGCGAATGGTACTCATACGATCAGTGCAGTTGTCAGCAATGGCAGCACAATAGTTGCTACAGGCACACCTGTTCAAATTACAGTTGGTAACGTAGCACCTGTAACAAGCAGTACCAACCTCATCGCTAACCCGTCTGTTGAAACAAGTAGCGGTACCCCTGCTATGCCGGTTGATTGGCAAGAAGGCGGTTGGGGAACCAACACCACCACTTTCACGTACCAGAACACCGGGGAGAATGGAAGTCACAGTCTTGCGGTAGCAATGACTAAGTACACTAGCGGTGATGCTAAGTGGTACTTCGCTCCAGTCCTTGTTCAAGCAGGCGCTCAATATACGTATAGCGATTATTATCAATCAACTGTTAGTACAGATGTTATGGCTGCTTTCGAGAGCTCAAACGGTACGTATACTTATCAGGACCTAGGAACGGCAGCTGCTAGCTCCACTTGGAAGCAATATAGCGCAACATTCACTGTTCCAACCGGTACAACTTCAATGACTGTCTATCACTTGATTAGCAGTGTTGGTAGTTTGCAAACTGACAACTTCACATTAACTGCCAGTTCAGTACCGGCTGTCAGTATTTCTACACCGACTACTGGTAGTACTACTAACGGAACCGTAACGCTATCCGCAAATGCTAGTGACAACAATGGTATTAAGCAAGTACAGTTCCAGGTTGATGGCGTCAACGTGGGTAGCCCAGTTACCTCAGCTCCATATCAAACAAGTTGGAATAGTATCAGTGCTACCAATGGTACGCACAGCATTACGGCTATTGCCACAAACGTAAATGGTAAAACAACAACTTCAGCACCAGTCTCTATAGAAGTCAGCAATCCTAATCCTGCAAACGGTAACATGATTCCTAACCCGTCTGTTGAAACAAGTAGCGGTACCCCTGATATGCCAGTTGATTGGGCACCATACAGTTGGGGCACAAACACCACTACATTCAGTTATCAAAACACTGGTGAAAGTGGCAGCCATAGTCTTAAAGTCCAAATTACTAAATACACAGATGGTGATGCAAAATGGGCATTTACTCCACAAACCATTACACCGGACACTCAGTACCAGTTTTCTGATTACTATGAATCTAATGTTCAAACCGAAGTTGATGCGGTCTTCACAATGAGTGACGGCAGCACAATTTACCAGATCATTGGTCAACCAGTAGCCAGTACATCGTGGAAACAATTTACTACTGATTTCTCTGTTCCCCTCGGTGCTCAGTCAATGACAATCTATCACCTGATTCAGAGCGTTGGTTATCTTTCAACTGATAACTTTAATATGCATAGCTATACGCCTGTTGGCTTTAGCCGTCCGCTTGTTACACTGACGTTCGATGATGGCTATGACAACGACTACACCAACGTAGTGCCTCTTCTACAGCAATACGGCTTTAACGGTACTGAGTTCATTATCACTGGTGATATTAACACCACTGGTTATATGACGAATGCACAGGTACAAGCCTTAGTAGGCGATGGTGAAGAAGTTGCTTCCCACACAGTCACTCACCCAGAACTGACTACTGTTAGCGCCAGCCAACTGGTTACTGAGTTATCCCAATCTCAGAGCCAACTTGAATCATGGACTGGTCAGCAAATTACTGACATGGCCTACCCTAACGGACTATACAATACCGCTGTTACGACTCAGGTAGAGAAGTACTACCAGGCTGCTCGAGGTGTAGAGGATGGTCTTAACAGTAAAGACAACTTTAACGCTTACGATATTAAAGTTCAGAATGTCTACAATACGACAACAACAGCTCAAATTGCTGACTGGGTTGCCCAGGCAAAAGCAACAAACACATGGCTCGTATTGGTATACCACTCAGTTGACGCAGACCTTACCAATCCAGTTGACGAAGGTATCTACAACATTACACCAGATCAATTAAGTGATCAGCTTGCTGCCATTAAGAGTAGCGGTGTCACTGTTGAGACCATGCATCAAGCGTTAACCGAAATCGAACCTCAACTTACTACTACTGCTGCTAAATAAATAAGTTATAACTGACAGTTTGTTGGTTATAACGGAGTTCGCTGCCTGTTGCCGCTTTGCACTTTTGCTTCCTTAGCATTAGTATAATAAGCACATGACCGGCAGAACACACGACTTAGCAGCAATAACTGCACTTGGGGCCGTTGTCTTTCTGGAGCCTAGTCGAACGATTACATTGTCCACGGCTCTTATAGCGATACTTGCCAATCAAATTGGCGGTATTATTCCTGATATCGATCAGCCAACCGCCCCTCTGTGGCGCAACTTACCAATCGGAGGAACAATTGGGCGAGGAATTGATAAATTACTCGGTGGGCATCGGTTTATTAGTCACTCCATCATAGGTATGGCAGTATTTGGTAGCTTGGCATATCTTTTATTGGCTTCCTTGCACCCAAGCATGCCACATGTTAATGCTGGTTTAGTCTGGTGGGCATTTATGATCGGTATGTTGTCACATCTCGTTATGGACACCTTTACCAAGGAAGGTGTTCCCTGGCTGCTGCCGATACCGGTTAAGTTTGGTTTTCCGCCAATCAAAGACTTAAGAGTTACAACGGGAAAGGCAGTTGAAACGTTTGTTGTTTTTCCGTTAATACTTCTCGTCGATATTTGGTTTTGTGTCAGTCATTACACTTATCTGGTTACGCTGATACATACCCATATTTTATAGAGCGCGAAAATGTATGCTATTGAGTGCCGACTGGTCCAGTAACAGTAGTGTTATTCCAATTCCCGCCGAGAATAACCACAAAGTCGGCTGAATAATTTGTGGCTTCTCCAGCTTCGGCAGACCCGGTTGTACTAGTAACAGTGGTTGTATTGGTGGAGAAGGTTTTCTCAAGGGCTTGTTTTGTGTTTGGATCTTGGCCCTTAGAGAGATCAACAATCATGGACGCCGGGTACTCAGCACTAGCATCAGCAATACTGGCGACGTTAAAGCCTTTGCCTTCAAGCACGGTTTCTTCTTGGTGTGCAAGGCCAACTACATTACTGCCGTTCAGCACGACGACGCTTGCGTTTTCTGTTACGAGTGGGTTAGAGCTAGTGAGTTGTTGATAGTAGTTTTGTAGCTGACTAAAGTTATCAAGCCCAGCCTCGGGGATTAAAGCATCCTCACCGTCGGGTGCACTGTAGTTCTTCAAAAGTGAGTTAGTGCCGCCATAATTGTAGGTAAGGGATTGTAAGCTACTGATATTAATAACCTTACTGAGCTGAACTAGTCTAACGGCGTCATTAACGGTTAGATCCGTTTTGACATTATTCCCCAACGCATCAAACAATTGCCCTACCTTAAGAGGATTAGATAATACCCCTGCCGATAAAGCCTTCTGTTCAACAGCTACTAACATTTGCCTCTGATGTTCAGTCCTGTCAAAGTCTGCCTGTGGGAACCCATAAGCTCCATAACCATCTCCTCTAGCCCTCGCTAGATTAAGAGCCTCTTGACCAGTCAGTGTAACTTCGCCGTTAGGCAGCTTCAAGTTAGTGTTAGGATCATACAGCCCCCGCGGGTCAGGACTCTGGACGTTAATCGTAATACCCCCCACAGCATTAACTGCGTCCCGGAAAGCGCTGTAGTCGATTAACGCGTAATAATCAATAGGAATACCGAGATCTTGAGAAACAATTTGTTCTAATTGCCCCATGCCACCAGCCGGGTAACCAGCAGTGCTAAATGAAGTAGCAGTATTGGCTGCATTGATTTTTTCATGTCCCATACCCGGTATATTCACCCATAGATCTCTCGGGATACTGAGCATAAAACCAGTATCATTCTTCGTATCAAGACTCACCACCATAATAGAGTCAGTTAAATCAGCCCCCTGATGCCCAGGATCATCAGCTGAATCACCAGCCAATAGAATATTAACCCTGCCAGTGGATTCACCCTTAAGCTGATTAGTACTGAGTACAGCTTGGGCGTCGGTAATAATATTGCCTCCAAAAACCTTATTAATATTATGCACAACTTTCCAGCCTACCCAGCCGCCAGACACAATAAGTAAGAAGACCAGCACTAGTGCACTTCGCTTTGCAACTTTACGCCAGTTTACACGGTGTCCTTTTTTTGGTTTGTGCTTTGCAGCGGAGCTTGGGCCAAGTTGACCAAAGTCTTTTGTAAGTGTTATGCCGAGTAGTGAAGGCTGTGCTGGTTGTTGAGGGTCTTCAACGGGTGGTTTGGGTGGTTGAATAGGGGGAGGAACTGGCCGAGGACGAGCAATAGGAGGTGGTGCTTGGACTTCAGTCGCAACGTTCGCGCGGTGATGAGCTATAAAGTCTCTGGTAATTTTCCGCTGAACATCATGACGAGGAGCCGCTCGCTTATAAAAAAATCCATCAGTACTTACCCGCTGTCGCGGATTACCTTTTTGTTTGTCCAGCATATACTTAAGCAATTATACCAAAACCGCCACTGCTTAATCTAGGCTAGGAGATAAGGCTTATCCGTGGGTGGTGATTACTTAATATCGTGAACAATGACAGTTGTGCCGATTGGCGCCCAATTATAGATCCACGCCCTATCATTGTTATCTCCAATGACGAGAGTTATGGTGCAGACAATTGTACTGATATATAATTTAAATTATTGTGCAACAAGAACAATTAGCAACGATTGATTCCATGGACGCTATTATGTTGCATGAAATGAGAAAAGAAGCCCTTGTAAAGTCCGCTTACAACACAGGATTGTTCGGCAATTTACTGGCAAGGGCTCGATGGCAGTCAGCAGAATCAGACGACGGTATTGTTCGCCTATATGACGGAATCCTCATTGACGGTGCGCCAGGGCTATCAGCTCTTCCGACGATTGTTCGTATTACAGAACAAGAATTAACGACAGAGTATTTGCTTGTTATTGATGGCGTTCAGGAACCGCGGATAGAAGTGTATAACAACGTGATTGCTTCTCAATCAGTTTGGCACTTTATTAAAACGGCACACCGCAATGTCTTGTCAAGACGTGCTGATAGGAAGAATGGTTTATCTGCTCCAAGGGTGCGTGACATGACCCGTCTATATCAAGAAATGTGTCGCGGTGCAGATGGTAACTATGCGGTTTAGAGAGTAATCTTATGCCGGTTTTGTTGGTTCTTGAATGATTTTTTCAATTAATCGAAAAAAAGTTGCTGTTTCATCTTCATTGAGATTAGCGAAGATATTGTACTTTCCACCAGTCAGCTTGCTAATAATATCGGCACGGACTTTTATCCCTGCTGGTTTTATTCGCACCATTTTGACGCGCCGATCGGTTGGGTGTTCAAAACGTTCGGCCATTTGTTTTTGTTCGAGACCATCAACAATCCCCGTGACATTGGACGCATCACAGTTAAAGGTTGTCCTAAAACTGTTCATTGGTTGTGGTTTTGTTAGCAGTAGCAATGTCATCGATTGCATTGGCGTGAGTTTATAGCTTGCACCAGCTTCAATCACGCTATGCTTTGATAACATCAGCAGCTCGATGAGTGCCAAATACGGTTCAATTGAAGGAGTTGTTTGTTCCATAGCATAAAATTTAATGATGTCAATGATTGACATACTCAATAGTTGACGATTAGAATGATTACGTAAGTTCATTTTAAGCTTTTAGCAATAAAAAAACAAGGTATACATTATATGAAGGAAAAAACTACTAATCACTGGCTAATTCTTATTCTGCTGGCGCTCGCTCAATTCATGGTTGTTCTCGATATATCAATCGTGAACGTTATGTTACCGACAGTTGAGAGAACGTTTCATCTGACACAAACTAATCTGCAATGGATAATTACTGCTTATACGCTTGCCTTCGGTGGCTTCTTGTTGCTTGGTGGACGGGCTGCTGATCTATTTGGCCGCCGCCGCGTTTTCCTGACTGGGGTAACTCTGTTTGCATTAGTATCATTAGCAGATGGCATGTCGCAGTCGGGTGGTATGTTGATTGTCTTGCGCGCGCTGCAAGGACTGACCGGTGCCTTTATGTCTCCGGCAGCACTTTCAATCGTGTTAGTGACATATAAAGAAGGGCACGAACGGAACCTGGCGTTATCAGTTTGGGGAGCGGTCGCAGCCGGTGGTGCAGCTATCGGAGTTTTACTAGGCGGAATTATCACACAGTACCTTGGCTGGCGCTGGAACTTCTTTATCAATGTGCCTATCGGTATCTTCGTTGTTATCATGGCTGCTCGTTTAGTACCAAAACACGAATCCGAAGAAACGCACAACAATCTTGATCTTCCGGGAGCTATCAGTATTACGGCTGCTCTCATGTTATTGGTTTACGGTCTTGTCAAGGCATCAAGTAATGGTTGGACGGCACATAGTACGCTGATGTATTTTGTGATTAGCGCTCTCCTTATAGTATTTTTCATTATCAACGAACGAAGAGCCAAACATCCATTGGTTCCATTGTCGATCTTTAAAATTCGTAACGTAGCCGGTGCAAATCTAATACAGCTTACGTTAGCAGCAGCTCTTTTCTCAGTCTTCTTCTTTACTACACTGTATGTTCAGAATATCCTCGGCTATTCGCCAATTCGAACTGGAGTCAGTTTCCTGGCTTTACCGATAGTCATTGCTATTACAGCAAGTATTGCCCCGAATATAATCAAGCGTGTTGGTTATAAACCCGTTCTTGTGATTGCGCCAATATTTACAGCTACTGGCTTATTCTTGCTCGCTCATGTTCCTGTTGATGGTAAGTACTTTAGCGATCTACTGCCGGGTTTTCTGGTTATGTCCTTTGGTCTGGGATTCACTTTTGTTAGCGTGTTGGTTGCCGCCACATCGGGAGTTGCTGGTCATCTATCAGGACTTGCTTCAGGATTGGTTAATACAGCCCAACAAGTTGGTGGGTCACTGGGACTTGCGGTACTGAGTGCTATTGCTGCTTCAAGTTCGACTCGTTTCCTGCTTCATAGCTCTCACGTAACGACTGCAACCAACCTAGCGGCAACTGTTCATGGGTTCCATGATGGGTTTTATACGGCTGTTGGTTTTGCGCTGGCCGCCTCAGTGCTCGCGTTAATAATCATTAAGCAGCCAAAAAACCTTGGTGCCACTCAAACTGAAAAAATTATTCCATTGTAGATATTTGACTTAGTCCTATTATATTGACTTTATCGCCCTAGCGTAACAGCCTCTTGATAGTAACCGCTCAGTATTTGTCCTAGCTGGTGCGTGACTACACGTAAGAGTCGGCTGTTGTGCTTATCGCGTCTTGTGAGCGCATAGATACGCCTGTCAATTACCATTGGATAAGGTAAGCCAAGTAAGCTGAGTTCTCCACCGGTGACAAATTTTTTGACTGATAGATACGGCAATACGGCAACTCCTTGCTGCATGAGTGTCAGATGCAGCATAACCTCAACGCTTGTTGAGAAAAAGGCTGGAGAAACACTTATTATCTTCTGCTCTAATGATTTCTTAATGAGCTGATAGCTGTTTGAAGGTTGATCATAACTGATGAAATTACGTATAGTGCCTCTCGAAAGATCAGCTTGAGTATCGTTGACTTGCTGGTGGTGAACGACAAGTACGAGCGGTTCGGTCGCAACATATTCTTGTCTGATAAGCTTGCTGGGTGAGTTTGGCTGCTCAGTTACAAAAGCAATATCGAGCTCGTCATGTTCGATTGCTCGAAGCAAGTAGCGCGAATTGTTAACAATAACTGATGTTTTTGCTGCGTGCTCGAGTTCACGAAGAAGGTTATTAGTCAAAAATAATGCGGCGATACTGTCTATCATACCAAGGATGAGCGATAAACGTTGATGTGACAAGTCAGCTAATTTGACTGTCAAATTCTGGGTCATTATCTCTAGTTCCTTCGCGGAGTCATAAGTGATAATTCCAGCTTGGGTTAGGCTAATTGGCCGTGATCCTCGAACGAGAAGCTTGACACGTAGTTCTTGTTCGAGCTTTGCAATGGCAATCGAAAGCGCTGGCTGCGAAGTATGAAGGCGTTGAGCGGCTGCAGTAAAACTACCCTCATCAATAAGAACAGCGAACTTATGAAGACGATCCATCATAACTATTATTTATAGCACAATAGATAATATATATTTGATTTATATATAGACTCCTCATAGGATAGAACTATAAGACGAGAGGGTTAGGATGGCTAAGAGTTCAACAATTAAAGTGGCGGTAGTTGGTGTTGGAAACTGCGCCTCTTCACTTATTCAGGGTATTTACTATTACCGTAATGCTAAGGATACGGGTTATATACCAGGACTGATGCACGTTCGTTTCGGAGGTTACCACATTCGAGATATTAAGATTGTAGCTGCTTTTGACGTTAACGATAATAAAGTTGGAAAGGATGTGGCTCAAGCTATCTATGAGGCCCCGAATAATACGGCAGTCTTTGCGACGGTACCAAAACTTGGTGTCCGTGTTGTGAGGGGTCCACTCCTTGACGGGGTCAATAAGTACACCGCCCCACTCATACCGGTCAATGCATCAAAAAAGCCAGTCGATGTCGAGAAAGTACTACGCCAAAGTGGTGCCGATATGGTTATCAACTATTTACCGGTTGGTTCACAACTTGCAACTGAGTATTATGCAAATGCGGCTATTAAGGCTGGTTGTGGTTTTGTAAATTGTATACCAGTATTTATTGCGTCGGATAAAAAATGGGCTCAGAAGTTTAAAGCAGCGGGCTTACCAGTTATTGGTGATGACATTAAAGCTCAAGTTGGAGCTACTATTACTCACCGCACACTTGTTAATTTATTTCTTGATCGGGGAATGAAAATTGAACGGACATATCAACTTAATACTGGTGGAAATACTGATTTTTTAAATATGCTCGAGCGAGAGCGTCTTGCGTCAAAAAAAATATCAAAAACAGAAGCGGTCCGGTCCCAAATTGAAGCTCGAGGCCAGACAATTGCTGATGACGATATTCATGTTGGACCTTCCGATTACGTCCCATGGCAAAAAGATAATAAAATCTGTTTTATACGAATTGAGAGTAAACATTTTGGGGATGTACCGATGAACCTAGAACTGCGTTTATCGGTTGAAGATTCTCCGAATTCGGCCGGTGTGGCAATTGACTCAATTCGTTGTCTAAAGCTGGCAATGGATAACCACTTAAGTGGAGCTATTATCGAACCGGCTGCTTACTTCCAAAAGCATCCTCCCAAACAGATCGAAGATAGGCAAGCACGTCAGATGGTAGAAGAATTTATTGGCACCTATGGTCATTAATTATTAGGCGAAAAGAATCTAACAGCTTAATGCCTTGTATAATTTTTCGGGAGATGACTTAGTGGAGTCAATTCACTGTTCGTGGTTGATGGCCAAGTCTCATGCCGGCTGCTTGTAGCTCTTTGACGCAGACGTCTAAAACCGTATGGTCAACAAATTTTGCTTCAGATTCGTTAAATCGCAGTGAAATCCAACGGTGGGATTGGTTGGACTCGTATCCCCAATCCGTAACTTTGTTACGAGCTAGTTGTTTTTCCATACTCGCTAAATTATTAACAAAAAAATCTACGTGGTCTAACCCGACTGAGTCAGTTGAGCCGGGGCGTCGCTGCATTAACTTTATGATGTAAATATTTTTGTATATCGGTTTTTTAAATACTAATGATGCAATGTATCGGTTGTCGACAGCACCTATATGACATTGCTCGACAAGGCCACTCTTCAAGAAGAAACTCAGATCGGCACAGTATTCCTCAATGTCCTTTACTTTCCAGCCGATAGTTACTGGCTCAAGATCAGCTAGTACAGTAAAATTGCTCGATTTCTTTAAATTTGCAAAGTATTGTTTTGCTTGCTTGCTGACAGTGTCGACGGAAATACTCATGTCTCTATATTATCAGACAGAACACTCAGCTATGCTGATTGCTAGTCTTCAATTCGCAACTTGGCTTGACCCAAGAGGGTCCTTAGTGCCGCTCTTTTTGTATGTATCTCATGCGTCTCTTTCACTCTTATACGCTCGTAGATACTGGGTAGCGTTGTCGCATGATATTTTTGGCGCACTTTGTCATACCACTTCTTATCGTAAATGTGCCAGAAGTCATTTTCAGAATAATACGATTGGGCATAAAACCATTTTCTGCCACCAAGTTCTTGTGTTTTACGCTCAATAAGTCTGTTAACGTCGATAAACTTCTGATAAGGCTCAACACGTAAACCGTATACTCCCACATTAAAGACGTAATCAGTATTTTTAATACTGTTAAATTGTAGTGGTGACCTTGGTTCTGTTTTTACTGCGCAAAAACCGGTGGGATACATGGAGAATTCTTTATCGATAAAGTTCATAAAAGGCACTAGTGTTTTTGTGGGAACGACAACATCTTGGCATATATACCTCTGGGCTGCGGCGCTTTCTTGAACTGCTTGGTATAATTTTCGAGTCCGTAAAAGTGGGTCGAGCATAAAACGGGAAAAGGCATTAAATGGAATACCTGATTGTTCAAATGCTAGTTGTGCGGCCCAGAATGCACCACGATCAAAACGAAAAATGTAATCTTTGAGAGGTATGGTGTTTGTAACCGATTTGCGGTTAATGGAATTCTCCTCGATGTACATGTAGTACCAAGGGTCGTGAGCGCGACTGAAGCGAAGAAGTTTTCCGCTAATTTCATCTGAGAGTTTACCAATAACAATGCTGCCACAGTCTTTTTTGAACATGCCGCATTCTATGAAGTCACAAGAGGACTTCATGTATTTCTGAGTTAATTCCAATGCTTGATCAAAGCTACTAACAGGTATAGTGGTCACGGTAACGAACTGTTTTGCAGGTATGAGTTTTATCTCTGCGGCTGTGAGCAGACCTAATGATCCATACGAACCGGCAGCTCCGTAAAATAAATCGGCATTCTCGTCTGGAGACGCAGTTAGCTTGGTTCCATCACCCAAAATAATTTCTACGCTATTAACTGTTTGGCTAAAAGCTCCCCATTTAAAAGATCCGCTTTCAATAGCACCGCCCTGGATTGCTCCACCAACGGTGATACCAGGGAATTCCGTAACAACCGGCGGCATTAAGCCGTATTGCAAAGTTGTATCAAGCAACTTATCCATTGCGACATTGGGTTCAAGAAGAGCTGTCCGTTTAGATGTATCTATGCGTAGAACACGGTCTAGATGACTTGTGTCTATCATCTCGCTTCGTTTAAAAGTAAGCACTCGTGTAGAGTTGGTGCTTCCATGATAAACACGGAACGGTACTTGACGGGAATAATATTCACTTATTTGAGATTGTAACTTTTTAACAGCTCTACGGTGTTCAGAATCCATTCGCCTATGATAACAAAAAAAGTGGCCCGGAGGTTGTTTGACGTGTAACTACGATTAACAGCATGCATAGGTAAGACTTCGTAGTGCTATTTATTTTGAATATAACTATGTGTCAATGAAAAAGAGAATTGATGGGTCACTGTTGGAGCTATCGCAGTTATGATTCAAATTACGGGAAATAGACTTGTAGTTCGTTCAAAAACCCGGGTGTAAACTCTTCGGGATGCTTCGCGGCTCGTTCTTTAAGTTCAGCTGGTGAAAACCATTGTAGTTTGCTTACTTCTTCGGCTTCGGGATGCAATACAATATCGTGCGCAACTCGAACCAAATATACCCGCACAAACCTGTTCATAATACGCCCGTCGTACCGGTTATTAGAACGATATGTTGCTATCGTCTTAAACTCTACATTGTGTAGGCCAATTTCTTCTGCAAGCTCGATAGATGCCGTCTCTTCGTAATTATGACCACTATCAACATGTCCTCCCGCAGCTTGGTCCCAACGGTTTGGGTAGAGTAACATGTTTGGTGCGCGGAGTTGCAAAAGCATGCGCCCTTGGTCGTCTTTAACGAAGATCGACACTATACGGTGGTAAAGACGCTTTTGCCATACTTCGGTTAACATTGCAGCGCTTATCTCGTTATCGTTCTCATCCACAACTACAACCGGCCGATATTTTTTATTAATGTATGCCATTGATTAAGCATATCAAACAAAAAACGTTATCTAATCGAAAAGTTCTTTTATAATTCTTAATCTTGGAGAGTTCCGATTGACACAGTCCCAATTAAAATGAGGGCATATAACGTGGTGATTGGTATGATGGGATGGTGACCAAGAAACACATATCTTTCTCGAAGCAATCTCTGCTTGCTTTAGCATTAATCATACTTGGCTTGGTATTTGCCAGTGTTGCTGTTATTTTATATTTGCACAATAAGCATACCGAGCCAGCCCCACCCCCCGGAGCCTTAACGTCACTATCAGCTCCTTCGTCAATCAAGCCTCAACCGCAAGCAGTGGCTACTTATACCGTACCTCCAGATAACCCGAAGTATCTTTCTATACCGGCTATTAGCATAAATAATGTTCGCGTGTTGAGGCTGGGCCTACTTAGTAATGGCTCCATTGCCGTGCCTGACAACATCTATGATACTGGATGGTACGATGGCAGTGTTAAGCCGGGACAGAACGGTGCTATGTTTATCTATGGTCATGTTTCCAGTTGGACAGCCGACGGAGTATTCTACGATTTGAAAAAATTAGTCCCAGGCAACCAGGTTACTATTACTAGTGGAGATAACGCGACCTATACCTACCAAGTAGTGTCGACCACTATATACCCATATAACAATGTCAACATGAGCCAGGTCTTAGCGCCAGTAAACCCTAATATACCAGGTTTAAATCTCATGACTTGCACGGGCCAAGTGATTAAAGGTACGAGTGAGTTTAATGAGAGGCTAGTAGTATTTACGAGTTTAGTTAAGAGTTAAATCTAAACTTTTTAACAAGCATGAGTGGAGTTCTAAAAACAACACCTCTATCTTAGAGACTCCTCCTCCATTAGTAATTTTAAGAGAGCCCCATTTTTTATAAACTTATAATAGTAAAATACTTTTATGCTTGAACTACCACAGCTGCCGTTATATCAACAATCGTTAAAATGTTAAGCTGTAGTCATGGACCGCAAGCTCAGACTAGTACTTATAGTTAGTATCCTGGCTTCTTTTGTAGCTTTTCTAGATGGTTCAGTAGTAAATGTGGCCTTACCATCAATTACACGACATTTAGGTGGAGGATTAGAAGTTCAGCAATGGATAGTTGACGCATATCTTCTGACACTTGGCTCATTAATCTTACTTGCAGGCTCTTTATCGGATATCTTTGGCCGAAGGAGAGTTTTATTTATTGGGTTAGTTGGTTTTGGGACTGCTTCAATAATTTGTGCAATCGCACCAACGTACACTTTTTTGATTATAGCTAGAGCTTTACAAGGAGTAGGTGGGGCATTACTCGTCCCGAGCTCTCTTGCTATTATTATTTCTAATTTTAAAGATGAAGCAAAAGGTAAGGCTATTGGTACCTGGACCGCTTGGACTGGCATAGCCTTTATCATTGGTCCTCTGCTCGGTGGCTTTTTAGTTGATGATTTTAGCTGGAGATTAATCTTTGCTATCAATGTTGTTCCGATTGTTGTTTGTATATGGTTGCTAGACAAGTTGGACCTATCTGAATATAGGTCAAAGGCAAAACTAGATGCGATAGGGGCACTTTTATGCTGCTTAGGATTGTTGGGGACGGTGTTTGCGTTAATAGAACAACCTAATCACGGTTGGGATTCTATTATTCTTGTATCATTTATTTTGGGTATATCACTATTAATAAGCTTTGTTGTTTATGAGGGGAAAACAAAAAATGCTATGCTCCCCCTCTCATTATTTAAAATCCGCAATTTCTCGGCAGGTAATTTCTCGACTGTATTGATATATGGAGGTCTATCTATTGCTACGTTCTTGATAGTCGTTTTCTTGCAGGAAGTTGGTCACTTCTCAGCCTTTGATGCTGGACTGTCACTATTACCGGTTACTGTCATCATGTTTTTACTGTCACCGCAATTCGGTAAATTTGCTGGAGTTTACGGCCCTAGATTGTTTATGAGTCTAGGCCCTGTAGTAGCGGGAATAGGCTTTATGTTGATATCAAAAGTCACGCTTCCGATAGATTATCCCAGCGGGCTATTACCAGGTATTGTAATATTTGCTCTCGGCCTAGCAATGACCGTAGCTCCGCTAACTGCGGCTGTATTAGGTGACGTACAGCAGAATTATTCGGGAATCGCATCGGCTGTAAATAACGCTATTTCTAGAATCGCTGGGTTAATAGCTATAGCTATCATAGGAGTCATTGTTGGCCGCAATATTTCACTTAGTGGCTTTCGTCATGCCATATTATTTACAGCCGGATTACTTATTATTGGTGGAGTAGTTTCTGTAATTGGTATCAGGAATCAGTTAAATAAACAGTAATTTGTTAGAAGGCCACCGTAGAATTAAGTGCAACAAAAAAACGAGGAAGTTACGACTTATTTATTGTTTGCCTCCAGTAAATAATAAGAGTGTTAAACTAAGGTTATGTTCCCATTCAACAAGATTATTATTGTCTGTTGGATTATTTTCTGGTTGTACTGGGTCATTTCGGCATTTGGCTCTAAAAAGAACGCCACGTCAAATTTTAATCGGTTTATAGGCATACGGTTCGCTCTTATTCTGGTGGCGGTTGTATTGTTTCGATCGCTCAATGTACAGAATTATTCATTCCAGAATCGCGTAGCCACCCATGACAAACTGGTACTGATAATCGGCCTTGTTATCTTCTTATTAGGTCTTTTTACGGCTATTTGGGCACGCGTACATTTGGGTAAGAATTGGGGTACACCAATGAGTACAAAACAGAATCCTGAGTTAGTCACATCTGGTCCGTACCATTATATCCGTCACCCAATCTATACAGGCATCTTGCTTGCAATGTTAGGCTCAAGTCTAGCCAATAGCCTCTTCTGGCTCACAGTATTTGCTATCACTAGTATTTACTTCGTCTATAGTGCAGTACAAGAAGAGAAACTAATGACGAAGCAATTCCCAAAAGTTTACCCTTCGTACAAGAGTAGAACTAAGATGCTGATTCCATTTATTTTTTAGTTATCTCGAACTTTTTTGAATGTAATATTTAATCCATCACGGGCCCAAAAATATTAAGAGATACGAATGAAGCTCTAAAAGAACAACACATATCGTGAATTGATTCTTATCTATTTGCACCTGATGGAGGGCCATAGGCATGCACCACTGCCAATATCCAGTTGCTACACCTTGGTTTGAGTGCCAAAACGTTGTGCCGCTCGAGCTTGAGCCTTCGCTGCTTCTAATTCACGGTTATGAGAATGTGCTTGGGTTACTAATGACTTAAGGAGTTGCTGGGTGACTTTCGCTACCTCAGCCACACCACGATTAAATGTGTCTTCGTTAACTTTAGATGGCTCATGAAATCCTGATATTTTCCTAACAAACTGAAGAGCGGCTGCTTGAATCTCTTCGTCAGTAGCAGGAGGGTCAAAGTTGTAGAGAGACTTAATATTGCGACACATAGAATACTCCTTACTATAATCAGTTACTGAATTATAACAAAACCCCTCAATGCAGAGTGGCTCAACATAAGTGTATTAGAGGGTTATGGTAGGCCTTATCGTAGCTTGAATTTAAATAAAGGCTCACTTGTCAACAAGCAAAATGGTTCCATTGTCATAGTCGAAAGAAGTAGATGCGTGCACGCCAAACATTAATCTTTCTGCATTTTCCCAGGATTTTTTGCGAGATAATGGCCAGGGGTTAAATACCAGAAACTCGTTCACCCTATATCCACCAACAACTACAGTATGAAAATCACCCTCGTCAGCACCGAGAGCGTTTGCCTGCATAGAAACCCATACTGGTTTACCTTTATCAATTGAATGTTTAATTATTTTAATCGTTGGAATAGAGATGTTTAATTTGCCACCTCTTTTTACGAATTTGTGTAAGCTATTAAGGATTTCCTTTTTTTCTTTGTCTTTTTCTTTGCGAGATACCTTATCTATCTGTTCGAGAATTTCCCCGTGCGTAGGGTCGGTTTGAATAAAGTTACCATCGAATATCTTCGGATGAGCTGTCACCATCTCAACTTTAAGCCCGTAATCAATTAATACGTTTGCATTGTCAAAACTACTTGTACCAAAATTACAACGTGGAACTTTGCTTATAACTTCTGCGCTGTCAGATGTTATGCCAAAATAGTCTAAAATCATTAATGAACTAGTTGGACCACAATCCTCTGATCCCACAGCTTGTAAATGCAGAGGTATATCCAATACTTTCATATAGCTATCATATCAAACAAGAATCCCTCATAAAGAGGAGTTTTAAGCATAAGTGTATTAGAAAAGGGCCATGGTAGACGTTATCGCAACTGCGATTAGAAAAAGACATTATACAAAAGATCCTCCTTTGACAGAGGATTTAATTATAACTTTGATTGGAATGAGCGACTGGTGGTCTATATGAGCTTAGTGAATTCGTGATTTTTGCTTTTGTCGGTACAGCAATCTCAACCCCATAGCAGTTGACGCAGTTGCCCCTAAGATAAGTAGAGCAACAAGGGGATTAGATTGAGCCGGGCGACCATAGCCTGTATCAGGAGTTGCAGCAGACACATCAAAGGTCAAGATAGCTTGAGAGCATAGACTTTCATCATCTAGCGAGCAGACTTGATAGACTAAGCTATCTGTACCAGAATATCCCTTGTTTGGGGTATAAGTTATGCTACCCGGCGGATCTACTGCTGCTCCATGAGTTGGACCGGATACGATTTGGAGTGATGCAGAATCAGGGTCGCCACTAACTCCAGATAAAACATTAACTGTGGTACTAGAATCTGTTGAGACAGTAGTAGTCTTGCTTGATACGCCAGGATATGCGGCTCCAGATAAGTTAGCGAAATATACGCTTGACTGGGGAGATCCAGAATTGTATCCGCCAAGAACGTAGAAATAGTCATTATAGGCAACTGAGGTTAGTAAAAATGGGGTGCTTGGTAAAGAGTTACTTGAAGTTGTCCAACTACCAACAGTTCCGTTGGAGTTCAAAGGAGCAGAATAAACAGTATTAACATTTACACTACTAGCGTTCTGTCCTCCGGCAATATATACGTAGCCACCATACGTTGAAGCAGTCATACCATCTTCGGCGACAGGTAAAGAGTTACTTGAAGTTGTCCAACTACCAACAGAACCACTATTGAGCTGAGCATAATAAACAGTGGCAACTTGGCTGCTACTATTATTTTGTCCACCAATAACATATACGTATCCGTTGTTTGTAACAGCCGTCGTGCCAGACAATGCAGTAGGCAGTGTGTTGCCCGAAGTTGTCCAACTACTAACAGTTCCGCTGGTCAACTGTGCAGAATACACAGTGTTTACGTAATCTGGGATCCCACTGCCAGTGCCTGCAATTACATATATATACCCATTATATGTAATTGACGTAGCGTAGTATTCGGTTTGGGGTAGCGAATGCGCTTGAGTTGTCCAACTACCAACAGAACCATTCGAGTTTATCGGAGCAGAATAAACTGCCGAGGACATCGAGAGACCGGTAGTGCCTCCAACGACGTATATGTATCCTCCGGAAACAACAGAAGTAGCACCAAAAAGAGCCTGAGGTAAAGAGTTACTTGAAGTTGTCCAACTACCAACAGAACCATTCGAGTTTATCGGTGCGTAATAAACAGCTGCAGAAGCACCGCCGCTAGAATTGCCGCCCATAACATAAATATAGCCGTTATTGGTAACAGAAGTGAGCCCATTTAGTCCTTGTGTTAAGGAGTTACTAGATGTTGACCATGGGCTGACTGTATTCGCAGAAAGGGCATAAGCATGAGATACGACCGATAGACACGAAAGCAAAGTGAGTAGGATAGCACATAAAATTCGAGCTAATTTTACGGATAGATACATATATTTCTGTTTCTTGATCACACTAAATGCTAATGCTTACTGTAGATTATAGTAATTTTTTTTGCAACAAAGTGTCCTCTATTTTGCTGGTAACTAACGGAATAAATGCCACGGATGTAAATAGTACTGGTTGGCCGTGGTGGACGTTATCGCTATTAAAACTAAGTTCGCTTCCGTCTGTGTATTAAACTAATCCCGCCAGCTATCGACACGAGAGCTACTAAAGATAGACCATTAATAAGATTAGAAGTATTAGGCGTACCAAAACCAGTGTCTGGTGGAGCTGAGTCCTTACTAGTAGTTGTAGTGGTCGGACTTGAGGAGTTATTGCTTGCCGTGTTTGATGGCGGATCTCCGACAGAGTTTATATTTTGAACATCAGTTGGTGTTAAAACACTAGAATATAATCTTGCATCATCAACCGAACCATCCAAAAAGCCTTCGTTTCCTGAACAGCCAACATTAGCTAGTCCAGCCGAAAAATACATTGGCGAACCACTCGCCGCATAATCAGGCTGTGGTGTTGATTGCACCAATGTTCCATTAACGAATAGTCTAAGCCCGTTAGAGGGGTCCCATGTAGTTATAACTTGGTACCACTGGTTTGGTTGAATTTGCGTGGAATCTGTTGCGTGAACCACACCCGAGTTATCCCATCCCGTTGCGCTGAATACACCATTGTTCAAAGCCAGAAAAGGTATACACCAGCCACTGCCATCCGCATTGGATGAGATATGTATTATGTTGCCTGACTCACCAGCATTTGGGACATTGACCCAAGCCGATAATGCATAGGGCTGATCAACAGTTCCTAAAAATGCAAATGGACTATTAACCTCAACATACTGATTAATCCCATTAAGCGAAACGGCCGTACCTTCAACACCGCTAACGTAAGAGGCATTATTATAGATTGTACCGGTGTTGCCATTACCCGACGAATCTATAGCCGTAGTGCCTGTTCCTTCATCGAATTTCCATTCTAATTGCAATCCTGAGTTAGAAGCAGATGCTATTTGTGGCAAAAAGATGACAATCTGAAAAAGATAAAACATCGTTGCCGATAATAGAAATGCTAGCTTTTTAGCCATACACTAATCATAACAAAGAACTCCTCAAAACAGAGGAATTTAAGCGTAAGCGTATCAGAGGGCCATCGTAGACGTTATCGCAACTGCGATCCGTGAGACACTAATGTAGCTTCTCACCTTTATTTAGCATGTTTATAAATTTTTCTATCCGTGCGTGCCTAGTCTCAGGTCGCTTAGCTGTTTCAAGATGCCAGTAGATTGCATATGTATTTGCTCGATTGAGAGTTTCAAAAAACTGTTTGGCTTTTAGATTTTCTTCTAATGCCGCCCGAAAGTCTTTAGGAATAGTGAATGTACTGGACGAATCGTATGCTGCATCCAACGCTCCATTGCTTTTGGCCACTTTAACTGCCTCTAATCCACTAGGCTGCAAGCGGTTTTCTTTTATTAAATTCTCTATCTTCGCAACGTTAATTTTTGACCATACGCTTTTTGGTCCTCTAGAGGTAAATTTCTGTATGTAATAATCATCGTTATAGCGATTTACTTGACCATCAATCCAGCCATAGCAGAGTGCCTCTTCGATCGCTTCATTGTAAGTAACTGATGTTTTACCTGAATTCTTTTTAGCAATTTTTATCCAGATGCCATCTGTCTGACTGTAATTTTTGGAAAGCCACTTGTTGAGTTCTTTCTGGTTGTCGAACAATATAACTGGTAAATCTTTGAAGGTTTCCATTCATAGATAATCATATCAACAAAAAACTCCCCCATAAATGAGGAGTTTAAAACACTTATGCTTGGAGGGCCATCGTAGACTTTACTGCGACAAAAATACAAGGGAGTTACGGGCTATTTATTACTAGCTTTTAGTTTGCTTATCATTTTACAACCCACCCAAAATATACTTCTATGCTACTAACTTTATTATCCTTGAAGCCAATTATTTCTGTATTACGACCCTTTTTACCGTCAGCGCCAGTACTTTCATAGGTCACCACTACTTCATTATCAGATTCAATCAAGCGAATATAATTAATTTTTCCACCTTTTCCAGCTCCCGGCCAACACCTTTTGAAGTAACCATCTCTATCCAAACCCGCATCTACAGGACTAGAAAAAACAAAATCATCAGATAAATGTTCCTCATAAAACTTACGGTCACCCGACATAAAAGCTTCGTAAAGTCCCTTGGTTAATTGAATCCTGCTATCGTTAGTCATATTTTCCCCTAGATAGCTTATTGTAACTAAATAAAACCACTAAGCCTATGATATTAACTATTGAGACCACCAAGGATTCGAACTTTTTAACAGATAGTAATGAAGCTCTAAAAACAACACTTACAACTTAGGGACTGATTCCTATCTGTTGGCAACTAATGGAGGGCCATAGTAGACGTAATCGCAACCGCAATAAAACTAATCATAAACACAGACACTAAACTATATATATTGAATATGCCTTGACAGGAATATACTAAAATTAGTATATTTAAATTATGGATACTAAAACTTTTGGTGCACTTGCAGAACCTACAAGATTTCGTATTATCGAATTACTGAGGGTGCAACCTTATTCTGTGAACGATTTTGTAAAACTGTTAAAGGTAAGACAACCACAAGTATCAAAACATTTACGCATACTACTTAACATAGGCTTAGTTAATGTTAAGCCTATTGCCCAACAGCGAGTGTATTCATTAAATCACGATGCTTTTATTGAATTAGACCAATGGTTAAAGTCCTTCGATAAAGTATGGACCAGTAGGCTAGATAATCTAGGTGAACATTTAAAATTAATTAATAAGGAAGGATAGAAAAATGACACCAATAAAAGAATTAGAAATCGAGCGAACATACGACGCACCTGTAAATAATGTATGGAAAGCTTGGACTGAACCAGAACAAATTAAGGCATGGTGGGGTCCAGATAATGTATCTATTTCTGAATGTGAAGTCGACCTAAGAGTTGGCGGAAGAATATATATAGTTATGGAAGCTGGAGAAGCAATGGGACCATATAAGGGCACTAGATGGCCAATGGACGGTACGTTCACCGAGGTTGAAGAAAATTCTAGATTAGCTTATGCAGTAAAAGCATGGACAGAGGGTCAAGAGGGCACTACGGAAATTGACCAAGTAACAGAACTTACAATGCACGAGGATAATGGTAAAACAATTATTAAACTGAGAGCCATAATTAATAAGACAGGACCTGATGCAAAGATGGCGGTTGAGGGTATGCAAATGGGTTTCAATCAACAGCTTGAAAAGCTAAGCGATTTTTTGAAATAAGCTACGCTCGAGTAGACAAACTAGCCCTATCTTCACCAGGGACTAGAACTTTTTAACAGATACTAATTAGGACTAAAAATGGATATATTTTTAAGAAGTGCTAATTTTCATCTGCTAATCGTTATTGGAGGGCCATCGTGGACCTAATTTCTACTAAAATTCAGGATGATGAGAGCTGTTTATAATACTCGTTTCTCATGTTCCTGACGCTATTTGTATAACGAATAGCTTTGGAATCATGAAACGCTCTATTAAGCTCAAGAGCAATCAATTCGTGGCTAGGTTTATCCTTACTTGATCCTGTCTTACGTTGATAGGCGGGGTCATTAAGAAGTTTGACTAACATTTCTTTCTCGGAGTCTGACCAGGCAGTTCTTCCTCGTCCCCTAAGCATTGCATCAACATCTGGTCTGTCGCGGTTTTGCCAGGCTTTTGTGGCTGCAGTCTGCTGGTGAGCTAGAAAGGCTGCGCTACCCATTGCTTGGTTGCGTTCTTTCATTCTAAGAGAGCGACGTATATGTGTTAATTCTGCCATCTCATCATCCGTTATTAATGCTCTCACAGCAAACCCAATTGCTTTTTTGGCTGTCTCAGGATATTGCTCTTGCTCACTTGGCATGAGAATTCTTGCAATGTCTTCGTATCTAAGACTCGTATCTCTGGCTAGTTCAACGACTAATTCGGGCTGCTCATCTGATAGTTGACTCCCAAGTCTTTCAGCTTGCTTAATAATAGCTGCTTGTTCTGGAGTTAAACCATTGTTAACAGAAAAATTTCCTTGTGGTATTTGGTCATATTCCAAGAACTCAGACATAAGGAAATTGTACTAAACAATACTCTATTAGACAAGTCAAGTATTGGAGGCCCATAGTAGACGTTATCGCAACTGAAATACGTCAGGAAATAAGTTCAGACAATGCCATTTTTATTTGTTTTAGCTGATTTTGATTTCTGACATCAGCCTCAGCAGCATACTCTTGACTCATATTGTTGTGCTCCTCAATGAGGTTGTCGCCTATGTAAAGTGACGCTGCACAAGGGACGTTAAAATGATTTGAAACAGCAAACACGGTTGAAGCTTCCATCTCGACTCCGAAATAACCTTCACTCGACCAATTTTTTACATCGTCTAAGGTTTCGCCAATCATAGCCTGGCATGTTATCATCGGACCTCGCCAAACTTTAGTGCCATCTTCTCCTAATGTTGAAGCCAATCTTTCGCTTAATCCTTTGTCTGGGTATTGAATGTTACTTTCTCGGTTGTACATTTTTGCTGAGCTCTCTTCACCATAACTACTCTCAGGCACTACGAATTCACCTTGTTTCATTCCTGGTTTGAGACCGCCACAAGAACCAAGTAGGATATTCTTTTTTGAGCCAAAAAGACACGCCCAGTGCAGGTATTCGCTTAACCAGGCTCCTCCGTAACCGATAGCGAACCAAATTCTCCTACTGCCAATGTTTAGCTCTTTTCCAAAACGCAAGAAAGGATGGGGCAAATCTTTTAAGTCAGCTTCTATATTTAACGTACCCAAAACTTCAACAAGTTGAGCTAAAACCCTCTCTTCATAGAGTGTTCCATAACAAAGCATGGCGTCGATTGTGTAACTATCGGGGAATCCAAGATGCTTGCGATATTGGTCAGCGTTGATACTTTTGTACATTTTGTTTAGTATAACAAAAAACAGAGGCTAGTTACCTCTGTTTTAAACGTAATCGGAATTGGAGGGCCATCTGGGACTTGAACCCAGGACACCCTGCTTAAGAGGCAGGTGCTCTAACCAGCTGAGCTAATGGCCCGATCTCAGGAAATGATTGTACAATAGATTACGTTATCAAGTAACTACTAAATCGTCAAAGAGCTTAAGAGCTCTTTCCCCTATGGTACAATAAACGTCGCATGAAAAGAATACTAAGCGGATCGGACCTAGCCGGTTATATCAAAGAACGTCAAGCCAAAGATGTCCGTCGTTTGATTCAGTCAAGTCATGTAAAACCGAAGCTGGCAATAGTTCAATGTAAGGATGACCCTGTCATTAATACATACGTTAAGTTAAAAATGGCGTATGGACATGATATAGGTATTGATGTGGAGGTGCATCAGATACCGCAAGCGGAAGCTCCAGCCACAATTGGAATGCTCAATCGAGATAATAGTGTGCATGGCATTATCGTACAACTTCCTCTGGAAGATATTGCTCAAACTGATGAGATTGTTAATCTTGTTGATGCCGAGAAGGATGTTGACGCACTTGGTGTCCAGTCTACTTTTGAGCCAGCAACTCCAATGGCTATCTTATGGCTGCTCACTGGCTATAACGTTGACTTGAATGGGAAGAGCGTACTATTGATCGGAAGAGGAAAACTTGTTGGGGGGCCACTTGAAAAAATTCTAAAAAGTATGGGCATAAACGTCAACGTTGCAGACCGAAAGACGGAAAATCTCAAAGATTTGACTCTTACGGCGGACGTTATCGTGACGGCTACTGGTAGCCCAAGTATTTTATTTCCTGAGATGGTTAAACCGGGAGTAGTGATTGTTGATGCGGGTGTTGCAAGTGAGGAAGGTAAAAAAGTAGGTGATGTAGCCCCGACTATGTATGAGCGCGACGACATCATTATGACACCACCTAAAGGTGGTATAGGCCCTCTAACGGTTTGTGCATTATTTGAAAATGTTATTCGTTCAGCGAGTCAGTCTGCGTGAAACCGGTTGGTTCCGTCACTATCGGGGTATTTGACTCTGGTATTGGTGGTCTAAGTGTTGCCAAAGCTATTGAAAAAGCTTTACCTAATAATAAAGTAATATTTGTCAATGATCATGAGAATGTGCCGTACGGAACAAAATCTCCTGATTTAATTCTGCAGCTTGTCGTGCCGATACTCAATGGGCTTGTTGAGCAGGGTTGTCGGGTCATTGTTATTGCGTGCAACACCGTGACCACTACCATCATTAAACAATTACGTGCCATTATGACAGTACCGTTAATAGGCATAGAGCCAATGGTAAAATCGGCTGTCGAGCAAACTAGAAGCAAAATCATTGCTGTCTGCGCAACACCGACTACGCTAAGGAGCGAGCGATATCATTGGCTGAAGCAAACCTATGCTATCGGCATTACTGTTCTTGAACCTGATTGTAGTGATTGGACGTCAATGATTGAGTCGAATCAGGTTGATCATCAAAAGATTTTTGAGCGGATTGATGATGCCTGCAGGAATGGTGCTGATGTTATTGTGCTGGGATGTACGCATTATCACTGGATCGAAGACCTCATAAAACAACAAGCGGCTGGCAGAGCAAAAGTTATTCAGCCCGAACAAGCGGTTATCAAGCAACTTAAACTAACGCTTGGACGGCTTGCTTGAATTGTTGGCCGCGATCTTCGTAATTCTTAAATAAATCGAAACTGGCACAGGCCGTTGATAACAAAACGGCATCTCCGGGACGGGCAAGAGAAGCGGCCGTTTTGACGATTGTCGTCATATCTGATCCTCCGTCCGTAATGGCAGTATAGCCAGCTTTTATAAGAGCTTCTTTTATGGCTGGACCGGTTTCGCCAATAAGTACAACATCGCGGACGTTACTGCTGGCAGTAATCTTGGCGAGCTCCTGATAATCAGAGTTTTTCTCTGATCCACCAAAAATGACGATTTTAGGCTGGTTAATTGCCTCAATAGCAACAATGGCTGTTTCGGGGGTGGTTCCAAAAGAGTCATCATAATACTTAACATCACCTTGCTCTCTTACTAGCTCAAGACGATGTTCCAGTCCGGAGAACGTTTGGAGTACTTGACGGATAGCATTACTATCTTGAGTGACTTGCCATACAGAGGTAACGGCGGCACAGACGTTCTGTAGATTGTGCTTTCCTAGCAGTCTGATACTAGTAACTTCACAGATGCGCTGGGAATCTATTACTAGGTTATCTCCTTCTATCAGTGCCCCAGGAGATGCAAAATAGGGTATTTTTTGACCGTGGCTAGCACTGGCTATATCCTTAGAGTTTTGGTTATCGGCGAAGTAAACAGCGATATCCTTCTCTGTCTGATATTTAAAGAGTTGTGCTTTGGCCTCAATATATTCGGCGAAGTCTTTATGCCAGTTTAGGTGTTCGGGTACCACCATTAGACAGACAGCGATATGAGGTGAGTGCTGTAGGTCGATTAGTTGAAAGTTTGCTAATTCTAATATTACCCAGTCTTCTGATTGGATATTAGATTGCAATAGGTCTAAGGGGGGGATACCAATGTTTCCTCCCAAGATTACTCTGTGGCCGGCCGCTTCAAGCATTTTAGCAATTAAGGTAGAGGTGGTGCCTTTGCCTTTTGTCCCCGTTATCCCGATTATGTTTTTACTGGGGCATACTTTGAAGAATTCATTAGTAACAGAGGTAACTTTGGCGAGTATAGAGGGTGAGTTAGCCTTAACTATCGCCGAAGGATGAATGGAGGGGGAACGTACGATAACATCAAAGTTATCTAAACCCTGTAAATAATCCTCTCCCAGCTGCACCTTGACACCTTGAGGAAGAGTAAGGTTCTTATCTAAATCGCAGATTGTTATCGTATTACCATCCCGATTCCAGTAGGTGAATGCAGATTCACCCTGCTTGCCGTATCCAAGAAGTGCAACTTTCATATTTGTATATAGTCCTCGGGCAATAAAGGTTTACTTGAACTTAGCGTAAAAGCAAGCATGTGATTACTGATGGATGGGGTGTTAATCATTTCATATAATTATAGCCTATTACAGACAATAAAAAGGTGGTATATAATGCCCTTGTAATTACCCAAAATCCTTATGCTAAATATTGACATAATGGGATAAGTGTGGTATATTTATGTAATCCTTACTCAAGGAGCAATGGGACCATTCCAGACGGGTATCATCAGTTATTCTGATGAAAACCGAAAGCTTCGCGAGGTGGGGAGTAACCTTAACAATTGAGTTTTAGTTTGTTAAGTAAAGCACAATGGTATTAACCACTTGTGTCATAAAAAGCAAACTAGATAGTTATGGAACTTTAAAGCTTGTTTGAGTTTTTACTCACAGCGGCAGTTCCATAGCCGACTACTATTTTTCCGAATTTTTGGCTTTGGCTACGGATGCACATGTTTATTGAACGAAGCGCTAAGACGACTAACATAATTAATCGTTTTAGTGCTTCGCTTCATATAAGCGGTGCCTTCGTTGTCGAGTGGCCAATCGATGACGCAAGTCTTCAGCATGACACCTAGGAGGTGATCCATGGCCCGTTTTTGTAAGATACTACAGGCAGCGACCATCTCCATGGTGATCGCGGTTTCCTCTATTTTTGGGTTTCTAGCAGCAGATTCTGTTGCTTCAGCTCAAGCTGTGCCGACAACATCAGGTTGGACGGTGCTAGGAGGAGACCCATTATTTGCAGCTGGTGCTCACACTAAGAGCGCTTACATTCACGCTGTCTCCTCCTCTAAGGGGAAGGCCGCAATGGCAAAGGCAGGCTTGAACGATACCGAATCGGCAGCAGTTATTTCTGCGGCCAAGAAGGATGAGTTCAGTGCCTGCACCATGAAGTATGGTCAGTTGTTTCAGACCATGTCATATGGACTTCCTGCCGTACTGGTGGAAGCAAATGTAACGTTTGCTGACCCTCATTACAAGAATGGCGCGCCGGCGTGGTGTCAAACTACAACGGTGACCGTCAAAGGTGTGGAGTACATACTCTACACTCTTATGCCGCAGAAGTGCGCTAACTTCGCACTCGAGGAAATTGTCCAGATCACCAAGAAGGTTGTGCCGGTTATCGTTCACAAAACGGTCATTACCCATAAAACGGTAATCACCCACAAGACGATCCCGGTTTACAGTCACCTGACAGTTGTCACCCACAAGGTGGTGCTCGTCAAGAAGGTTGTGCCGGTCTATGATCACAAGACAATTACTACCCACAAGGTGGTGCTCGTCAAGAAGGTTGTGCCGGTTATCGTTCACAAAACGGTCATTACCCATAAAACGGTAATCACCCACAAGACGATCCCGGTTTACAGTCACCTGACAGTTGTCACCCACAAGGTGGTGCTCGTCAAGAAGGTTGTGCCGGTTATCGTTCACAAAACGGTCATTACCCATAAGACAGTTACCAAGACCGTCACGAAGACCGTTGTCAAATCAGTCTGTGCCAATGGCTTGCAGGAAACACCAAGTGGTGGATGCCAGCCGGCTCAGACAGTCACGATTATCGTGAAGTGTGGCATTGTTGTCATAGGAAATAGCGGAACCGCTACTGGGAACAATATCTGTTCTCCGATTACGGTAACACCGCCTCCTGCTACACCTACAACCACACTCCCGGTGACCACGACCACTACTACCCCGGTCACCACCACGACCACAACACCCGCAACAACAACGACCACTACTACCCCGGTCACCACCACGACCACACTCCCGGTGACCACAACCACTCAGCCTGTCACGACGACGACCTCACCGTTGATTGTCAACAACATGACTGGGTTTCAGGAGATTGACTTAGGTGGTCATAATCAAGTGTGCGTTGACGTCACTGCTCCCTCTGGGAACTCGTTGTCAACCACATTTGGTGCTGGCCCTGGGATTTTCCCAACCAATCCAGTATTGGCAACCGCTACGGGTGGAGTCCTGCAAGTTTGTAACGAGTACTATGCTCCATCTGACATGCCTACACCGCCTAACCCCCCCAGCGATACACTGACCGCAACTGTGGTAGACAACACCACTGGCCAGTACGCTGAAGCACAATTGACGGTTACCCTTCAAGACCCGGGGACTTTCAAGTAAGTCAGCAATCCAGTAAGGAAACAGAGTAGTCGGAGGGAGTCCGTTCTTCGCAAGATTTGCGGACTCCCACCGGCTGCCGGCATCTCCTCTCATTAAGAGAGTTTCAGAGACCCGGCAGCCACACATTCATTTTGAAGTTCAGTAACTATCTAGTTTGTATTTAGTAATGTAATAATAATGAATATTTTTAAGAAAGGGGAACGACTATGACAAGTCTTTCTAAATTAGCTGCCTTGACTGCTACAGGCCTTATGGTCTTAGGAGTTGCAGCTTTCGCTCCAATGTCTCCGGTATTAGCCGACAGCCCAGGCCAAATCGAAGGCGGAAATATATATCAAATAGAAAACCTAACCCAAAAAACAGCCTTTGCTAACCCAGCAACAGCAAATGCTTGTGATGAGGTAGAGTATAGTGCTCGTTTACACAATTCTGAGTACGGTCAATTAAACACTGTTACAGTTAGTGTTAGCCTGCCATCAACAGCAGCTACAAGCAATACTTCTACTATCACTGCTACTTCAACAAACGGTAGCCCACTAACTACAACTGCTACAACGACTCTTAATTTAACGTCTTCTCAGACAGTCAGCTATGTTAATGGTTCAACACAGCTACTTGATACTAACGGTAATGTATTAGAAACACTACCTGATGGTATTACTGGAAGCGGAGTAAATATTGGTAGTTTAGCTGGTTCAGCAACTGAGTATATTAACTTTAAAGCTAACATTGGTTGTCCTCCTGTACCCGTTGCACCAGTGTATACATGTAACGCTTTAACAGTAACAACAACTCCTGCAACTAGAGAAGTTCAGGCAAATGTAACCTACACTGCTCAAAACGGAGCAACATTTCAAAATGTTGTCTACAATTTTGGCCCAGGGATTACACCTGTAACTACTACTAGTACGTCTCAGACTTATACGTATACTAATTATGGTACGTTTCCCGTGACTGCTACAGTTGACTTCACGGTTAACGGTACTCCACAAACATCAACCAACACAAACTGCGCGAAGACAGTTAGCTTCGTTGCACCGACTCCTCCTCCCGCCGCTCCTGCACAGCTACCCAATACTGGTGCTGGCAATGTGGTTGGCATATTTGGAGCCACAACTGTTGTGGGCGCAGTAGCTCACCGTTTGTTTACAAAGCGTCGTCTTTCTCGACTTAACAGCTAGTTTTAGCTGTGGAAAAACGGTAGTCAAACAGCGCTAAATGTGCTATGATTACCCATGACGAGCAAAACTGACCGCTCTAAACAAACGAAAACTCTAGAAGATCCCCAAAGCTATACGCTGAGGGGATTTTCTTTTGTTCTATAGCGTGCTACGATTTAACCGCTTCTTAGTGACGTATTATAACGTTAGTCGTGAGCGCGATTAAAAATAAGCAATGATATTAATGGTCCCATCGTCTAGCGGTTAGGACACCGGGTTTTCATCCCGACAACAGGGGTTCGATTCCCCTTGGGATCACCATTAATGGATTTTAATTTAAGTCAATCTGGAATAGCTCGTTGAACCCTGGTATTTCGGCTCCCTCTTGAGTTCCACCGACTCAAACTAGTTATTAGGCAAAATGATGCCCAAGAATGATGCCGACTATAATGAGCGCACCTGCTATTCGAACACCATCTATCAGAGTTAGCACAAGGACAGGGCGTCCAGCCACCTTATAGTCCGCGTAGGTAGAAGCATACGAAGCACAGACGAGTAGTAACGGTATTGCAAGTAAGGTGAGTATCGCCACATGTGTCCAACGCGTCAGTAGCGTCAGAGCAACTGCTTGGAGTAGCTTTTCTGCTAGAGCAGCCCATATTGGAAAATCTTTCGCAGCTCTTGAGATATGTCCAAAATGCTTTTCATTCCATTTATTTAAGACGCCCACATACACAAAGATGCCACTTCCAAATAGCCATAGTCCAGATACAATGACTGCCAATATGTCTTTCATAACACCTACTTTATTAATTGTATGAACAAAAAACAATCATCAGTCGTACGTACCCTCATATGTGATTTGGGTTGTATACGTACCACCTGATGCGGAACTAACATTGCCATTGCTTGCGTTAAATGAAAGGTCACTTCCGGCGTGTCCATTTTCGCCACAACCAGTTGAAGTGAGTGTTTCAGAAGTATCGGGTCCATTAACACTTCCGCCGAGAGCGCAATTAATCGTAATACTTTGTGTTTGAGAGGTGTTAGTGACCACCATTGTCAAAAATAAGTCATACCAATCAAGGGTTGTATCTATATTGCTAACAGAAAGTGAGTTAAAGTTTGCAACAACTCCACTACCAAATGTAACTTCTGGCCCGGTGACAGTACTTGTCCAAGTTCCATTAAGGGTAGAAGGGTCGACAGGAATATTAGCACGAGCAACTAATCCGAAACCACCTTCTGTAGCACTTCCGTATAAGCTAGCCATTGATATGGTTTGTGAAGGAAGAGCAGTCGGAGCAAATGACCCATTTGATTGTTGCTCTAGGATATATCCCGTTGAGCCTCCAGTAAGGCTAATGCCAACTCCGCCAATACTAGAGATAGTCGGATTAGGATATGTGCCAGTTAAGTCACCACCGGCAGTGGAGCCAATCAAGATAGAATCTGAAGGAGCATTTTGACCGGCCGCCCCCTGCAAACCTTGCGGCCCAGTGGCTCCCGCCTTACCTTGCAACCCTTGTGCCCCAGTGATACCAATGGCTCCAGCGGAACCTTGAAGTCCCATTGCACCTGTAGCGCCTTGCAAGCCCATCGGGCCTTCAGCCCCTGTTAGCCCAATTGAACCTTTTGGCCCAACAGGACCGGCTACTTGTTGGGTATTTGATTGTAGCTTAGCGTTCAAGATAGAATTGTCGTGTTGCCAACCATGCGTTGTATATATGCCATAGGCTAGCAAAAAAACTAGGACGACCGCTATAATAGTTCTACTGGTTTTACCAAACACAACTTCCCATCTCCCATAAGCGGTTTAATCTAGTCAGTATACTCTACTTTTCGAATAACTATTTCAGGATTCCGACCTATTCTTGAGTTCCCCATTTAATAACACGTAATATCTGATTCCACTTAATAACTTCACTCACCAAAGCCTTATAAACCGAACGCCGTAGGGTCACCAAAAGGGACTCATCAGACTTCGGTGGGTCTTTTTTAATAGTTGCTAAGGTAGAAGACCAGACGCTATTAAGACCATTTTTTATTGCCACTTAATCTTCATTTATTGCAGAGTTGTCCTTACGGGTTATGCTGTAGCCATACGGGGAAGCATTAGTTGTGGAAATGATCCTGGTGCTTTGAACGGCCAGCTGGTTACTCCTGCCTGAAAGGCTGCGAGAGCTGCCGGATTAGGACCAGATGTAGAAGAATTGATCGTAAAATCATCTGGGCTGGTATAACGGTTATAGTAGTCCATAAACGCACAGTTTGGCATTTCGGTGGCTATCATCTCAAATAGCAGATTGAACCAGCCTGCTTTGCCACCGCACAACGACGTCAATCGCGGGTCTTCAGAGCAGCCGATTTCACCAAAGCCGAAAGGTTTAGATGTTAAAGCGGATAGTTCTTGGTAATTGGAAAGGAAGATTGTCGATGGGGTACGGGCCACGGTGTCACCAAGCATCTCGTAGCCATCGACGGCTACGTAGTCTACATAGCTATCGCCTGGATAACAAGCATAGGTAGTAACCGGGTCCACAGCAACCTCTATGCCTCCCCAGATGTTGGGTGACCAGATATACTTAGCATTAGTTACACCCTCAGTCCGGAGCTTACTGATCACATATTGCCACCCACTGATAAACGAAGCCGCTGACTCATGGGTGTTGCCATAGCTGTTCCAAGTACCATTCATTTCGAAGCAAAGTCGGATATAGACAGTGCCTGAATAGCCATTGAGTTGACTAGCTGCGGCCGTAATATCACTGTCATAGGTGCCTGACGTTGCTGCTCCAAGGGTTCCACTGCCCAGCGCCCAGGATATAAACATGGGCGCTTCCAGTTCTGCAGACCAAGTAGCATAGGCTCCGTACCAGAGCGGTTCAGAATTGATACTCTGATAGAAATTCAGTAAGTCGATGCCGCGGTTAGCTAGTAGTGTGTTCTCGGCCTGGAAGTCGGCTAGCGCAGGACTTTCGTCGCCGGGCATACTGAGCATGATGGGAACAAAACTCATATCGTTATACCTCGAATGTTTGGAACACAGCACCCCAGCGCGTGGAAGTGGAGATGGTTCCAGCCAAAGTCAGGGTGACTTGGCTAGTTAGGATTTGATTATAAGGGAAGAGCATGGAGTATCCACTAGTGGTCTCTATTGCTGTCTTGGCACTCCAACCGGCAGTCACACCGCTCATTGTATAAGCACCACCTTCGGTATTTATTGCACCAATGGCGATCTCGTTGTTCTGTGCAGTGCTGGATCCGGCAGTCACCGTTGCTGCCGTACTGGCTGTTTCGCCTGCCGTTCCTGATGTGGCCGAGACATCGGCAGCCCCTGTCCCACCTACGATGGAGATCTCCCAGAACTGACACGACAAGTCAGCGCCAGTGGTCTGGTGTGCCGTTACGGTAGATATGGCCGCGGAGTTGGTCTTATAGAATAGAGCTAGTGTTTGCGACGATAGATCAGTTGCGGTAGGTCCAGCTGTCCACGTTTGACTAGCGCTGTCGCTTACTGACGGCGAGCCAGCAAAAGCCGATACTACCATCACTAGCAAATGACCTGATGTTGTAGCTGCAATTGTCGGAGATACTGACGATGTAGAACTGCTACTGCCCGATCCGATACCTACAGACTGTATTATTACGAAAATGGGTACTGACTTTTTGGCCGAAGCCAGCGATGCAACCCAGAGAGGAGTAGGCATTTAGAAGCCGCCTTGCCCCGCTATTGACACGTCCCAAGTTGAACCATCATCACAGACCCCAATGACAATATCCTTCTTGCTGGCAACGGTAGACCACGTAGGCGTACCCGCTGCACCATAGTCGGCCGATGTGATAGTTGGTACATAAGGGCCTCCTGATGACGGCTGTACAAAAGCAGCGTAGAACCAGCTACCCTTTACGGCGGCCGGTAACGTGAATGTGCAGTTAGCTGATAGAACGTAGCGATTAAGTTGACCGGCGATTATGGTTTGTGTGCTACCTGATGTTCCAACGGTATTGACTGGTGTAGTTTGAGGTGTGCTAACCGTAGCTACCCAAGTATTTGTAGTGATCTGAGTAATGATGATGGATCCCCACTGACTAGAGCAAGTCACTGTCGTAACACTAGCCCCTTGATAGTACAGGGTTACACCAACTGCAGGGACAACACTTAATAGTCCGGCACCAGTCTGAATGTCAACAATCATAGTAGGAATGGCGAAAGCAACCGAGGCATTGGTTGGAATTGTGTGGGTAATAGCCGAGGAGTTGGCACCGGTAACAATTGAGTTAGCATCGGTCAGGGCGAAGGTATAGGTAGTACCTGTCTGGTTATTGGGTGATGCGCCCGTTGACCATGCAGCACCAGTTGTACTGGTAGAAATTAGCGCTTCACCAGCCTGCGCGGGCTTGTTGGATACTGTGACTGCTGGCAAAACCCCAGATGGTTCACTCCAACTCTGCCCCCCAGTATCTATAACTATGCCAGCCGTAGGAGTAGTTAGTATCCAAGTTGTACTACCATAGATAGTACCATTCTGGACTTCTATGGTTCTGCCTTTGATAGTAGAACCAGCAGCAAACTCTGTAGGTCTGGTGAGGGTAGTACTAGCTCCAGTCCAGGAATACAAACCATTCTGTGAAGTAGTTGATTGAGCAGTCAATAGTACCAAATCACCAGAATTGAAGGAGTAGCCGTCAATAGTAGCTCCAGGAGAGGATAGAGAGATATTAGTAGTAGCTACCGCTGCAGCTGGAGTAAGGACTGGGACATGGATATTAGCTCTGGATGATCCGGCATCAGCTACATCAGATAAGTTATTACTGGCTTGTAGAAGTCCAGTCACTGCACCAGTCATACCATCAACTGAGGATACTGCTCCACCTCCACCTGATGGTGTAGCCCAGGTAGCAGCTGAGGATGAGGAGGCAGTAATAACCTGGCCGGAGGATGGAGTACCAGTAACTGCTACTCCATTAACCTTAGCAACCGTTGGAGATGGAAGGGTGCCTGAGAGATCTCCACCAGCAGTAGAGGAGATGGTAGCAGCAGAGCCGAGGCCTAGGTTGGTTCTGGCAGTGGAAGTACTCGCCAGGTCACTTAAGTTGTTAGCCGTCTGAGCAAAGGTAGCGGTTGATTGAGTAGCAGCGCTACCAAGGCCTAGGTTGGTTCTGGCAGTTGATGTACTGGAGACATCACTGAGGTTATTGGTGTTTACCAATGCTCCAGTGACTTGAGCTGCCGTATAGTCTCCAGTTGTAGCAGTAACAGCGCCAGTACGCCCAAAGACTGAGGAGACTGGAGCTGTGGTTGGGGTTTGGTTCTCCCACTTACCAGCACCGCTATTGTAAGTCAGTACCTGGTTGTTGCCTGGAGACGTAATCGTTACATCTGAATCAGAAGCAAGAGAACTTGATCCTCCATTGGGAGTCACCCAGGTACCATCACCTCGTAGATAGTTTGATGAACTGGCACTGCCGGTTCCCAGGTTAGTGGCAGGAACCAGGCTACTACTATTGAGTGGAGCATAGCCTGAAGCTGCTCCTTTATTAGTAGTCATCTCTGCACCTGCAGTAGTAACTGCAGTCGTATTTAATGTGCCATCTGCATTAAGAGAGACTGATAAGAAACCATTGAGGATGTTACCCCAATCACCATCATCTCCTCCAGGTACGGGTAGGCGTTGGGTCATTTGCTGCTGCTCATATTATCTTACTTATGATAATAATAGCATGAATAGAGACGGATGGCGATAAGCATAACCCTCATTCCTAAGATGAGTGATCGTTTCGTAAGCCCTACTTTTTCAAACTTACTAAAACCTCCCCCGTAGCCTACCGATAATCTGTGATCTGGAGATGCTAAAATAGTTATGAATATGGGAGAAATACAAGAAAAAATTGCCGACTTGTATTATCGGAGTAATTCCGTGCAATTTGGCCTATTTAAGTTATCGGTTCATGTAAGTAACCCCGAATTGCCGTTGTCGCCTTACTATCTACATTATCCAAAGCCGGGCGAACAAGGCAGTGAGTTGCTACCAGAACTTTATGATTTGGTAGGACAAGAATTTTATAGTATATGTGAATCCCAAAATCCTCCCCTTAGACCAATGCGTGTAGCTGGTGTACCAAAAGGTGCATTACCTCTTGCCGATGCTCATGCTCGACAATATGAGGACTATCCAAAGAATCTTCTAATGTTTACTAAAGTCGAGGAACCGGGTAAGACTATCTTTCTAGGTCCTGAAGGAGAATTCAACGAGGGCGAAGAACTGATAATTGACGAAGACCATACTTCCGGTGGACGCAATAAGAGGCTTATCCGGGCGGCGGCAATTTCTGGCGGTTTAGTAGTCCCAAATATGCTAACAGTTGTGGATAGGCAGCAGGGAGGGACTGAAAATATGGCGAGAGAAGGCGTTAGACTACTATCAATTTTTACAATGGGCGAACTACTACAGTTTGGTGTTGAATCCGGGCATGCTACTCAACAGCAGGTTGATAATGCTATGGAATATCGGGCCCTGAATCAGTACTAGTATCTTGTCTGATCTAAGTGTCGGCCTCGGCCACGGTTAGCTTATAAATTCCGTTCCTCACGCTTATTGTATTCTCGCGGGTCTTATCTTATGCTGAAGCTAGGCGTTTAACATAAAGGTAAAACTAAAATGATCAAACTTAATAAAGATAATAATGGTTTCGCTGCTGCTGAAGTTTTATTGGTTGTCGTTATTCTGGCATTAATAGGTGCTGTGGGATGGTTTGTATATAAAGATCACCATAAATCAGATACTTCTCAAGGTAGCACTAGCTCGCAAAACGTTGCTTTGACGCAAACATATATAGACACATCAGGATGGTTTACTCTCAAGTACCCTTCTACGTGGGACGATATTACGGTTAAAGCAGGCACAACTGTAGACGAAGGTCCAACGGGCATGCCAACCGTTCTAACCTCAAATGCTGCGGGTCAATTAGTACCTGATGCGGCTAAAAATCAGATAGCTGCGCTATTGAATATATCTACAGACTCCTCGACCTCAACGCCAGAAGCGTATGCGGTCAATACTGCTGGTGCTGTCAGCCAAGGTAAAAGCGAAACCATCAACGGATATTCTGCATATTATGATGTGATCACTTCAAGTGGAGATACTTTCCGTGAATTTATCGTTAAAGATGGCAGTAAGATTGCGGTCTTAACGTTCACTCTCACTAATGGCAGTCAGAGTTTCTCCTCCTATCAAAATGCGGAGAACTCCATAGCTAACTCAATCCAGTTCGATAATTAAAACTCTTTTTGTCTGGTGTTACTTAACTAAACTAAAAGCTGATGCTTGACGTTGTGATCTAAACGGAGCTACTCTTGAGATGGCTTATAAATAAGGAGTTTTATTATGATCGGTCAAACTGAAAAAAGATTAGAGATTGAGCGAACTAATTTATCAGATCTAGAACGGGAAGTTGGTCACCTTAGCCTTGGTGCTCGAGAAAATGTAGCTGATTATTTGCCAGAGCATGACAATACTCGACCGCTTGCAAATGATGCGGACGATAGAATTGTCGGTGGTTATGACGAGAGCTACGATTCTCGTCCCTAAGTAGGAAGCATAAGCCAGTATTATCTACATAATATAGCGGTGTGAAGGTTTTATAATTAAGTTTTGGCTTAATTAAGGCGAAGAGTGACAATGACAAAATCAGATGTGCAAATTGACGAAAATAAACTAGAGGTTACCATAACACGAGTTTTTAATGCATCGCGTGAACGGGTCTGGGATGCTTGTACGGATCCCAAACAAGTCTCGCGATGGTGGGGTCCTCGACACTTAGAGATGACCGTTGAGAAGTTGGAAGCAAAAGTGGGAGGGACGTGGCGAATCTTGCAAGCTGATTCTCGAGGAAATGAATATTGGTTTAGTGGAGAATATCGTGAGGTAGTAAAACCAGAAAAAATAGTTCGCACTTTTATTTATGAGGCTTTTCCAGGTGCTGTTTTGGTTGAAACTTCACTTTTTGAGACAGTGGAGGGTAATAAAACGAAGTTAATAACCATAGCCCAACTCCCATCAAGTTTAGCATTGCAAGCTATGACTAGCTCTGGGATGGAAAAGGGAATGATTGAGTCGTTTGATCGGCTTGCAGAATTAGCAGAAGAGTAAATAAAGCTTGTTTATTCTAGTTGACCCAATCAGATAAATAGTAGCAGATATATGACTGTGTATTGCTTAGAGTACCGGCTATGTTTATGCTTATAGCAAATGGATGATCAAAACAAAAGTGTGAGTGCCGATCAACCTATTGCGTCAACGTCTCCCAATAATCCGCAACCAGTTGCTCAGCAAAGCGAATTGCGTTTGCATCCTTCGGAATCGTTCTTGCAGGAAATGCAAACCAGTTCTCCTTCTGCCCCCGTACCACCACCAGCCGATCAGAGTCAGGTCCAAAACAGTTTGCCCCAACCACCGAAGCCCCAATCTGGGAAAAACTCTCCAAACTTGACGGAGCGTTATAATATCACGAGTATTTACCCAGATGCTCCGACTGAGCATAACAATAAAGCAACCGATACCATCGCGGAACCATTCATGGATCGAGAATCCCCCTCCGCAATCACCTTTGCTAACGGATTTGATATTGGTGCGACTATCTTCTGGTTTCAGGTCATCGCGGGGATATTGTTGTATCTGGCAACATTGGCGCTGACATTCTTTTTGTTAGACCATACCCACTCTCTCGTAATCGATCGTATAGCAAGCCTTATCGTATTTGCTACTGGATTATTGGTCGCTATTTATATCCCATACAGCGTCATAAAGTCTAACAATATCGTTAAACCGATCTGGCTAACTGCTTTTGGTGTACCGCTGGGAGCTATTCTTGATCTGATACTCTTTTTTGTATTCGAAACGTTGTTTTATCACTTACTTCTGGAACGAGTCTCATTTGTAAGCCTTCATCCTAGCGTAACATCGGCAGTTATCGGAATAGCTTTACTGGTTGCATCTTACTACGTGATGAAGTTGACGTATGGTATCACGTTTCGCGTATATCAAAGGATTAATAATGCCGACAAATTTCGGGTAATTAGCATCGCTATGATCGCCATTATTATCGTTGGCGGTATAGTCTCGCACTTCTTTAATATATTTGGTCTTGGCAGTTTGTTCTTGGTGCTAACACCATTGGGTTAAAGTAAAGACACTGCTAGATTTTCGCAAGTTCACCTGTTACTTCGCGCCATGCGTCATCGGCTGCCGCTTTATTAAATGCATTTGGATTTGTGTCATTAAAGAAAGCATGACCGCAGTTCGGATAGACTTTTGTTTTAAAGTCTATCTTGGCTTGTTTCATGCGTTCCGTTAAGTCAGGAAGACTGTTCATGAGATTTTCGTCATTCTCACCGTAAAAAGCACGGATCGGACAAGTTATTTTTTGTAACTCTTCAACTGGTTGATCGCAGTGACCATAAAAAGGAATGGCGAGTTTTAGACGCTGCTCGGCAATAGCGAGAGCAAAGCTATAAGTACCTCCGAAGCAGAAGCCCACAACTGAAACTTTTTGCTGACTTTCTGGTAGATCGTAAAGATAATTAAAACATGCAGAAAGTCGTTCGATTGTTAGCTGTCCAAACTCAGGTTCATGTATGGGGGCCGTAAGCCTTCGAAGTTCCGGTTGCACCGCATTGCGTTTTTCGGGATCGAATAAGTTTTTCTGGAGTTCGGCAAGCTTAGCCGAACTAAATTCGGAGGTGTCTATTAGATCCGGAGCCAGGGAAATGAAGCCTGAATCGGCAAGCCTGTCGGCTATTGATTTAGTGTGGTCGGTCAGGCCCCAGACCTCATGGATGACGATCACTGCCCCTTTCGGTTCTGTCACCGGGCTGGCCATATAGGTAGTAACCAATTTGTCAGCTTTAATATCTAGCATTGTACCCATGTAGTATCCTCCAAATGTTTAGATTGCTAATGTATAATATGAATAGTATGATAAGTATGTATTAATGTAAAGTTAGTTTTAAACGAAAGGATCATATGAAACAGTTTGATGAAAACCGTCCAGACTTTTTTAGTATCACCACGATTGGCGAACGAGGCCAAGTAGTTATTCCGAAAGAAGCTCGTGATGCACTGCAATTGTCCGCTGGAGATAAACTGGTTGCTATGCCAAGCAGACGTGGTAATGGGGTGCTGCTAATGAAAGAAGAAAATATTAAGGAATTGGCTTTACAGATAAGTGAACGAGCCGAACACATGAACCAAAAATCAAAACGATTACAAGAGAAACTTCATGATGCAGAAAGTGCCGAATAAGCTAAGGTTTTTGAACACTAGTTGTCAGATAATGGGGATTTTTAAGTATGCCAATATTAAGTAGCGCTGCGGCTCGAAACCATAACTATAAATGGGTAGCTCTCGCCAATACCACGCTTGGCGTTATTATGGCTACGATTGATTCCTCCATTATGCTGATTGCATTACCTGATATTTTCCGGGGTATTAAATTAAACCCGCTGCTCCCTGGCAATAGTTTTTACTTATTGTGGATGATCCTGAGTTTCCTAATTATCAGCAGTGTACTAGTGGTCAGTTTTGGACGACTTGGTGATATGTTCGGTCGGGTCAAGATGTATAACTTAGGCTTTGTGATTTATACTTTGTCATCAATCTTGCTGACAATTACTTGGATGCATGGTTCATCGGCCGCTATATATCTGGTTATAATGCGAGTTTTCCAAGGAGTTGGTGCAGCTTTCATTCTAGCTAATTCAGGCGCAATTTTAACCGATGCGTTTCCTCCTAATCAACGGGGTATGGCGCTTGGTATTAATAATGTAGCAGCGATTAGTGGATCGTTTATCGGCTTAATTCTTGGCGGATTGCTCGGACCGATTGATTGGCGGTTAATCTTTCTAGTGTCAGTGCCGTTTGGTATCGCTGGTACATTATGGGCCTACTTCATGCTTCATGATTCAAAAGACACCAAATCGGGTGGTAGTATTGATTGGCTCGGAAATGTTACCTTTGCACTCGGTCTCATCTTAGTAATGATCGGGATTACGTATGGCATTGAACCACACGGTTCTCACACTATGGGTTGGACCAGTCCGGCCGTACTAACCGAACTAATCTCGGGCAGTGCACTTTTAATTGCATTTGTAGTGATCGAGAAAGTCGTTAAACAGCCGATGTTCCGACTACATCTATTTAAAATCAGAGCCTTCTCCGCTGGCGTCTTGTCTAGTTTTCTATCAGCAATAGCCAGGGGAGGACTGATGTTTATGCTTATTATCTGGCTGCAGGGCATATGGTTACCGGAGCATGGCTATAGTTTTGCTCGCACCCCTCTTTGGGCCGGTATCTTCATGCTACCGTTGACTGCAGGGTTATTGCTGGCTGGTCCTATCTCCGGTATTCTATCGGATAAATTCGGTTCCCGCCCATTTGCTACTACTGGCATGATTGGTTCGGCGATTTCATTTATTCTGCTAGATTTTCTACCAATTAATTTTAATGACATATCCTTCTCCCTGATATTACTGTTAATGGGTGTATCAATGGGTTTCTTTGCCGCGCCAAACCGTGCTGGCGTTATGAACAGCTTGCCACCCGAAGACCGTGGCGCCGGTGGAGGAATGAACTCTACCTTTCAAAATTCAGCACAAGTCCTATCGATAGGCATATTCTTTACTCTTATGATTATTGGGCTTGCCTCTACATTGCCTGCACATCTTTCGTCAGGGTTGCGCCAATACGGAGTTGCTCCGGCAGTTGCTTCAAGTGTCGCTCATCTTCCGCCGGTCTCTGTCTTATTTGCTGCATTCTTAGGGTACAACCCAATTCAAAAGTTAATTAGCCCAAAGATTTTTAACGCTATCCCGGCGCACGATAAGGCCGTACTGACGGGTCACGGGTTCTTCCCAAGTCTTATTAGCCGCTCATTCTCCACAGGCTTACATGAAGCGTTTATCTTTGCCACCGTTATTTGTCTGATTGCGGCAGCTGCCTCGTGGTTTCGAGGCAAAAGATATGTGCATGGTGAAGTGGACGTCCCTAAGAAGAACTATTAAGTATTGAGTGTCGTCATCGATGCGCGAGCGTATAGAATAGTGCCAGTGCCGAAGCTGCCATCACAGCAAACGTTAACCAAACAATACTCCGCGATAACTTACCTCCTCGATGCTCGCCCATAATATCTTTGTTACTGTTAATTTTGGCAACAAGAAACAACAGTGGAACTGCAGCAACACCGTTGAAGACAGCCGTAAAAACTAGTGCCCGGATTGGGTTAATGCCTAGAAAATTAATCATTAGACCGATGACGGTAGCAACAATAATTACTCCGTAAAAACCTCGTGCTTTACTGAATTTTCGGTAGAGCCCTTCTTTCCAACCGAAAGCTTCGGACATAGCGTAGGCGGCCGAACCGGCCAGAACTGGGATAGCCAGCAAACCCAGCCCAACGACACCGACAGCAAATAAGTCTTTAGCAATCTGACCCGAATCAGGGAATGACTTTACGAGTGGCTGCAGTGCTCGTGCTGCGTCGGCGGCATTGTTGATAGTGTGTATGCCGTGACTGAACAACACTGTAGCGGCAGTGATAATAATGAACCACTGAGCTATTTCAGCCGATAGCATTCCAATCGCATTATCGAGTCGTAGATCTTTTAGAAAGCGCTTTGTTAAACGCGGCACACCGCCTTTCTGGGCCACCATGTGTGCGGCAATCTCCTCTTCAACCTCGCCGGATGTTTGCCAGAAAAACATATAAGGAGAAATGGTGGTACCGAATACACCCGTCACAATAAACAAGAACGAAAAGCTAAGCTGAATATGTGGCACGATGGTTGCGTGGATAATTTTTCCCCATGGCTCACTTGTGATGAGAGCAGTAAAAATATATGACACTAGTGCAAGAGATAGCCACTTTAATACTTTTGCGTACGACTTATAGGTTACCAGCACTTCTAGTAGCATGATCAAGATAGCAACACCAATCGCTAATACGGCAAAGGGTATATTGACTACTAGTTTGGCCGAGTCAGCTACCGCACCGATATCGGCTCCGATATTAATAATGTTGGCAATAACAACCAATAGCACAATTCCGTATAGGACTTTCTGGGTATAGTGTTCCTTAACTACTCCTGCCAATCCCTTGCCGGTAACGGCTCCAATTCGAGCGCAAGCTTCCTGTATCGCTATTAGGAGAGGAATCTGGTACAGGGCTGTCCAGATTTGACCGAAACCAAACTGTGCACCAGTTTGAGAGTAGGTTGCAATTCCAGAAGGGTCATCATCAGCAGCTCCGGTAATAAGACCTGGTCCAAGAATACGCAGTATACGATTAAACTTAAGGCGCTTGACGACTTTTCGAGCTTGCAAAACGGTTGTGGTACCTGGTTTGATAATGTTTGGGAAAAAATGCCGGGACATGTCTGCTATTTAGTGTAGGTAAAGTTCTTATGTTTGCAAGCATAAGTCAGCGCAATCTCCGCAAAAGCTAGTTTGGTTTACAGACACAGAAGCATACGGCTATAATGATAGTGGTTAGATTAACAGATGTGATCTTGTAGGTGGCTATCGTTACTATTCTTGTGCTGATATCAATATTCAGCTGGTGGTAACGAGAGGAAATGATAAAATAGAGCCAAGAAGGGGTGGGAGTGTTTAGTAAAAAAACCGTTCGCGATATTGATCTCGACAATAAAACTGTCTTGGTAAGAGCTGATTATAACGTTCCGCTTGATGACAAAGGTCATATCACGAGCGACTATCGCATTAAGCAGTCAGTGCCCACTATTCATTATTTACTTGAACATAATGATAAGGTAGTAATTTGTTCTCATCTTGGGCGTCCGGATGGTAAACCTGATCCAAAATTATCGTTGGCTCCTATCGCTAAACGGCTAGGCGAGTTATTGCAGCAAGATGTTAAATTTGTTGGTGATTGTATTGGCCCGGAAGTAGCAGCAGCGGTGGCAGCTCTCCAGCCGAAACAGGTTTTACTGCTTGAAAATCTACGATTTCATCCAGAGGAAGAAAAGAATGATGATGGCTTTGCAACTGAGCTTGCTAAATCGGGCGAGGTCTTTGTCCAAGACGGCTTTGGGGTTGTCCATCGTGCTCATGCCAGCACTGAGGCAATCACAAAACACTTGCCAAGTGTTGCTGGACTATTACTAGAAAAGGAAGTTACAACTATCACCGATGTCATGGATCAACCAAAGCATCCACTTGTTGCTGTTATTGGCGGTGCAAAGATTGCCGATAAGATAGATGTGATCTATAAGTTTATTGAAATTGCTGATGTTGTTGCTATAGGTGGAGCTATGGCGAATACCTTTCTTGCAGCGGAAGGTGTGCCGATTGCTAAAAGTCTTATAGATAAAGATGACATACCTATCGCTAAAGACGTTCGAGAACGGGCTCAAGCACAAGCTAAATCGAGAGGTATGGTTTTCTATTTGCCGCAAGATGGGGTGGCAGCAAAAAGTTCTGATAAAACGGCGCCGACTCGTATTATTGATTGGAGCGCACACGTCATCGCTGATATTGAAAACTACCCCAAGCAACCCCCGGCGCTTACTCGCCATATCGCCGACGATGAAATGTTACTGGATATCGGTCCATTTTCTGGCGCTTTTATTGCCGGTACCCTTCAGCTAGCCCAAACTGTTGTTTGGAACGGCACGATGGGGGTAACGGAGACTGAGGGTCTGCAAGGCCCGATCGGTCCATTTTCGCATGGTACTGAACTTGTTATTGAAGCAATTGTTGGCCAGTTTGGCCATCGCCCATTTAGTCTAGTCGGTGGTGGCGATACAACTGGTTACATCGAAGCTCGTCAATTAACTGATTCTTTCGATCATGTTTCAACGGGTGGTGGTGCTAGCTTGGAGTTAATGGCTGGTAGAACGTTGCCGGGAGTGGCAGCCTTAATGGATAAAGAAGGTTGATAGGTTTACAATATAACCATAAACGCTATGCGTAAAATGCTGATTGTTGCTAACTGGAAAATGCACCTGAATGTAAGTCAGTCGAGTGTACTTGTCCAACATTTGCACCGTACTATTAAGGTTCATCGTGATATAGAAACTGTTCTTGCACCAAGCATGTTGGCATTGCAGCCACTTAGCTTACAAATTGATCGACGTCAATTTCGTCTTGCTGCTCAAAATGCCTATTTCGTTGACGACGGCGCCTACACGGGCGAAGTAAGTTTCTCAATGTTAAGGGACCTGGTCCATTATTGTCTGATTGGTCACTCGGAGAGACGTATTTATTTTAATGAAAGTTTGGAAATGATCCGAGATAAAGTTGCCGCGGCAGTGCGCAACGATATTGTGCCGATTTTGTGTGTTGGTGAAACCAAAAATGAACGTGAAGCCGGGGAAACTCGTCAAGTTCTCCACGATCAGTTGACGACAGCGTTGTCCAACCTAACGAGCCGCGAGATTGAGGATGTTATTATTGCCTACGAACCAGTCTGGGCGATTAGTACGTTTGAAGGAGTCCTAGCGAAGCCGCACGAGATTCAATCCGAAATTGATTTTATTCGGCATCAAGTAGAAGCGCTGTATGGTGACAGGGCTGCTCAGCGATTGCGCGTCTTATATGGAGGTAGCGTCGATGATCAGATCGCCCATGGTTATCTGGAATTAGAGGGGTGCGACGGCGCGCTAGTAGGTGGTGCCAGCTTGAATTATGTAACATTTGCCGCTATTGTGGCAGCAGCAGAGCGTGTGCAAAATGAGCGAACCAAACAGAAAGGACCTAAAGAATGAGTGATGCCTCTGATCCGAAATTTTTTGACGTAATGCCTCCCCACCATAGTGCTGCTAGCCCGACTAGTCGACCAATAGTGAATGCCAGTAAATCTAAACGAGACGACCCAATGATTCACCCGACTCTTGTCTCCAACGACGAGACGGATGAATTTGATAAGACCGAAGTTGAGCCGACTGAAACTATCAGTCCAGTGGTAGATGATATATCAATCGCCGATGAGCCGGACGAATCGCCGGATACCTCAGAAAAGATTGATGTTCAACCTGAACAAGAGTCAGTGCCAGACTTAGCCGAAGAAACTCATGCTCAACCGACACATACAGTGTTTACTGAGGAAGAACCCGAACCCTTACTCCCCGCTAATGCAACTCCTGATCCCTCACCTTCAGTGGTGGCAGCAGATCATCAACCAGCCCAAAAACGATCTGGCCGGGGTGTTTGGATCGCTATCATTATCCTGAGTTTAATAATCATCGGTCTGCTGGTTGCTTTGGTGTTTGTAAAACAACATTAAACTGAAACGTGGTGTCGAGAGACCCTAAGGTGTCTGTTACAATAACAGGGTGTCTGATAGCCTTTTGAGTAACCTGAATCCCGAGCAGCAAAGAGCGGTCCAAACAACTGATGGGCCGCTATTAATTCAAGCTGGGGCTGGTTCCGGTAAAACAAAAACTCTTACTCATCGAATTGCTTATCTTATCGCAACCAACAAGGCGACAGCATACAATACCCTGGCCGTAACATTTACCAATAAAGCTGCCCGTGAGATGCGTGAAAGGGTGGCGCATCTGCTGGGTCAAGATCCGAACATCCGATCTTTTATGCCCTATATGGGTACATTTCATGCAATTTGTGTACGGTTGCTACGACAAGATGGTGATCAAATTGGTATCCCACGAACTTTTGTTATTTATGACGAGTCTGATCGATTGAGCGCCATCAAACAGGCGTGTCGTCAGCTTTTAATCGACGAAAAATCGTACCCGCCACGCGAGATAGCCGGCTTTATAAGTAGCGCTAAAAACGAACTACTTTCAAGTGATGAATATAGTAATATTGCCAATAGCCTGGCCCAGAAAACAGCAGCACAGGTGTATCCTCTTTATCAAAAAATCTTACATGATGCCGGTGCGCTGGATTTTGATGACTTGATTAATCGAACGGTTACGATGCTGACAACACAACCTGCGATTGCCGCTAAATGGCAGCAGCAATTCTCATATATCATGATTGATGAGTACCAGGATACAAATGCAGCCCAATATAAATTGGTCAAACTCTTAACAAGCGATAAGAAAAATATTGCCGTCGTTGGGGATGACTGGCAGTCGATCTACTCATGGAGGGGTGCCGATTTTCGCAACATCCTCAATTTCGAGAAAGACTATCCTGGTTGTACTATCATCAAACTTGAACAAAATTACCGAAGCACAAAATCAATTCTTGACGGCGCACATGCTATTATCAGCAAAAATCAGCAACGCTCAGATAAAAAACTCTGGACGGATGCTGGTGATGGTCTGCCAATTCAGCTTATTCAAGTTCACAATGAGCAGGACGAGGGCAGGGCTTTGGTTGAGCTAGTGAATAGGTCGATAGTAAATGCGGCACGGACCTATCACGATTTTGCTGTTTTGTATCGCACGAATGCCCAAAGCCGTTCGATTGAGGATACGTTTATTCGTTACGGTGTTCCCTACAGAATTGTGGGTGGCGTACGGTTCTATGATCGTAAAGAAGTGAAGGATTTGATGGCGTATGTTCACCTAATCTATCAACCAAATGACAGCATTAGTTTTGAGAGGATCGTTAATGTGCCGACTCGGGGAGTGGGTGCTAAATCTCTTGAGAATTTTTATAATTGGATGCGGCGTGAACAACTATCACTGCAGCAGGCTTTACTCAAACTTGATGACAGTGACGATCTTAGTCCCAAAGCTCGTCAGGGATTGGCTAACCTGCAGGATATTATTCAGACATTACGTGAGCTTGGTGAAGACGTATCACCTTCTCAGTTGCTGGACGGCTTAATTCGGAGACTTGATTATCTAGCCTATGTTAGTGATGGTACACCCCAAGGTGAATCGAGACAGGAGAACGTTAAAGAACTGGTTGGAGTTGCTAAGGCCTATGATGATGCGGGTTTAGGAGTTTTTCTTGAAGAAGTTAGTCTTGTGAGTGATATTGACCAAGCTGATCTATCTGGTAATGCCATAACATTAATGACTCTTCATGCCGCCAAAGGACTTGAATTTCCTGTGGTTTGTATGGTTGGTATGGAAGAAACAATTTTGCCGCATACCCGTGCGTTCTACAATCAATCGGATATGGAAGAAGAACGACGACTCTGCTATGTCGGCATGACACGTGCCAAAGAAGAGTTGTATATGTACTACGCTTCCAGTCGCATGCTCTACGGTGGAGTTCAGCACAATCCGCCAAGTCGTTTTCTCAGTGAGATCGAGACAGAGTTTCAGACTGGCCGCGCGATGCCCAGTGTGTTTGATGCCTCTCATACTCTCGGCGCAGTTGACGAACCACGCTATGTACCTGAGCTGTATGAAGGGGATAGCGTAGCTCACGAACTGTTTGGAAATGGCACAGTACTTGAAATTGCCGGCGATACGGCGGTCATCTATTTTAAAGGTAAAGGCACTAAAAAGTTAAATATTGGCTTTGCCCCGATAAAGAAGCTGTAAGATTATCAATAGTTAACTGGACCAGAAAGAAGTTGCTGGTGCTGGTGCATGTGGTGCGATTTGTTACAATATAGTTGACTCAGCTCCTCAAAAAAACAATTCTGCTGCTGTCTCATTATTTTGAGTCACGTGCCCATGATTAAAAAAAACTTACCTATCCCGGACATTCACGCGATTACTCGCTCAAATCTTAAGAGTCTCAAGAAAGTTACCCGCCAGGCAATTTTACTCCCGATTTTAAGTATTTCAGCGATGGCTATTTTTACTGTTGCTTTGTTTCTATTGCTCAATAATGGTCACTCTACCTTCAAGCCAATCAACTCATTTATTGTTATCGTGTCGCATGACAATGAGCAGCAAATTGTGCCAACCAATGAATCAACAGTCGGAGCATTACTTAAAAAACTTTCTATCAAGCTGAATCAGGGTGACGTGGTTGAGCCAAATCTGGCGACACCGATCACACAAGATAACTTTCGCATTAATATCTATCGTGCGGTACCGGTTGAGATAGTTAGCGGTAATCATAGAATGTTTACTTTTAGTGCCGCTACTACTGCTCGAAGTATTGCTGATCAAGCAGGCATAACGGTTTACCCCGAAGATTATGTCAACCTTGTTCCGGTGACAAATTTCTTAACACAGCCAACTATTGGAGAGCAGGTTGTTATTATACCCTCGACGCCGATTAATCTTAATATTTATGGAACACAAACGGTGGTTAGAACCCATGCGACAACTGTCGCCGGTTTGCTGAGTGATGAAAATATAAAACTGACCGCGAACGATAGCGTTCAGCCTGCTCCACAATCTTCTCTGACACCAGGTGCGCAGGTATTTCTCGTTCATCACGGTACACAAATACAAACTGTTCAGCAGACCATACCAATGCCCGTACAAACAATACAGGACAATAGTTTGTCCTTTGGGACGAGTGCAGTTCGCCAACAGGGTAGTAGCGGCCAAGAATTATTGACCTATGAACTCACCCTAGCAAACGGGGTAGTAGTAAGCAAAACACTGATTCAGACAGTCGTGACACAAGCTCCTGTAACTGAGATTGTTGCTCAGGGTCAAGCAGTCCAAATCCCGTCTGACATAACTGCCGTTATGGCAGAGGCTGGCATATCTTCGAGTGATTACGCGTATGTTAACTACATTATTAGTAATGAATCAGGTTGGTGCCCGACGAAGTGGCAAGGTGAAGTTGGCTATTGTCCCGGTTACTTCGAACCGACTTATTCGATTTCGGATGGTCCTGGCTATGGGTTAGGGCAGGCAACGCCAGCTGATAAGATGGCGTCTTTCGGAGGAGATTGGGAAACTAACCCCGTTACCCAACTGGAGTGGGCTACATCGTACGCTGATGGACGGTATGGTAGCTGGCAAGCTGCGTATAATCACTGGTATAACTATCATAACTGGTGATATGAACATAACTCCAAAAAAATCACTTGGCCAACATTGGTTGCATGATCAGGCAGCCCTGACGGCTATTTGTGAGGCAGCTGAGATACGTTCGGGAGATACTATACTTGAAATCGGCGCCGGTCTCGGAACGCTTAGTTCACAGATATTAACCTATGGGGTTCATTTGATTGCCGTCGAATACGACGAAACGCTTGTTGCCTACTTGCGGGATGAGTTTCAGACTGTACCCGACATCGCAATCGAACAGGCCGATATTCGTGGTTATGACTTCAGCGTTTTGCCCGAAAGCTATAAAATAGTGGCCAACATCCCCTATTATTTAACAGCTTACCTTCTCCGCATATTATCAAGCGAGCAGATCAATCGACCATCTCGGGCGGTGTTGTTGGTGCAGGAAGAAGTTGCTCAGCGAGTATGTGCTCAGCCTGGTCAAAGCAGTGTGCTCAGCCTCTCTGTGCAGTACTATTATGAAGCAACGCTTGGTCAACGTGTGGCTGCTCAGCTATTCACGCCGCCGCCCAAAGTTAATTCGCAAATACTATGTATGAGTCACCGGTCGCAGCCACTATTTAATGATGTCAATAGTAAAGATTTGTTCCAAATTATTAAAATTGGTTTCTCTCATCGTCGTAAAACACTTGTCAATAACTTGAGTGCCGGTCTTCATCTCCCGCGCCAAAGTTTTATCCCCCTGCTGGAGGCAGCACATATCCCAATAACTGCTCGAGCCCAACAACTTTCAATTGAGCAATGGCATACTATTTATCTTGGCTTGCAACCGAAGTGAGCTGTCTGAAAAATTGATGCTCAAGGAGTGGATTATTCACTGGCGGGCATTCTTTCATACGCCAAAATATCTGTCATGACCACTGATATTATGATATAATAACAGTTACCACATATTACCGTGGCATACGTTTTTGGGGCTGAATTCAAGCTCGACGTTGGACTTTATCGGTTAGATCAGCAGGTCGCTTGTCAGCGTTATAGGCAAACCACAATAGATGCAATAACATCTAAAGTGAAAGCTTTGGCTATGAATACTGTGAATGCATTTCGCACAATTGCGAGTGCGCTCCGTGTTCAAAACTTTGCTTTCGCACCAGCTGTAGCTTAATTTCTACAGCAGTGCCTGAGACAACATCAGATAATTGAAAGGCATTTTATATCATCTGATTGCTTGGATTTTGGTGTCCTCAAAATTCACTAAGACTTTGGACTATGGAAGTTAGCCGCTTGCCCATTTTTATACTGGCTTCCAAGAACCGCGAATGGGCTAAACCTGTAGAAGACTAATCAAGATAAACCGACGGACCCGGAGGGCAGTTCTCCGGCAGCTCCACCAGTACAATTACCGTAACTTTGGTTACTGTTTATAAATATACTCAAAAGAATGGTGTAAGTTTCCTGAATTTTTTTACTAACCGAATCTGTCGAATTCTTTACCGGGTTATAATAATGGGATAAGATTATGAAAGCTACTAAAAGTGCCTCTATGAAACAAAAACAGACAGTGCCGGTCTATATGAATTATCGTTCATATAGAACTCAACCGGCCGTAAAGCAAACACATTCAGACGCAAAGCACCCTAAGCATATCTTTGCTTTTATTGTGGTAGTCGCTTTGATAGCGGTAGGTGCAGTAGGTATCATGAAGTTACATACTGCCAAATCAAACACTCCTGGAGTGGAGCGAAGTGTCACGACTCTGCAAACAAAATCAACCTCGTCAGGAGCAACTGTGGCGAGCTCAAATCAATGTGCCAATAATACTGTTGATCAGTTACTACTTGTTAGTATTAGTCAGAGACATTTATGGGCCTGTGATAAGACTACTCAAGAGTATGATACGGCTGTCATAACTGGTGATACGAATGTACCGGCGGATGTGACCCCAGTAGGCACCTATTCAATATATGAAAAACAAACTGATCTTTACTTGAATGGTTCTGACAGTCGGGGTAGCTGGCACGATTGGGTAAATTATTGGATGCCATTCCTTAGTAACGAATATGGAGTTTTCGGACTACATGATGCAACGTGGCGTACGAGTACCGATTTCGGTACCATCAGCCCGAGTTCGGATCAAGCCTCGCATGGCTGTGTTGAGTTACCTTTAGCTGCGGCTGCATGGATTTACCAGTGGAGTAGCGTAGGGACAACGGTAACGATCGAAAATTAATCCGATAAACTGACAAGTTATCCTTGACGTGAGTAGATTAGTAACCTAGGCTGAAAATAGATATGATAGGCTTCAATATAACAAAAAAAACTAATAACCTGACAAAAAAATGGTCTTTTCGGCCTGATAAACCTTTGCAGCCAGAGGACGTTCAGGCAGCCCGTAGCTACATTGCAGAGTATTGGACAAGACTGACTCGTTTTTACCCTAAGGATGATGAAAGTTTGATCGGTTTGCCGAAGCCGTATTTGGTACCTGCATACGAAAAAGGCCATGAATTCGACTTTAACGAACTATACTACTGGGATAGTTATTTTATGGTCCAAGGTTTGCTGGATGCATCTCACAAAGATTTGGTGATCGGTATACTTGATGACCTCACAACCCTTTTTAATAGAGTTAAGATTATCCCGAATGCGTCTCGTACTTATTTAACAGGCCACTCACAACCACCTTTTTTAACGAGCTTTATATGGGACTTATATCAAACATATGGACTAGACAAACAATGGCTAAAACAGCAGATGGCAGTAGCCGAAAATGAATATAACACTGTTTGGATGGGAACTGTTAAGCCCTATACGCATCAAGTCTATCGTGGCTTAAGCCGATATTATGATGTTAATTATCTCAATGATCTTGCGGAAGCTGAGAGTGGATGGGATATGACTCCTCGATTTAGCCGCAAAGCCCTGAGTTATGTTCCGGTTGATCTTAACGCATTGCTTTATAAGTACGAGATGGACTTCGCCAGGACGGCTCGATTGTTTGACAATAAAAGAGAAGCCGCCAAATGGGAGGCGGCAGCAAATTATCGTAAACAAACTATGGATGAGTTGATGTGGGACAAGGGAAGAGGCTTGTACTATGACTATAATTACGTAAAAGAAAAGCGGGGGTCTGTTAGCTCGCTGGCAGGGTATTACCCTCTGTGGGCTGGAATGGTGGACGAGAACCAGGCCAAGGAGATGGTAAAGTCACTTAAACGATTTGAGAACCGGGGTGGTTTAGCAACTACTGATAGCTTGCCTCTTGGCCAGTACGTGCTTGGCACACTGCCGACTCAGTGGGCGTATCCTAATGGTTGGGCGCCGCTTCATTTTTTGGTCGTGAAGGGATTGCAACGTTATAACTATCAAGATGATGCTCGACGTATTGCAATGAAATGGTTAAAGACTAATTTGGGTTGGTTTGAAACGCATGGTTTGTTTCTTGAAAAATATAATGTTGTCCAGCCCGATAAGCCACCGGTAAAGGGGATATATCCAAGTCAAACAGGGTTCGGATGGACAAATTCTGTCTTTGAGCGTTTTTGTCAGGAGTTCATCGACAAACAGAATTCATAGATGAGTCTTTTACTACAACAGACACAGATCATTGAATAATCTTTGATTTTCCCATAAAATAACGAAGTCATTGGGGCGCTTTAGCTCAGTTGGTAGAGCAGAGGCCTGAAGAGCCTTGTGTCCCCAGTTCGAGTCTGGGAGGCGCCACCAGGGTACAGTTATAATTTTTTGCGGGCGTAGCTCAGTTGTTTAGAGCGCATCCTTGCCAAGGATGAGGCCACGGGTTAGAGTCCCGTCACCCGCACCATAGTTGACTATCTGAGCCTTCGGGCTCTTTTTTGTTTAATTCTAGGAATGCTTTATAGGGGTCATTTAATGTATAAGATAAGGATTTGTTGTACATTTCAACGTTATAAACCAAAACTCTTAGAATTTTCTGTTTAAGCAGGTTATCAGACGTTTTAAATAGTTGATTGCACCTCATTCCTAAATCTAACAAGTGAGAAGCTGTGATTAAGAACGAATTGTTATAATCCGTGAGCTTGATAAGCTTTTGATTCAAGATTTGTTGCTTATTAGTCAATTCCTCAACTATCTCGTCAAATAGCTCAGTACTAATTCCTTTACCAGTCTTAACTGACTCTAAACGCTCATAGGTTAAAGCTTTGAGTTGGGCTGTAACATCATCGTATTCCTTACGAGTCTCATCTACGCTTTTTTTAAGATATTGTTGCTGATTGCCGAAACGCTGCTTAACTTCATTAACAAGCTGTTCAAATACGCTATCAGACAATGGTATTAGGTCTAATAACTCCAGCATTTGGGGCATAACAAGCTTCTCTGCCGTGTTTAAGTTGTTGCATTCCTTGTACTTGGCAGCCTTGGAACACTTTAGATAGGTATTATTACGGGCTATAAACGAGGAAATCATACAGCCACATTCTTGGCACTTAACAAAGTTATTAAAGACAAAGGGGATACTTTTATATTTAGTGTGCTGGTCGTGTCGCTCGCTCCTTATGGACATACATTTATCAAATAGAGTTTTGTCTATAAGTGGCGGGTAGTTATGGCTGTATAACTTGCCCATGTAAGACATTTTGCCGTAGTACCAAGTATTTCTAGTTATCTTTTCAATAGTAGACTTACTCATTTTCTTACCCTTTTTACTTGTCATGCCCTCTTTATTGGCTAACTTGGCAATCATAGCGTAAGACATACCAGTTGAGCGTCTTTCAAACATTTTTATGACATGTGGTGCTTTATCTGGGTCAATCTCAATATCTTTAATAGGTTTAGTGATTGAACCCTTGTGTACATTTTTGTATGCAAGTGGGGCTTGACCAATCCAAAGACCATCATTTAGCATCTGGCTAAAGCGTCTAGCAATGTTGTCTTTAATTGAGTCGCTGTAATATTTGGCAAGAGCTGTGCCAATTCCAAGTCGGAATAAATCGGTAGCAGGAGAGTCTTTATTGATAAAAAGGTTATCGTCAGGGAAATGCAACTCAATCTTCCCCTGTTTTACTAGTTGATTTAAGGCTTTTACCTCGTCTTGGCTACTATCCCTTGTATAGCGGTCTATCTTGCAGAACACGACTGCAATAAGTTCCTTTTGAGACTTCTCTTTTACATGTTCAATTAGCTTTGCGAACTTCTTTCTAATGTCACCATGCGCACTTTCATCAAACTCGTAATATTCAGCTCTAGGGTCTCTGGTGGCAGCATAGCTTTTGAGTTTTAATTTTTGGGCTGGTAAGGCTTGTCGCTGATTTTTATCGCTTACTCTTGCAATGAGTATTAACTTCATACTTATTCAGCCAGTAAAATGCTGATACCTTTGACGTAGAGGTTATTAATGAGCGTTTTATATAGTTCTCGGTCTTCAGGAGGTAAGTCGTGATTAACGTAAACAACCATGACCTCGTTATCAGGGGCTTGTTCTACTAACCTTGCTAATTGGCTTAAACTATTATCGCTGTCAACAAATATTTGATTGTCAACTAAAGTAAGGCCGTCATTTATTAAATATTCATTAAGTTTGTGGACTTTTTCGTCTATTTTGTCCTTATCAAGTCCTTTTACGTAGATTGCTGCTGTGAGTGGTTGCATAATCGTAAATGTACAGCCTTTCACTATCAAAAGCGACACCTTTTAACAGTTCTGTCAAATTTTATATATTCTTGGGGTGAGCTTGTATAAAAACAGCAAAATTACCCAAGCTATACCCAACCCTTACCTAACCTTGCTTAACGCTGTCCTGACCCGTTGTTGTATAATTCAAGCAACACCAAAACAGGTGTCTAAAAACAATTTGGTACGACCTAAACTGAGTAGCTTCGGCAAAAGGCATGGTTGTAAATCCACAGAGCATACTGACCCCGTAGTTAGGTACTGCTCTGTGGTTACAATCGGAAACGGTTGTAGGTGGTGAAAGCCATCGCCTAGCTGCGGGTTTTGTGTACCCAAAGCTAGGCTCCATTACTTACACAAGGAGCAGCGTAACAATGAAACTACCCCAAAAACATATAATCCTAAGTGGTTCGTACTTAGGTTCCCACCCAAAGCTACCAAAACCTAGTGAACACATAGCATTGCTTTTTAGTAAAAGAGCCATTGAACAAAAACGACCATTCCATAGAAATAAAACTTTATTTAAGTGGAAAGATATAAAAGGCTTTGATTACACAGGTGAAGTAATGAATGGTGTCTATACAGCCACACTCAGCACTACTACAGGCGACCTAGTGCTAGAAACAGCCAGCTTTCATGCTAGTTCAGCTTCGGGCAACCAAATGTACGCAGATAGACGAAGAAGAAAGCTCAATGCTATTAAGCGACTGGCTATTGAACAGACTAGTAATGCTAGACGTATCTAAATTAACGTTAAACACCCTTTCTCGTATGAGCTTAAAAATATATGCTAAACCATCAAAAAACCTGTTAGACAAGCTCGTAGAGCGTCAGAGAACCCTTTTTACTAGTGAGTGTTTCACCAACAGAGGTTTATAGAGTATTCTAAGAGGTAATTATGAAGAAAAGTAAATGTTGCTAATTGGAAATAGGGGAATGTAATAGATGGCAGATGATTCGCTGAAAAAAGGAAGATACACCAAATACGGTAACAAGATTGGGCTGTACAGCAATAGCAAAGGTAGTTTCATCAAGAACGATACCAGTGTGGTACTGAACTTTCCATTCAAAGACGCTGTGTTAGAAGCTGGTATGAGCAAAGAAGACGTGGGGCGTGAAGAACGCTTCCTGCACCTAGAGCTGGACAGCAAGGACATTGACACGCTGGAAGAACCAAAGGTATTGACCGACTTTAGCTACGTGGACAAGGACGGTGAGAAGCCGTTGACTGCAAGTAGCAATGTTGAGTTCTTTGACGCTGACGGTAACCTCAAGCAGAACCTACTCATAAAGGGCAACAACTTACTGGCACTATATACTTTGCGTGAACGTCTTTCTGGACAAGTAAAACTTATCTACATTGACCCACCATATAACACCAAAGGTGACGCTAATTCCTTTGCGTATAACAACACCTTCAATCATTCATCTTGGCTTGCATTTATGAAAAACCGACTTGAGGTATCTAAGGAGTTACTGAAAGATGATGGCTTTATAGCAATTACCATTGACCATACCGAACTACTATATTTGGGCGTGCTTGCGGACGAGGTTTTCGGAAAAGAAAACAGAGTAGGAATTGTAACTATCGTTCATAAGCCTGAGGGAAGAAACCAAGAGAAGTTCTTTGGAACGTCAAATGAGTTTATGTTGGTTTATGCAAAAAATAAAGAGATAGCAAACTTCAACAACGTGGTGCTTGACCCAGAGTTAGCTAAGAAGTACAACCTCTCTGACGATGTTGGTAATTACCGACTACAGAACTTTATCAGGCTCACTGACGGACAATTGGCACTCAGGAATGTCCGACCAAAGTTTTGGTATCCCATTTATGTAAACCCTGAAACGCTTGAAGTAAGTGCCTACAAGGCTGACAAGTATGAGGAAGTCTACCCTATTACAACCGCAGGAGTTGAGATGAGCTGGAAGGCGTTGCCCGACACTCTTGATAAGGGTATTTCTGATGGAAATATAATTGCAGATAGAGACAGCAACGGAAAAATATATGTTCTTGAAAAAATAAGAGAAGGTCAGGTAATAAAAACTCACTGGGTTCGTAAGGAATATAACGCCATTCAGTATGGTACAAAAGTCCTCAATGACATATTTGCTGGTGAGAAAGTTTTTGGGTTTCCGAAGTCAATTTATGCAGTTGAAGACGTACTGAAACTAATGACTTCAGGTCAAGATATAGTTCTTGATTTTTTCAGTGGGAGTGGCACTACAGGACACGCTACACTAATGCTTAATTCCGAAGATGGTGGCAACAGAAAGTTTATTTTAGTAGAGCAAATGGACTACATTGAAAACGTTACAAAAGAACGTCTTTTAAGGGTCATAAAATCTGACTATGCAAACGACAGCTTCGTGTTCTTGGCACTGAAAAAATACAACCAGGAATACGTTGACCTAATTACGAACGCTAGCAGCTTGTCTGAATTGGAAGACCTCTACGTAGATATGCGTAACAACGCCTTCCTGAAGTTTTGGTTTGACCGCAACGTGTTTGAAAAAGACGAAGACTTCCGTAAGCTAGACTTGGACAAGCGAAAGCAAGCACTGACCGATGTGTTAGACGAAAACCAGCTATACCTAAATTACGCAGATATGGGCGACACAAGGCACGATGTAACGGCTGACGAAATGACACTAACGGACAAGTTCTATGGCACGGCAGAAAACTAAGGTCAATGAAACACTAGGCGACTTTCTATTCAATAAAATAGAAAGCGACCCTGATTATATACAATGGGCTAAATCCTACGAGATACCTGAGTACATCACAGACAACTTGCACCCTACCAAGCAACTGCGTGAGTATCAGCAACGTGCGTTGAAACATTTTATTTGGCTGTACGACCACGATAGAGCCAGTGCTAAACACTTAATGTTCAATATGGCGACAGGTACTGGTAAAACACTGGTAATGGCTTCGGTGGTGCTATTTCTGTACGAAAAGGGTTACCGCAACTTCTTATTTCTAGTACATCAAATACAAATCAAAGACCAAGCCATCAAGAACTTTACCGACTATAAGTTTGAGAAATATCTATTCAACCCCAAAGGTATCAAAATCAACCGCCAAAATGTGGACGTTAAGAACGTTAGTAGCGTGGCAGACGCTGGGCGAAACGCTATTAACTTTATGTTCTTTAGTACCTCACTTCTATACAACCGCTTGAAGGAAGACCGTGAAAATGGACTTACTGCTGATGATTTTGTATATAGTGATGTCGTCATTATTGCTGACGAAGCACACAGGCTGAACGTAGACACACGTAGCAAGAGCAAAAAAGACCAAGAAGAAATACTCAACTGGGAAACTGCCGTGATGTCTGCTATTAAAGCTCGTGAAGAAAATATGCTGTTGGAGTTTACCGCAACCGTAGACTTAGCAAACGAAGCCATACACAGCAAGTACACAGACAAGTTAGTAAACCGCTATGACTTCTTGGAGTTCAACAAAGATGGCTACAGCAAGGACGTGAAGTTCTTGTATAACCAAGAAGTCCATACAGAAGACCAGAAACGCCTTCTGATAATAAATGCTGTTGCTTTCAGCGAATACCGCAGATTGCTGGCAGAACGTGAGATGAACGTTTCTATTAGTCCAATCGTGCTGATAAAATCTGTCAAAATTGCCCAAAGCGAAGAAGACCGTAAGTTTTTTGACAATGTAATTGGTTCCCTGCGACCAGAAGATTTGAATCGTCTCAAGGAGCTTAGTCGTGCAAATAAGAATCATGAACATGAAATATTGGCGGATATGTTTGCGTGGCTTGGTAACACTAGGAGTGGCTTGGTAACACAAGGCGATTGGGACGGGTTGAAGGCGTTCACCGCAGAAATACGTGCTAATTTTGCTCACGAAAATACACTCATCTATAACAGCCAGAAGAAAGAAAAAGCTGAGTTGTTGCCTCTACTGGATAGCCCACGTAACACGATACGTGCCATTTTTTCAGTCAATGCCCTGAATGAAGGCTGGGACGTGTTAGGGCTGTACGACATAATTCACTTTGACATATCAGAAGCCAAGAAAGTGTCGTTACAAGATATTCAGTTGATTGGTCGTGGCGCAAGGTATTGCCCATACGAGCTACCACGCTCATACAAGCGTGATGAAGATAGCACACTACTCCCTATGTTTGGCAGTCGTGGGCTTGAGTTTGATAAGTACAAGCGGAAGTTTGACAATGACCCATTTGATAAAGGACGTGTGCTTGAAACTTTTGTTTACCACTTTGTAAAAACTGGTACATTCCTTGAGAACCTTCAGCGTGATTTGTTGGGCGAAGGTATTATCAGCGAGGGTGTAGAGAAAAAGACTATCAGCATGAAGCAAAAGTTCCTTGATAGTGACACATACAAGAAAGGCTTCGTGCTAGTAAACCATACTGAAAAAAGAACCAAAACTAAGGGTGACGAAATTGATACAACCTTCAACCGTGTCATAAAAGCTGGCTTGTATAACCTACGTGCTAAAGGCTTGTCTGATTTTGAGCAGAATCAAATAATTACAGGTCAAAAAGTTGATGTTATTCGTATCACTGACGAGTACTTTCCGCTACCCGTTATTCGCAAAGCGTTAGTATCAGCAGAGGGTAATTTCTTCCGTTTTAACAACCTCACCGAGCATTTGGTAGGCATACATACCGTTGATGAGTTGATTGAAAAGTACCTTCCGCTATATGAGATAAAATACACCTACGAAGAAGGCAAAAGTATCAGTCAACTTAGCCCAACTGAAAAGTTACAGTTGCTTGTGGGTGTGATATTGCCAGAAGTCCGCAAGGCGATAGATATAAATATGCCACGTGTTACAGGTAGTAATAAGTTCCGACCAGTTTCACTGTCTGCCGTTTTTGGTAAAGAAAAGAATATCTATCTAATGTCGTTTCCAGTTGAAGACCCTGCGACTGGCAATAAAGTGTTTGTGAGCAATGACGAACGTGCCAAAGCCCAATCCGACCACGACAACCCCGAACTTCAATATGATGTTGAGACTGCTGACTGGTATGCCTATGATGAAAACTACGGCACAAGCGAGGAAAAGCGGTTTGTGAATTATGTAGCAAGTCAAGTTGGTAATTTACGTGCTAAATACACAGGAGCAGAGATATACCTGATACGTAACGAGTTAGACTACTGGCTATTCAGTCCACAGGACGGACGCAGGTTTAGTCCTGACTATATGCTTATCATCAATGATGTGAAGACTGGCGAAATGTACTATCAGTGCTTGATTGAACCAAAGGGCGGTCATTTGTTAGAACATGACGCTTGGAAAGAAGAAGCGTTAATAAGGTTAGCTGATAATAGCGAGTTAGTATTTGATTCTGAGGAGGGCGACACACGCAACTACAAAGAATATCTTGACGAAGTAAGTAAGCACGGCTACAAAGAAATTAAGAATCTAGGGTTTGTATTTTATAACACCGACCCAAGAGATGAAGCTGATTTTGCATTAGACTTTGAAGGAAAACTATTAAATGACGTCAGGCACTAAGACATACTTATCAAAATCAGACTTCTTAAAGTACCAAATATGTCCTAGCTATTTATGGCTATGGAAGTTTAAGAAAGAAGCTGTACCCGTAGATGACGAAGAAGAAATAAACCGTAGATTAGAGCAAGGTAATGAAGTTGAACGCTATGCTCGTGGGTTATTCCCTAAAGCAGTTCTAGTTGAGTCTTACGGCAAGAGAGCGAAGTTAGATACTGAACTTTTAGTTAAAGAGGGCGTACAAGTTATTTTTCAGGCAACAGCTTTTACAGATATTAACTTATATGCAATGGCAGACATCATTGAGTTTGATAAAGATACAAATAGCTGGACGTTGTACGAAGTAAAATCAACCAATTCTGTTAAGACAGAGCATATTTATGACCTTGCTTTCCAGCGTGTCGCGTTTGAAGACTCAGGCTATGAAATAGGTAAAGTAATAGTTATACATCTCAACAAAGACTATGTTCGTAGAAGTAGTGTTGACCCAAGTGAACTGCTTACACAGACTGACGTTACGGAGAAAGTGGCTAAAGTGTTGCCAACTATTAAGCAACAAGCCTATGACGCAATAGAAGTACTAAAAAGAACTGATGAACCAACCAAATGTAGCTGCCGACTAAAAACAAAATCTGGGCATTGCCCAACCTTTCACTACCTAAACCCTGACATACCTGAGTATTCGGTTTTTAATATCTCTCGCATAGGTGGCAAGAACCTTGCTGTACTCATTGACGGAGACATACACAATGTTGATGATGTTCCAGATGATATAAAGCTCTCCGCCCCACAGCGTAACCAAGTAATCGTTGCGAAAAGCAAGGAGCCGATAATCAACAAGACCGCGATTAAAGAGCTGTTAGATGAGCTGGAGTACCCGCTATATTTTTTGGACTACGAAACAGTATCATCTGCATTGCCAATGTTTAACGGCTGTACACCGTTTCAGCAAATACCGTTTCAGTACTCTTTGCATGTGATTAAAAGCCCAGGCGGTGAAATAGAACATTATGATTATTTGGGTACTAGCAGTAGTGAAGCGCCCATGTCCGACCTATTAGCTAGTTTACAGAGCCACATAGGTGATACTGGCAGCGTGATAGTTTGGTACAAAGTATTTGAAATGGGTCGCAATTCTGAAATGGCTAAAGCATACCCCGAATATGCAGAGTTTTTAAATAATGTGAATGAGCGAATCTTTGATTTAATGGAAGTTTTTAGCAAACAACACTACGTTCATCATGGCTTCAAGGGCAGTAGCTCAATTAAGTACGTTCTGCCAGTAATTGTGCCTGAGTTTTCTTATAAGGAAATGGAAATACAAAATGGCTTAGTAGCCTCAATACGTTGGTACGATTCGGTTATGGGCGTAGTGGACAAGAAACAGGCTAAAGAAAATTACGAGGCACTTTTAAAGTATTGCTGTTTGGACACGCTGGCTATGGTAAAGATTCACCAGTACTTAGTCAATTTATAATTATAGTTGATGACCTATTTAAAACCGCGCGAGTATTACGAAGACATTTATGACCAAGGTACTGTAGAACAGTGTCGCTTCTTGCACCACCACAAGCTCAAAGTCACAGACAAAGATATTGAAGACGCAAAGCTAACTCCCGAAGAAAGCGCCAAGATTCAGGAAGTCAAAGGGCTATGGATTGACGTTGTACAAGAAATGGCAGCGTTCTTTGCTGCTGCTGAACGGTTTAACAAAAAGGATTCAGTCATTGAAAAGATGATGGCTGATGACAGCACGAAAGACCACATACTTACTCATGCTGAGCCACCTTCAAACGCCCGTTGCCGTAAGTGTAAGAGCCGTGACCTAAGAACGGCTAGCAAAGACCTGTGGCATGACAGCGAGGGCAAAGATAATCGTGTGTTATTCATGTTTAGTTGTAACGATTGCCAGGCTAAGACTGCGTTTTATGATGACGGCGAGGAATGGATTGTTGAACCTACTCGTTGCCCTGAGTGTAAAACAGAAAAGGTTACTTACTCTAAGACCGACAAAGACGAGGTTCTGACCTTAACGTATACCTGCGGACGCTGTGACCATGTTTGGGAAGAAAAGCATGACTACAGCTTTAAGCCCGAAGAAGAAAAGCCAGACCCTAGCTATGAAGAAGACCGTAAGTTGTTCTGCTACTCCAAAAAGGTTAGGCAATGGGCAGAGGACTTAAAAAATAACCCAATACATTACACTAGACCATCATGGGAAGAAAGCGAGACAGAAAAGCTATACAAAACTGAACTTGAAAAGATAGAAATATTAACTGTTGCTCAAGTTGATAAACGGCTCAGTAAATTACTAGCTAAAAATGGCTACAAAGACTTTGGGCTAGGTAAACCCGACATAGATAAGGAACTTCAGGTGTTGTTTACCGCCATTGACAACAAAGATGGGCGTAGTGGTGATGATAGCAAGCGAACTGTTTGGAAGACTGTAAGTAAAGAACTAGAAAATACTAATTGGCGATTAGTTAGGAGCAGCTTAGACTACAGGGTTGGTTATATAAAAGGTAAGCTAAAAGCGTATGAAAATAAGCTAGAGCTTGAAAAATTGGTTGACCAGAAGTTAAAGAAAAACAAAAATAATCACGAGACCTTGCAAGTAACATCAAGACCACATTCCTCGTAGTGGTTAAGCTATAAAAAATATTTTGTAATTGTCTTTATAAGAGACATAATAATAACCAGGTATCATTAAAATGTTCTGGGAGTAACTAAATGAAGCTGGCTGCATTTCGAATAAAAAGATTCCGTTCAATCGTAGACACCGATTGGTGCGACCTGTCTTCGGATAATATTACAGGACTCGTTGGTCAAAATGAGTCAGGCAAGACATCAGTTCTTGAAGCTTTATATAGCTTTTACACCCGTGAACTAAAAGATGACTACAGGAGGAATAATGGAGACTATCCTGAAGTAATTTGTTCGTTTGAAACTAGTGAGGAGGAGATAAAGAAACTCTTTGATGATAACAACCTGCCTAAAAAGTTTTTTGAAGTAGTCAAAAAGAATAACTATAGAGTGAACCTTTCTTGTAAGTGGAATGGGCTAAGTACGGGTGATGCAGTAATTGACTTAGAGCAAAACGAACTAAAAACGCTCTTTGATACACAAGAGCCTGAAGCTCCAGCTGAACCAGCACCCGAAGTGCCAAAGCCCGAAACTGCTCCTGTAGCAACTGCTGCACCTTCAGGAGCAGCAACGCCCCCGGTTGAAGATAAAAGTGCTGAGGTACCTGCCGAACCGGCAGAAGAACCCCGACACTTCTTCACCTATAACGAGTTTACTGATGGGTTTTTTGATAGTATTCCAGAGTTTGTGCTATTCACAAACCACGCCAGCAGACTACCCAGTGAAATAGACGTCGTTGACATTACTTCTGATAAAGCTGGAACAGAGGGGCTAATTGGAGCAAAAAACTTCTTGAAAATTGCTGGAATAGACCCAAGCGTCTTAGAAAATCCACAAGATGACCAACGCCGCATGATTATGAACCAAATACAAAATGCCAATCAATTGGTAACAAAAGACTTTCAGGAGTTTTGGACGCAAAAAGTAGGTAAAACCAATCAAATCACAATTGAAATGAAGTCTGACAATCACGCTGTTACCGTAGCCGGTGCTGCTTCGTTGCAACCTTTCCTAGAGTTTTGGATTCATGATGCAGAGGGTATGCTTTACCCTCGTCAAAGAAGCGAAGGCGTTCGGTGGTTCTTGTCATTTTTTCTTCAACTTCGGGCTACGGCCAATTCAGTGACAAAGGGTCAAGTATTGCTTATGGACGAGCCAGGGAACAGTCTGCATGCTAAAGCCCAATCAGACGTACTGCGTCTCTTTGAGGATATTAAAGAACGTCTTCAGATTGTATATACAACCCATTCGCCGTATATGATAGAAACCAAAGCTCTTTACCGACTTCTTGCAGTTCAACGGTCATTCGAGGACGATAATAGCGACACTAAGGTCTTCGGAATCCATAAGCTAGGTTCTGCTTCAGAAGACACAATGTTTCCTGTCTACACGTTAATAGGTGTAGACCTGCAGCATCAAAGAGTAATAATGAAAACAAATAATATTTTATTAGAAGAACCAAGCGCTCACTATTATCTTATGGCCTTTAAGCAGTTAGTCAATAGTCAACAAGAAATGAACTTTTTACCGTGTACTGGCGCAAGTAATATCGAGACTTATGCTAATTTGTTCTTGGGTTGGGGACTTCAGTTTATTGCAGTGGCTGATAATGATGACCAAGGCAAAAGAGCGCTACGTAAAATCAAAAAAGACGTTTTAGGTAACGATGACGATTTAGCCAAGGCTCGGCTATATAACATTGAAGGTTGCTCTGGCATTGAGGATATATTTGCAAAAACAGACTTTAAGAAGTATGTCCTTGAAGACACTAAGCTAACTTTTACAGAAGATAACTCGGCATATGTCAAAACGCTGACACACAATGATACTAACTTCTCAAAAGTTTACATAGCGATTAGGTTCTATCAGAAAGTAAAAGATAATAAGATAAACTTTACTGAACTTTCAAAAACAACTCAGACCAATATCAAGAAACTAATAGATAAAATAGAAGAACTTCTGAAAAACTACCCAGTATAGCTATAGGCCTAATCACAGCTTCTCACTTGTTAGATTTAGGAATGAGGTGCAATCAACTATTTAAAACGTCTGATAACCTGCTTAAACAGAAAATTCTAAGAGTTTTGGTTTATAACGTTGAAATGTACAACAAATCCTTATCTTATACATTAAATGACCCCTATAAAGCATTCCTAGAATTAAACAAAAAAGAGCCCGAAGGCTCAGATAGTCAACTATGGTGCAGTAAAAGTGATGTATCTAAAGCAGCCGATACACTTATAACTGCTGCTACTGAAAACTCCGACAACTACTTACTGCAAGAGCTAGTGGAGGAACTTGAGCTTAGTGCTGAACTTTTTGCTGTTTAATGGCTAAAGCCATTTTTGCATTATTGCTAACTGGTGCTTGGTTGTGAGGAGACAAGTATTTTTTAGACTTCATTTAGACCATATTTATAGAGGTAGTTTTGTGGATAAGTCTTATTTGGCTTCAGCTATAAAATATTATATAGTATTGACTTCCATTTACGCTTTTGGTAAATTAAATACAGCTAACGACGCACCTTATAGACAAAAAACCATTTGGAACTGCACCGGAGAGGCTGTAGGTTCTTACAGAAACAAAGTTGATAGATACCGTCTTAGGACGACTTCTATTAAGTGTGTCTAAATAATTTTAAAGAAAGAGGGTATATGAGCGACAACATTAAATCACAAACAAAATATTTAAATACAAATGAGCAGCGCATCTATTACGATGATGGGGAAGGATTAGCTGCAACTTTAATGAGTTCAGGCTTTCAATTGAAAGGAACTGGCTTAGATAGGGGCAAAGTTTACTTCATATTCGAGGATTCAGAAAATATAAGAAATGTTATGGACTATTGGATTTTCGATACACCCATTCCATGCAGGTCTTACTATAGCAATATCTTACATCTTGAAGCATTGGAAGAAAGGACAAGGATAGACTACCAAAAGGATAAGTCTATGGCTGAAGCCTAGAGCTATTATACAATAAAATTGTAGTAAATTATATATCATTATTTACTTGCATAATGGTCGTGGTCTGCTATGCTATAAGTACGACAAGATAACGATTAGGTATACGTACTTAATCCAAAAACAAAAACCCTCTTAACCTCTAATAGGTAAGTCTTTAATCTTTATTAGAGGTTGGGTGCAGTGAACGTGACTGCACCCTAAAACAAAAATTGTAAATAATTCATAGAGGCCAATACTAATTGGCTTATTAATGTTAAAAACAAAGAGGGTGAAAACATGGGAGATAATTATGCAGCTAGGTTTGCTGCCAAATGGCCGGAAGATGTTGCACAGAGAGGCTTTGCACCAGTACCAAAATGCATAGTTACCTGCGCTGGGGACTTGGGGCTGAAGCCACTAGAGGTGCTTGTACTTTGTAACGTAGTAGAAAAATGCTGGAAGAAAGGCGAAAGAGCATTTTTTGGAGTGGAGTACATTGCCACTAACATTGGGCGAGGCAAAAGTACTGTTATTGAAACCACCAACAGCCTTGTTAAAAAGGGCTTTATAACAAAGACTCCACGCTTTAACAAAACTAACCTATACAGCCTAGAGCCATGCCAAGCAAGGCTAGATGAGCATTTGCAGTGTTGCAGACGATGGGGTAAGTCCAGAAATCTGGAGGAGTATGTCCAGAAAGCTGGTGCTACGAATATCCAAAAAACTGACACCTATATAGAAGCAGAGATAATTAGAACCAATGAACTAGACCCCTTTTATAGTCACATCGTTAATAATAACAATGATGACATGATGCATATAGTGGAAGAATATGACGCTAGTCCTAAAGCTAACAGGGAGGATAGCGATGATTATAAAGACTATATAGAACCATTTATATTTGGAACCCCTGAGGAAGAAGCCTTAATTAGTCAATTTACTAAAGAAACTGAAAAGAGAATTTCATTTTTAGAGTGGGTAGAAAACGCTAAAGATTCCTACCCTTGCTTCTTAGAGGTTGATGAAGATATTGATGATTATGAAGACCCTCATATATGGGAGACGTACGAAGGCGAAGGGTCTGTAAATCAATTTGGAGAAGAATTGATTTGGAAGTTCTGGCATTGCACACGTTGTAATGAAATGTTTCATAGACAAATAAGCATAGATGTACTAAATAAGTATGAGTACAAATTGCATGATATGCCTGTTATAGTTTAGCCCCCTCACAACCAAGCACCAGTTAGCAATAATGCAAAAATGGCTTTAGCCATTAAACAGCAAAAAGTTCAGCACTAAGCTCAAGTTCCTCCACTAGCTCTTGCAGTAAGTAGTTGTCGGAGTTTTCAGTAGCAGCAGTTATAAGTGTATCGGCTGCTTTAGATACATCACTTTTACTGCACCATGCATAAGCGTTTTTGACCTCACTAAAATGAGGTCTTTTTTTGTAGTTTGATAATATAGAACTATGAAAAAAATAATTATCCAAGAGTTCATTACATTAGACGGAGTAATGCAAGCACCAGGCGGCCCTGAGGAAGACGAGTCGGGCAAGTTTAAATACGGTGGCTGGACTGCACCGTATTTTTACGAAGCTGATGAGGAGGCCGGCGAGGTCATGGGTGAATGGATGAGATCCACAGACATACTATTGGGCAGGAAAACCTATGATATCTTCGCTGCCTACTGGCCAGAACATACAGACATATGGCCAGGCATCCAAGAAGTTACTAAATATGTCATGTCTAGTACGGTTACTGAGAATAAGACGAATTGGAAAAATGTTGTTTTTCTGAAAAGTGTTGACGACATCAAAAAACTCAAAGATTCAGAGGGTCCTGATATCAAAATTCACGGCAGTGGTAATCTCGCCCAGACACTATTCAAACATGATCTGGTCGACGAGCTCAGGCTGATGGTGTTCCCGATCACACTTGGTACCGGCAAGCGTTTGTTTACCGAGGGAACTATTCCTGCAGCCTTTACGCTAACGGACAGTTTGATTACAGCAAATGGTGTGATTTTCGCCGGTTACAAGCGATCTGGAAAAGTTAAGACAGGTACTGTCGGAGCGTAAGTGTAACTCTCAACTTATCTAGATAAAATATATTCTCGATACGGTTCTTCCAATATTTTTCTCCAATGGGCAATCTCACCACTAATAAGGTGTAAACTTTTCTGGCATTGCGACACCAACCATAAGCACTATGACCTCAGTAATCCTTTAGTCTTTTATTGCAATTATAACCACCCTTGCTTATGCTTAATTTATGAACAAAAAATCCAAAAATCAAAAAGGCTTTACTGTAGTAGAAGGTTTACTGATAGTACTTATCTTAGTAGTGATTGGTACAGTTGGTTACATAGTTTACCATAATGACCATAAGACTAAAGCTTCAGTATCAACGACAGCTAATCCTTATGCTGGGTGGAAATCTTATACCAATTTGAGTCCTGTATCTTTTAAATATCCTAGCAATTGGACGGTGACCACTAGTCCCGGTGGATCTGATAGTAAAATAGTTACAGTAAACGCTCCATCACGTAGTATTGATGGCACAGATTATGAATTTGGCCTCACTTTTACTACTTATTCAACATCTTCACAATATGTACCTACCCAAGAGACTGTTTACTCTTCAATACCTCTTACAGATTCCAATTTTACTAAACCGCTCTATGCTTTAATGATGGAAATTCCACTACTCCCGAGTCAGGGTCCTAACTCTTGTGAAGTAATGGATATTTATGGTAGTGATACGAGCTATAGCGCGAATAGTGTTGCTTATTCTGCCATTCCAACGTCAACCACAGGTATGGATCTTAATATAGACGGGAATTACACTATGACTACTAATACGGCTGGCCTCTCTTATGACCAGACTCTTGGTTGTTTCTCTCCTAGTAAGTTCTCTTCATTCCAAGAAGTACAACAAGCTAAAAAGATAATAAGCTCGTTAAGTGAATAACAAACATTAGTATTCACTAACTGTGTAAGTCGCTGCGCTCACTTATTTAATAAATATTCTTGATACGACACTTCCAAATCTTCTTCCATCTACCTATCTCATCAGGTGTTAGGTATACTTTTACCCATCTGCTGCACCAGGTAGGACCATTAGAGACACTCTAGCTGAGCGTTTTTATTATGCCTATGCTTGCAAAGACATCTTCGGTTATGCAAGATAATGGTATGAGTGATATATTTGGAGAACTGAAAAACGACATAACAGAGCGCATAGAAGTGCCTGTGATGGGTAATGCCAGGCTTGAATGTTCACTATTTTGCCTCACTGAATGCGGGTTATATGCTGAAGCGAAAGAAGTGGCTGTTATAGCAAGTGTGATAACAACCGGTAAACTAACAACAGCTAATTTTGATGAAGATGCCCCACATATAAAGATAGATGAGGAGTCAGAATTGCCACAATTTGTTATGTCATGTAAAGGACCGCGAAAAAAGTATTGGTTAGCCGGAGAGTTAGTTTGCCGTGAAAGCGCCAAAGTTGATACTGTTTGACTTAGCAGCTAGATATTATTCTGTTGACTAAGAAGTAAGATTTTAACCGGGTAGCATATATCGCATCAAGCATGAGCATCAAGAACTCACTTTTATTGGTTTGTTATACTTACAGATACGTGAATCAAGAACTAAAAGAACATAAAAGCAAAGTAAAGTTAGTGCAGCAACAAGTTGCCAAGGCTTTTAAGGATGGTCAAAAAGTCAAGATAAAGCATGGCTCAACAAACTCTACCAGACCTCAAAATATCATGGGCCTAAAAATCATTGATGTTGGCTCGCTGAATTCTGTGATTGAGGTTAATGTTACAGAGCGTTATGTGGTAGTTGAGCCAAATGTTGCTATGGACTTGCTGGCCGACTCTACATTAAACCAAGGGCTTATTGCCCCAATAATTACCGAATTCCCAGGGATTACAGTAGGTGGAGCAGTTATGGGTGGCGCAGGTGAAAGCAGCTCTTTTAAATACGGGTGTGTCAGCGAGATATGCTTAGAGTATGAAATTATCTTGGGTGACGGATCCAGGGTCATAGCGTCATCTAATCAGAATCAAGACCTATTTTATGGGGTCGCTTCTTCCTATGGAACACTGGGTATAATTACGCAAATTAAACTCCGCCTCACCCCTTGCAAACAGTATGTTCGGCTAAATTATCAGAGAGTTGATAGTTTTGCCACGGTTTATAGAGTGATAGAAGAAAAAACGAACACCAAAGTGGACTTCGTTGATGGAATCATGTTTGCTAAGTCTCTCGGCGTTGTGATGACAGGCAAATTTACTGATGTGACAGACGGTTATTCAAGATCTACATTTCATAAGGCTTCAGACGAATGGTTCTACGTTCATGCGAACTCTATCGCAACCAGCAAAGATTACTTTGAAGAGGTTATTCCTATTAGAGATTATTTATTCAGGTATGATAGGGGCGCTTTTTGGACGGGCAAGTTTGGTTTTGATGTCTATCATGCACCATTCCTGCGTTCATTACGATTTGTCTTCGCTTGGCTATTTAAGACCAGACGATTGTATAAATTCCTTCATGGCTCAAACCTAGCTCAACAGTACTTTGTACAAGATTTGTGTATGCCTAAACAGAATTTTCTCGAGTTTACAAATTTCATAGATTTGGAGTATGGTATATACCCACTTTGGCTATGTCCATTGAAACCCAATACCAGAGAATTCCTATCACCTACACATAATGATAGTGATCTAATAATTAATGTCGGCATGTATGGTGACCTGAAGCTTAGGGGCGAAGAGCTTGTATCCAAGAATCGATTACTTGAAGACAAAGTTCAATCACTGAGCGGGCGAAAAGTGCTCTATGCGTACTCTTACTATTCAGAAGAAGACTTCTGGAAAATCTATGACCTAGAACGTTACGAAAAGCTTAGGCAAAAATATAAGGCTACCTCGGTCTTCCCCTCTCTATTTAATAAAATGCACATTGGCAAAGAAGCAAAGCCATCTCTAAGTAGGGGATGGGTGAAGCTACTCCTTAGTTAGCACACCTCCCAGTCGTCCAGATTTCTTACTCAATGCATGGCGTAAACTGTTGTGTGCTACTTTAGGCATAAGAATTTGATCAATACTTGGTACGTGTTATACAGTTACAGAGTTGTCGTATGAATACAAAAAACTTTTTTCTTGTCGTCACATTGGTGGTCGGCCTCGCCTGGTTCGGCCTACCCCGAGTTGCCCGTGCGGACGACGCCAATGCCTCTCTCGTCTTCAGCACTGGCAGTAGTTGCCAGCCACTTGTTAACGGGCAAACCAGTGCATTTATGGATGTGATACCCGGTCAGTCGGCTAATATTACATTTGCAAACTCTTCCAGCTATTCAGTGCAAGTTGATGTTCAGCAAACAGGTACGTCAGATTTTACACAAACGATTGGTCCCGGAACTAGTCAGTATCCGACGTATGGCGGAGGCCTAACGACGGCACCAGTTAACGGCAATGTCACGGTTAGTTTCATACCGAGTTGTGGATCAAACAGCAGCTATTACTATATTGAAGCTGCCGAAGCTAATCTAACCTGTCAATTAGCTGGTGCCCAATGGAACCTCAGCGGTAATTACAGCAACGTTGAAACCGGAGGTGGCATAGCGAATGGTGCAACGGTAGTTAAATCGTTCTCGAACGATCCTAACGCAACCAACGCTTTCAATTTTGATGTTGCTGCTAGTTCAACTTCAGCTGAGATGATCTTTGTTGACGGTCTTAATTATCAGCATGGCGGTGGTCTTGCCAACGCTACATGTCCAGCTTACGTTGCTTCTACCGCTGGGACATCGTCAACTCCTGTGAGTAGCAAGAGTGTATCGCAACCCTCTACAACTAAACCAACCACTAGTCCAACTATTGCACCAACCACCTCTTCCTCGACTACCACTTCTCCATCAACCAGTCCATCTACGCCTGCACCAGTTACGGTTGTTCAAACACCAAAGCCGAAAAGTAGTGTGGTAACAATTCAGGCCACAAATACGAGCTTCTTCGATAACCACAAAGGCCTGACGGTAGCAATAATCCTGATTGCTCTTTTAACAATTGGGTATATAGGTAGCGTACTGATGCTAATAATGAAAACACAAGCATTTGCATATAACTATATTAAGGCACCGTTCTATAGCGCAAAAAGTGTTCTACTCAAGTTAACGAAACAGAAAAAACAGCGATAAATTATACTGACTGACTATCACAGCAAATATCTATTAGTATAACTCCTGCGCATAAATAGTAAGTACTCCCTAAAGAATTTCTCATATTGGGCTCCTTGTTTTGCTACTATGGAGTTATGAGTAGTAGCGTGTGGTCGGATTTACATAAGATCTATAAAGAGCAAGACTGGATCAGTAAACCGTCCATTTTCGCTAAACTTGCGATTGATTACTTCCCTTCTACTGGCATAATCTTAGAACTTGGAGCCGGTCAGGGCCAAGACAGTTATTTTTTTGCAGAACATGGTTACAAAGTTGTCTCAACGGACCTAGAAATTACAGCGCAGGAATTCGCAAAAGCTAAACTAACTACAATACTAAAGGACCATCTTTCTTTTGAGAAAGTCGATATACGGGAGGAGTTACCATTTAAGGACTCAACTTTTGAAATCGTGTATGCTCATTTAGCAATACATTATTTTAATTATGAGACAACAGTTCGCTTATTTGCGGAGATACAACGCATCTTGAAACCTGGAGGGATCTGCGCATTTCTGGTTAATTCTGTTCATGATCCTGAGTATAAAACGGGGAAAACAATCGAGCAGGACTTCTTTAAAGTCGGTAAAACGACTAAACGGTACTTTAGCCTGGCATCGGCTCGTCATTTTACGAGCAGTTTTGATATCATAATTCTTGACGAGAGTGGAGAAACCTATAAAGATGCAGCCAAAGGTGTTCATAACCTCATCCGCTTTATCGGAAGTAAGCCTTTAATCTGATAGGTAAAGAACAGTTTTGTATTTCACTGGCAGTGGTGATAGCATAAGCGGTAAGGAGAACAAAAAAATTATGCTACAACATTTAGCAACAACATATTCGTTTAACGGTTCATCAAATACTCACCTATCAGGTAGTGCAGTGATAATTACTGCGATCATCGTGCTTATATTTGCCGTCATCAGTGTTGCCGGAATGTGGAAGACTTTTCAAAAAGCTGGCCGTCCGGGGTGGGCTTCTATTGTCCCGATCTATAACTTGTGGGTTCTTTTCGAGATTGGCGGCAAACCTGGCTGGTGGGCATTATCATTCTTTCTGAGCATTATTCCATTTGTCGGCTTCATTATCCCTCTAGTACTCGAGATTATTGTACTGCTTGAGATCGCAAAACGCTTTGGTAAGAGTCCAGTTTTCGCTGTCTTCGGGCTTATCATATTTGGATTTATTGGCTTTCTGATTCTTGGTTTTGGTGATGCTAAGTATCAAGGCCCAGATAACGTATCTTCAATGCCACCGGTGACGCCAATGCCTCCAGTAACACCAACAACTCCAACTACTGCTTAAGCAAGAATGGTTCATGAGTTCTATCCAAAGCTAAGATGATTTACATGCACGTTAATATACAGTAGTATATGGTTATGTTTAAACAGGTAGTATAGGTTTTTTATGGACCAATCTTTTGTATATTTTGCCCAAGCGTATGGTGCCAATAACTATAACTCCAGTACCTATAATGGTAGCGCGACCACTGGCAGCTCAACTAGCACTACTGGTAGTAAAACAACTACTGGTTCCAGTCTTGTCAACACGGGTACAGTTGTCATATTCTTTGTTACCATAGCAGCTATCATCATTCTTGCAGCTATCATCGTACGCATATGGCACCGACCAAAGAAAACCGTTCAGTCGGCCAGTAACCACACACAACCTCCTCAGTCTTAAAATAGTATGTCCACAAGCCTGATAGTTGCTTACTCCTCTAATGGTGGTTACTTATTTAGTATCGAATGACCCACTTTTTTAAGCTATCGAGCGTCAATAATATATTGTTAGCTGCAATTATTATTGTGAACGCGTATGTTATTATTGCGCCGTTTTACCCGAGTATTAATTACTGGTATCAAAACCATTTTTCAGATACTCGTACCCAATTAACTCAACAGATAAGCAGTTTTGGTAAAGCCCAGAATAATGTTGGTATTGCTACGAAAGCGTCTGCTATGCAGGGGAATTGGTTGATTATACCGAGCATGCTTCTTAAGCAACCGATTTATGAGGGAACGGTCAGTCAAACATACACAGTTCTTGATAAAGGCATATGGCATTGGCCGAATGGCAGTACGCCTGATCAAGGTGGAAATACGATTTTAATTGGCCATAGATTTACCTACACTAACCCACGGGGTGTTTTCTATGAACTCAATCAGCTTAAACTTGGTGATCAAATAGGAGTTTGGTGGGCCGGCAAACAGTATACATATATGGTATCAAGTATTAGTGTTGTGTCTCCGTCCGACACGGCAATTTTATCTCAGACAAAGCAACCTGAGTTGACGCTCTATACGTGTACTCCCTTATGGAATCCAAAAGAGCGTTTGATCGTGGTCGCTCAACAGGAGTCAATATCATCATGAGTGAGAAAATGAAGTTCTGGTTTCTGCTCGTACTGCTTATCCTTAGTCTTTGCTTTGTTTGGTGGCTTAATACTGACCTAAGCGAAAGTTTTGTTAGAAACTTACCTTAAATAGTGAGCCAAGAATGAGTTTGGTGGCGGTAGGTAAAACCACACCATAATAGTTATGTTATTTACAAATCCTATACGCGCGTGATACGATATGGATGACAAATAAGAGAGGGAATCTATGTTATTTCAAAATTTAGGACTTCTAGACTTAGACACACCAGCGTTGGTTATCATTCTAGCGATAGTTTTATTATTATTCGGTGGGAAAAAGTTGCCACAACTTTCACGTAGTCTCGGCGAATCAATGAAAGAGCTTCGCAAAGGAGTAAATGGTGACGTAAATGAAAACAAAACATCGACAGAAAAACAAGCGGGCGACAAGGATCCAATCGCTTAATCCTGAGCATAGATTACCCTTTGTTGAGCATCTATACGAATTAAGGACACGACTTCTCTACGTAGTAGGGTGTGTGTTGATTGTGTCTGTTCTGGCGTATTTTATTCAAGAACAATTGGTTGATTTTTTATTGCGCCCTGCTCACAATCAGCAGTTTATCTATACTTCGCCTGGAGGTGGGATTGGATTTCTTTTTGAGGTCTGTACTTACACCGGTATTATCGTTAGCGTTCCGGTGATTATCTATAATGTACTTGAATTCCTTGCCCCTATAATCCATAAAAACGCGAAACGGTTTATATTACGTTGCTGTTTTATCTCAGGTTTGCTGGGCATCATTGGCTTTATATTCGGTTATTACTTAGGCCTGCCTTTGGCGTTGCACTTCCTCGGCAATCAATTTACTACAAAACAGATCCATCCGCTTTTTACTATCCAGGAGTACATGAGCTTTGTAACTATTTATCTTGTTGGCTCAGTACTACTTTTTCAAATTCCTCTTGTAGTTTTGCTTATCAATAGGTTGAAACCACAACCACCTAAGAGATTCTTTAAACTCGAGAGATACGTTATCGTTGCTTCTTTTGTTATCGCTATGGTTATGGCGCCGACCACTAATATTCTCAATCAGCTGGTTATAGCCATTCCTATCATTCTGCTTTATCAATTGGGTATAATCTTCGTCTTAATACAAAACCAAAGAAAACGTCGTCCGAAGAAGGTGGTTGAGTTGCTTAAGCAGGACCGAGCGATTCAGGCAGAAAGACTACAGCGTCGGATGAAAGCGCAGGTTGTGCACGAACAGCCGCCTCCTCAGCAGGTACCGGAGACCCCGTCATTCAGTCAGCCTTCTCCTTCTCGCTTCTCGATGAATCGACGTGGACAACCGAATATTGGTTACATGTAATTCAGGGCAGAGTCTACTCAAGAACATCTCTTGACAACTGGGTTAATCTAGCATAAGCTGGTTAAGTAAACCATAAAAATAAAAAGGTATAAAAAATGAAACAGGTAACTCCATTGCAGTCTATGTTGCAGCGTGAGGTTTCTCGACAAGAATTCCTCACAATGGCCGGTCTCGGCGTAGTCTCCCTCATGGGACTATCATCGATAATTAAATTCCTTACAGGGAAAAATCATCTACAGCAAAGCCAACTTTCGTCAGACTCCAAGGGCTACGGATCAAGCGCTTACGGTCGCTAATAGAAATTGTCGGTAAAAAATACTTTGCCGCCTGTTTTTTAGGTGTAGCGTAGCTATAGCCGGTTTTTTGTATTGTTAGTGTTGCGGCCAAGATTGTGCCGTGGCTTTGTGTCAATTAGATAAAGTCGCTACACTATTAATATGAATTATTATATAACCACCTCAATTCCTTACGTAAATGGTCCCCCTCATTTAGGGCATGCTCTTGAATTTGTTATGGCTGATGTCCTAGCACGTGCTGCTCGGCAAGATGGGAAACCGGTTATTCTAAGTACCGGAACTGATGAGCATGGCACGAAAAATGAACAGAAAGCAGCCAGTCTTGGGATGTCACCCCAAGAATTTGTTGATAAAATGAGCAAAGAGTTTAAAGACCTTCAGCAGTTACTAAATATTAGCTCAGATCGCTTTATTCGGACAACAGACCCATCGCATGAACGCTTAGCGCAGTTGATCTGGCAGAACATGGCGAAGGATATTTACAAGACAAACTACAAAGGCTGGTACGACGTTAAGCAAGAGGAGTTTGTTCCTGAAGCCCAAGCCGATCCAGAACGGATGAAACCTGATCATCCTCAGGCGTATCAAAGAATTGAAGAAGAAAACTATTTTTTTCGTCTCAGTAACTACACCGCCCAAGTTCTTGAGGCTATAGAATCAGACAGTTTAAAGATTGTACCAAAGACAAAACGTAATGAAATTCTGGCATTACTGAAAGAGGGACTCGATGATATAAGCATCTCCCGACCTAAGGAAAAGCTTGATTGGGGTATTCCAGTACCTGGCGATGACACGCAGGTAATGTACGTCTGGTTTGAGGCATTGATGAATTATATTACGGTACTTGGTTATCCTGACCAGGAAGATTTTAAATTGTTCTGGCCAGCAAATGTTCAGATTATCGGAAAAGATATTATTCGATTTCACGCTGCAATATGGCCAGCAATGTTATTCAGTTTAAACTTGCCCTTATTAAAAATGCTGTATGTTCATGGGTTTATAAGTGTTGAAGGCCAAACTATGAGTAAAAGTCTTGGGAATGGTATCCACCCCAAGGAAATTGTCGATAAGTATGGTGTAGATGCATATCGTTATTATTTCCTGCGGCATATATCAAGCTATGGTGACGGTGATTTTAGTTGGCAAGCTTTTGAAGATACCTACAATAACGAACTAGCTAACGAACTAGGTAATGCGGTTCAACGGACTGTGGCTATGATTGAGCGCTATCAGAAGAGTGAAGTCGGGGAATTGCCCGAACCGACGTTTGATCTGGCTCAGGTCCATAAAGCAATTTTTGACTGTCGGTTTGACTTTGCATTGGAACAAATCTGGGAACAGGTTCGAGCTCTCAATCAATATATTGATGAGAAAAAACCGTGGCATCTGGCGAAAAACGGAGACAAAGACGAACTCCGTACAGTATTGGCGTACCAAGTCTGCCAACTTTGCAGTATCGCTACTGCTTTGATACCATTTCTACCTGATACCGCTGCCAAAATTCAGGCTATTTTTGCTAATCCTACTGTGCAGGTCACAGGGCAGGTGTTATTTCCTAAGACTGATAAACCACATGAAGCAGTCTAACGAGGGTGCAAAAGTTACTTCAGAAGTATCTGATGAAATAAAACAACGGAATCAAACTGAACTGGTTGACACTCATTGTCACATCCAATTTGAAGATTACGGGCTGCCATCCGATCAGGTTATTACTGAAGCAACGTCGGCCGGTGTAACCCGGCTTCTGTCTGTCGGCTGTACGCTTAAGGATAGTAGATTAGCGGTCGAGTTAGCGGCTCGTCAACATCGTATTTGGGCGGCAATCGGCTTACACCCCCATGAGGCGCAGCACTATGTTGATGCGAAGGTAAAGTTAAATGAATTTGACGAACTAGCGGTAAAGCCAAAAGTGGTAGCAATTGGCGAGTGTGGTCTCGACTATTTTTACACCTATTCACCGAAGCCTTCCCAAAAGAAAATCTTAGAACACCAGATAGAACTAGCGCAGTCTAATAATCTGCCGTTAATATTTCATGTCCGTGAGGCGTTTGATGATTTCTGGGAAATATTTGATCGTTATAGCAATGTCAAAGGGGTTGTTCATAGCTTTACTGGCACGGAAAAGCAACTTCAGCAGGTTATTGAACGCGGTCTCTATATTGGACTCAACGGTATCGTTACATTCACAAAAAATCCAGAACAAATAGCCACAATTAAAAAGGTGCCACTCGATAAATTGGTTTTAGAGACTGATGCGCCGTTCTTGACCCCCACTCCCTACCGTGGTACAATCAATGTGCCTAAATTTATAAATGTGATCGCAGACTTTCTAGGTCAGCTACGACAAGAGAGTTTCGATGTGGTTGCCTTAACTACAACGCAGAACGCGTTAAAACTATTTGATTTGGAGTAAAATATGCTTGGCGGAACAACTAAGAAAGACCTTACGGAATCGAGGCACTCAGGCGAACAACCGATTGTACACGAACGGCTGGGAACTCTTGCTAACGCTAAATTACTGGCAGGTCACGCTATGTATTACGCCTACGGCCTAAATCCACTACTTATTGACCCCACGATTAATCATGAAGTTAAGGTTCCACAACCAACCGCTGTTAACTATCCCGCTGAACAACATTCCACCGAGCAGCCAAATTATAATTATCAAACACAGCAAAGTATTGAACGTCCCGTATCAGTTGTAACTGCTTCTCAGACCGCAAACGTTGCTGCCTCTCAGACGGTAATGAGTCCTGTGCAAGGGGTGCCGACTTCAATTTCAGCGCCAGAAGTAGTTCACTATAATGTGCCTGACATTATGGCAAAAATTGACACCTTGTACACTCAAGAACAGATGGGGAGACAACTGTGAAATTACTGAGTTCATTCAAGGCACAGCGAGCGACTGATCGCTTGACGCTGCTTTACCGGAATCTAATCCGGCGTGAAGCTAAAATTGGTGGTGAACTGTTTTCAAAGATTGCCCCAGGCGGCCGCCGCGAATTCTTCTGTCTTGATGAGCGAACCTGGATATGGCATGAAGAGTGGGTTGATAAAACTGGTCAAAGAAAAGTAGTCACCACTCGTTATGACATTCGACCCAATGGGATCTTGAAAGCCCAGGATGGTCAAGGATATCGCTATATTGAAGTTGACGAGGCAAGGAACCTCTACAGTGCCATCTGCTTGTATAATCAACGAGTAAGCACTGAACTTTATGGTGTTACCGCGTAGCTCACCGTCGTTAATCTCAACTATAATTCTCCTCGTACCATGAAGCAGCTAATTTATTTAGATTATGCCGCGGCCACCCCTCTTGATGACAGCGTGCGTGAGTGTATGGAACCATATTTACAAGCTAATTTTTATAATCCATCAGCTCAATACGAAAAAGCTCGCCAGGTTAAGGTAGATCTCGAGAAAGCAAGAACAGACATTGCTTCACTACTTGGTACAAAACCTTCTGAGATTGTCTTTACGGCCGGTGGTACGGAGGCGAATAACCTGGCTATTCGTGGAGTTATGGAACAGTTTGAAGGTGCAAACCTTGTTGTGAGTGCGATTGAACACGAATCGGTGCTCGAATCTGCGAAAAGATACTCTCACGCGTTAGCACCGGTCCTTGCAGACGGCACAGTTGATGTCGATCAATTACTCCGTCTTGTTAATGACAAAACAGTGCTCGTCAGTGTCATGTATGCGAATAACGAAGTTGGAACTGTCCAACCGATTAGAGTTATTGCACAGGCCCTCAGAGAGATTGAGCAAAATCGTTACAAGAAAAATCCTCAAACCTCGCTGCCATTATACTTTCACATTGACGCTTGTCAGGCAGCTGGATTTCTTGATTTACATAGCTCACGGCTCGGCATTGACCTTATGACCATCAATGGGGGGAAAATTTACGGTCCTAAAATGAGTGGAGCATTATTTATTGACGGTCGTGTTAAGTTGATGCCGCAAATCGTTGGTGGTGGCCAAGAACATTCTTATCGGAGCGGAACAGAAAACGTAGCTGGTAGTATTGGTTTGGCGACTGCTCTAGGCCTTGTACAAAGAGACCGGAAAGAGGAAAGCCGACGACTAGCTGAGCTGCAGTTACTTTTCATGAAATTACTGACAGAGCGTATTTCCTCAGTTCAATTTAACGGTTCACTCAAACGCCGATTGCCTAACAATGTTCATGTCACTATTCCGCAGCAAGACAATGAGCGGTTACTCTACCTCTTGGATGAGGCAGGCATTATGGCGGCAGCTGGATCTGCCTGCAGTGCGAGTTCGAAAGAACCCTCTCATGTTTTAAAAGCGATGGGATATGATGATGCCTACGCTCAGGCTTCATTACGGTTTACGCTTGGCAGATCAACTACCGAGGACGATCTCCGTATTACTACCGAAGTATTAGCAAACTTGGTAGCCTAAGAAACAGGCGCTATACTTAAGCGTAGTTATGCTTAAGCGTATACGCTGTTTGTTTGCTCTGGCTCTCTTAATTGTTGCTAGCCAGTTACTAGTTTCTGCCCGAGGGGTGGCAGCTCAGTCAGTGGTTCAAAGTTATCAAACTGGTTCATCATTGCAACCTGGTCTGATAGTGCAACTTAAAAACAATAGTGACACCGTTGTGCCGCTGAGCGAAAACAATATTGCAAAGATGTTTGGGGTAGTGGTAAATCCCAGTGATGCGACCGTCTCGTTGTCCAGTAGCACTAACGCTAATCAAGCTTTTGTGGCTACCACTGGCGATTACACCGTACTGGTGAGCAATCAGGCTGGTCCAATCTTTACTGGTGACTATGTGACAATATCTTCATTAGAAGGTATTGGCATGAAAGCTGGCACAACAAACTCAATTGTGCTTGGAAAAGCACTGAGTTCATTCACTGGCAGCGCTGATAGTATTAATACGACCCAGCTTAAAACTAGCTCAGGTAAAACTACAACAGTTTACCTCGGACTTATTACTGTCAGTATTAATGTTACTCGTAACCCATTACTGCAAAATAGTAAACCCGACCTGCCGAGTTTCTTGCTGATAGCCGGCCAAAATGTTGCGAATGGACCAGTCAGCAGTACTAAAATATATCTTGCTTTACTGGTTTTAGTAATCAGCGCATTGATTGCCGGTAGCATGCTTTATGCTGGGGTGAGAAGTAGTATTATCTCGGTCGGTCGCAACCCGCTTTCGAAACATACAATTTTTAGAAGCATGTTCCAGGTGACATTGACAAGCCTTATGGTTTTCATTATTGGTCTGTTTGCGGTATATTTACTTCTGAGGATCTAACATAAGCACATTAGTAGCGGTGGGATAGAAATGACCAGTTTGTGGTTAATCGTCATAATCAGTTTCTTGGCTTTAGTCGCAGCGGCTTTTAGCTGGTTTGCACTGGAGCTTGCGAAACTCAATAAAGGATCGCGTAAATCGAATACTCCGTATCAGGAGTCAGCTGAACATGATGTTGAGCATATTTTTAATGACGAGTTCAGACAGGAGCTACGTAATCGTGGTCGTTTGCATTTTGAGAAAATTATTGGTGAGAATGCAATGTTCTTGCAACAAGATTTGCGTTTGACTACGTCACAGCTTAACGACTATATGAAGCAGGAGATTACTCGTAAACTTCAAGAGGAGTTTGCCAAATACGAACAATCGATCAATGATGCCAAGCAATTGGCTATGGACTCAATCCAAAAGACCAATGCTGCCGTAGAGGAGCAGCGACGTACCCTTAGTACTCAGGTTCAAAAGGAGTTCAATGACGAGAAGACTCGCCTTATTCAGGGTTTTGAGGCGAATATGGCCGGCATCGTTAATCATTACGTATTGGCAGCGGTTGGTGATCAGATTGATTTAAATGACCAACTTGATTTTATCCTCAGTGACCTCGAGGCAAATAAACGGGCAATTATTGAGGACATTGAGAATGGATCATAATGCTCCAGCTCCGACACTTCAACTTCCGGTCCAGGTAGTAGGGCCAGTTGACCTGAGTCGTTTAACGAGAGAGGTGGAAGCGATTAGCGATTTCCTCACTCAAACCGCTATTCGATCTCCCGGTACGACAATGAAATTACCGCGGACGAGCCGACTACTTGATGAATTTGCAACGGTGAACAAGTTGAATTTATTGAAACCTGAGGATTGCAAGCAAGCAACAGAATTCCTAGGCCTCTTAAAAAAACGAGCCCCAGTGATACATATTAGCTTTGCATCTGATCCGTCTGCCAATTTTACTATTAAGTTAGTAACGTGGTTGCGAACTAATATTCATCCGGGCTTACTGCTTCGCATTGGGTTGGAACCCAGCATTGCAGCTGGCTGCATGGTCCGAACGTCTAACCACCAGTTTGACTTCAGTCTACGGAGGCATTTTGCGAATAATAATAAATTGTTGATCAGTTTATTCAGAGAGGGAGAAACGCCTAGCTCATGAGCAATAACCGCCATTTTGATCAACTTGTAGCTGCTGGACGACCGGTTGGTGAAGTTATTGCCGTCGACCGATTTCTCGTGCGGGTCAAAGGATTGCAACCAATTAATATCAAAGCGTTGGTTATGTTCGACGACGGTAGTAAAGGATTTGTCCAGCAAATTCGTGAAGACCATGTACTAGTACTACATTTGGGATCAAAGAGCTTAAGTACGGGCATGACAGTTGTTGAGCAACATGAAGAGCTGGTAACGAAGGTTGGCAAGGATTACATTGGCCGTATTATATCTGTCACTGGAGAACCGTTGGATGATAAAGGACCGATTGCTGCTGATGGTGTCTGGCCTATCTTTGCCGAAGCACCCATGTTATATAAGCGAGAACTGCTCAATAAACAGCTTGAGACTGGTGTTAGCTTAATCGACACAGTGTTCCCGTTGGTCCGTGGACAGAGAATTGTGGTTATGGGGGATAGTAAATCGGGCAAGAGTACGCTGGTAACTCAGTTAGCAATCAATCAAAAGAATACAGACGTGGTTGTTATCTATGTCTTGATTGCTAAACGGCGTAGCGATGCCGATGAGTTAATTATGCGCTTAAGAGAAACAGATGCGCTTAAGACTTCAATCGTTGTTGTCTCAACGATGAGCGAATCGTTAGTTATGAGTTACTTAGCGCCGTATATCGGCTGCTCACTTGGTGAATATTTATGGCAGAATTGTGACCGTGACGTCCTTGTTATTTATGATGATCTCACCAGTCACGCCCAAGCGTATCGTGAAATAGCGCTGCTGTCAGGTACAAGCCCCGGTCGCGATTCATATCCTGGTGATATGTTTTATGCTCATTCCAGTTTACTAGAACGGGCTGGTAAAATAGCTGCTAATCATAAAACACTGACCGCGGTGCCGTTAGTGCTGACACCAGGCGGAGACATCACTGCCTATTTGCCAACCAATATTATGTCGATAACAGACGGTCAATGGATACTTGATATGAAAATTTTTCGTGATACCCTTCGCCCAGCGTTGAGTGTAGGCTTGAGTGTAACGCGTGTCGGTGGCCGAGGACAAAATGCTCGTCAAAAGCTGCAAGGAGTACAAGTTCTTCAGGCTCTCAGTTTATATGACAGGGCTGAAGAGTTTGCCCACTTTGGCTCAGAATTAGCGCTTGAAGCTCAAAAAGATTTATCGCGCGGGAAGTATCTCTACTCACTATTCAATCAAAAACCTGGTGAAACATACGACATCATAGCTCAGCAATTGATGGTTGATATCATCTTGAACATAGGCGACCAAGATAAAATTGATATCCAAATGCTCAAGACACATGCCCCGCAGTTGTCGGCCAAGGTTACTAGTGATCAGGACTTTACTAGGATTAGAGATGAGCTAAAAACACTTAGTTTAATGAAGCCGGTCGCCGCGGCTCCTGCCCCAGCTGCCGCACCCGCTCCAAATAATCCGGATAGTGGAGATAAAACATGAGACAGTTGCAAGCCATTCTCAAGGAACAGAACGACATGACGCTGATTGTTCAGCTTACTAATACTTTCGAAAGTCTTGCCAGTATGCAGATAGCGAGGATTAAAGACGAAGTGCTACAGGCACAGAGTTTCTTTAATGAACTCTGGCACATCTATACTCAAATCCGCGTTGATCAATTATTTCGTTATGGACGTAAAAACACGGACCAAGCTATTGATAAAGAATTAATACTTATTATTTCTGCTACCGGTGGCTTTAGTGGTGACATTGATCAACGTCTTGTAGCTGCAATGCTCAAGAACTACGACCCGAAGCAGCAAGACATTATAGTGATTGGACGGCATGGTACGATTTTACTGCGCCAGTCGGGGATTGCTTATAAGAAGTATTTTGACCTTCCCCAGAAAGATCAAAATATAAATGTCGAGCCATTGGTTCGAGAGATCCGACAGTATCGTAGTACCGTTGTTTACTACCAAACGTATATCTCTTTGATGGTGCAGGATATTAAGCAAATCGAATTACAAACAGCGATTAAAGAGCTAAGTCAGCAAGCCGGTGGAACCGACGAAATTATTAGCGAGCAAACGTATATTTTCGAACCAAGTACTTTTGATGTGATTGCCCATCTTGAGCGTTCTATGCTGCAAATTGCATTGAGTCAAGTTATATTGGCATCTAAATTGGCACAATATGCGAGTCGTTTCCGAGCGATGACGGTAGCTCACGAAAAAGCGGGCGATAGTCTTACCGACCTAAGAGTTTTATATAACCGATCTCGTCGATCCCAGCGTGACGAGCGACTGAAGCAGATTATCAGTGGGCTCAAGAAAACGGAGAAATTATGAGTCAGGGAGTCGTCAGAGAGGTTCGTGATCTTGTTATAACGGTAGTTTTTGATGACCAGGCTCCTTCCATCAACGAAGTTGTTATTGTTGATAATCCGCACAAGAGTTCGTTACTTGTGGATAGCCTGCATGCTGATGGCGGGGCACTCTGTCTCAATATAGAAGCTGATCGTACGATTCAGAAGGGTATGACCGTAACAACAACTGGCAAGAGCATTGAGATTGCTGTTGGTGATGCAACGATTGGTAGAATGTTTGACGCATTGGGGCGCCCAATTGACGGGTTGGCGGATCTAACGGGTGATGGAGTGGAGCGTCGTAATATCTTCCGACTGCCACCTCGTGATACGGTCTTTAGGGCGGCCAAACCTGAGATTCTGGAGACTGGTGTTAAGGTTATTGACTTCTTCACTCCATTCGTAAAGGGTAGGAAGATCGGCATTATTGGAGGCGCCGGTGTCGGTAAGACGGTGCTGATGATGGAGCTGATTCACAACATTGCCAAAAGCGGTACTGGTTTAAGCTTTTTTACGGGTATTGGTGAACGAATTCGCGAAGGTCACGAATTGCACGAAACACTTAAAGAGCGTGATCTTCTTAATAGTACCTGCATGTTTTTTGGGCAAATGAATGAAAACCCGGTCCAACGTGCTCTCGTTGGTCTCGCATCGGTTACCCTGGCAGAATATTTTCGCGATGAACAAGGTAAAGATATTCTATTCTTCGCTGACAACATGTATCGTTATGTTCAAGCTAAAAATGAAGTCTCTACTATCTTGGATCAGGTGCCTGCGGAAGGTGGCTATGAGGCAACCATCTTCAGTGACGTTAAAAGTCTGCAAGATAGATTAAGTTCAAATGAGAAAGGATCAATTACGGCCGTTGAAACAATTTATGTTCCAGCCGATGATCTTAGTGACCCGGCAGTTCAGATGATTCAGCACGAACTTGATAGTACCATTGTCCTTAGTCGTAAAGTTGCCGAGGAAGGTATACGGCCAGCGGTGGATTTGGTTAACACTAGTTCATCGCTGTTGTCGGCGGATGTGGTTGGTGATCGCCACTATTTGTTGAGTGTACAGGTTCAATCACTCTTGCAGAAATATGAGTCGTTACGGGGAATTATTGCTATTATCGGCGAGAATGAGTTGAGCCCAGCAGACCGGGCTGATTATGCAAAGGCCAAAAAGCTTATCCAGTACTTCTCACAAGACATGTATGTTATGGAGGATTTGAACGGCGTCAAAGGTAAACATTATAGCCGTGAGGAAACACTTAAAGGCATCGAAGAGATCATTGTCTAAGCGTTTATGACAGGTCTTTAACAGCATCATGGAACCATCAACTAACAAACAGCCGTCAATGCCTACGACGTCGGGTGAGACACCTAAGCCAGACGCAAAGAGTGACACGCTGATTCATATAAAAGTTTATTCACCGTATCAAGTATATTTTGATCGAGATGCTTACAGCATATCGGCTGTTAATAAAAAGGGCCCGTTTGATATACTCAAACGCCATCATAACTTCATGACTTTACTTGATCCTGGTGAGCTTGTTATTCGGACTCCGCATGGTGATCAACGCATTAGAATTTCTCGAGGTGTGATGCACGTTAAAGCAGACCGTGTAACTGTGTTTCTTGATGTCTAAGAGGCGTTTATTGAATCGTAATATAGTCGTAGCTTAGTGATGCGCTCGCGGGCGCGGCAGTGGCGGTACATACACTGAATTGTGTTGTTGAACGGGTAACATAATACTCAATGGCCGCGCCACTTGGGCTAATCGGACTAATGACAACGATTGGCGTACTCCCGAAAGCGTCTGTAAAGTTAACGGTTATAAAACATCCTGTAGTAGTCCCGGTCCCAGTATTAAGTGTAATTGTTCCAGCAGTATCGGTTCCACTGACGGTGCTTGTGCCACCACTACCGAGCGCGCTACCGCTAGTTTTTGACGGAATAGAACCAGTCGAAACAAGATGACGTGTTAACTGCAAGTCACCACCGAGAATAAGATTCTGAACAGTTAACTGACTTGCCGAAACTGCCCCACCAAAATTAGCAGTCCCATTAACGGTCAGGTTTTTCTGGACCGTTAAATTACCATTTGTATTAACGTCTCCAGCCACATTCAGCTGATTTGCTTGCACTTGACCAAAGTTACTGGTCCCGGAAACGGTAATGCCCGGCAAACTTAAATTGCCACCGACAATAATAGTGCCAGCAACGTTAAGGTTGCTTCTTACTAATATACTGCCATTGAATGTGGTGTTTGATTGAATAGTGAGGTCTTGATTGGTGGTACCAACGGTTGGATTTGAACCTTGCAATTCATTAAGTTGAGATTGAGTAAGACTTTGGGGGTTGATGGTCGGTGTTTTGGTATTTGTCTTATTCTTCATAAAGGCGATTACGACAACAATAATGGCAATAATCACTATGAAGACGATTCCCAAAAAGTAGATATTTATTTTCGGAACAAAACGCCGAACGCCCTTTTTGGAAGGTTTGTTCGGTGGGTTAGAATCTGGAGTGGTAACCACTGACTCAGATCCCGTTTCTGAAACGAGAGGGGCAGAGGCGAGTTGGTTTTGATTCGATTGTCCATTAGCTTGCTCGACAGTTGTTTCCGGTTGCTCAAGGCTATTAAGCGCCCCTGGATTGTCCTGTTTATCAGGCTGATTATCCATGATTTCTTATACCACCCTTATCTATAACAATGGTTTATAACCATGATACTATGTTTGCGGGTAAAACCATAAACAGATTGTGTAAGGTTGGGTTGCGGCAGTAAAATGGAATCAATGAGACCAAAAAAATACTCGATGCTATTGCTCGCGAGCCTGAGCTTGTTGTTTACCTGGCTAATGCTACCAATTGTATGGGCAACTCCATATCCACCAGAGTACACCTCGACTAATTATGGGGTTAACGAGGTAACAATTGGGTCTGGGGGTGTTGTTGGCGCAAACTCGACGAATTACTCAGCCAATGCATCGGTTGGAGGTGCTTTTGCGGGTGGTAACCCAAGCAGTACTAATTATCAGGTATTTGCTGGTTTTAATACTAGCGATAGCCCGTACCTTCAGTTTATTGTTAATAATACATCGATTAATTTGGGCACTCTTAGCACCAGCTCAACCAGTACCACAACGGCTACTTTCTCAATCCGGGCCTGGAACTCGGGGGCTATACTGTCATTAATGCTTCGATTCCACCAACCGATGCTGGTCTACATACCTTGACTCCGATTACTTCAGCCGGTAGTTCAGTTACTGGTACAGAACAATTTGGCATAAACCTACGAGCGAATACCAGTCCTGCTAGCTTTGGCGCAGATCCAGTTCAAAGCCCGAATAGCTCATTTGCCTTCGGCCAAGTGGCATCGGGCTACAATACGCCAAATAAGTATCAATATAACGACGGCGATACGATAGCGTACTCAACAAGAAGTACCAGTATTACTGTTTACACCATATCCTACATATTTAATATTGGTCCATTTACGCCTGATGGGGTGTATACGTTCAATCATGTCATGGTAGCAACGGCTACATATTAGAAGGACGGCAAGGCTTCTTTATGGAAGTCGCTTCTTGTAATCTTCCAGAGAGCAGGGTGTGGATAAAATTCTTGCATAAGCAATACCAATATGATAAGTTTATGCTATCGGAATAGACAAAAAGATAAAAATACATACCAACAAGGAAAACAGATGAAAATAAAAAAATATATCAGACGCTATACAACGTTATTTATTACGTTGCTTTTTGCAGGAGTGTCCTTTTTACCACTCCTTGGTAATGACATGGTCCATGCTTATGGACTAGTAACCAGTCGAAGTATAGAGATGAGCACCTCTAATCCTGGTGCCGCTGCCAGTTATCTTGTTGGATTTACAACCGCTACCACTGGCACCATACAAGGTGTAGTTGTAGACTTTTGTGCTGGTACTAGTGACCCTATTATTGGTGATACCTGTACTGCACCAACAGGGTTTAGTGTAGGCACCCCGACTGTTACTGGTATGACGGGCTTGAGTGGTACTTGGGTGGCTGGTTCTCTTAACAGTGGTCGTACCTTAACGCTAACGAACTCATCAGGAGGTAGTGTCACTAGTGGTACCGCAGTTTCATTTACGATCACAACTGTTACAAACCCAACTACCCCTACCGGCACCTTTTATGCTCGAATTTTGACCTATGCTACCTCAGGTGGAGCAACTGGTTATACAGCTGGCACCCCTGGATCGGATATTGATGCCGGTGGTATTGCTCTGTCGACCGCCCAGCAAATCACCATTACTGCCAAGGTACAGGAACAGTTGACTTTCTGTGTTTACACAGGGGGTACTTGTGGTACTGGAAGTACGGTAACGCTTGGTAATACCAACGGAGCGTTAAGCACTTCTGGTCCTTATGTCGATAAGAATACTATGTATGATGTTTCGACTAATGCTCTCCATGGTGTGGTTGTTAACATGGAGGGGCCGACATTAACAACGCCGAGCTCAAACACGATTGCGGCGATAGGTTCTACTGCCGCAGCTAGCGCTGCCGGAACCTCACAGTTTGGTATGTGTACCTATATGAAAACTGGTGGTTCAGGTATGACGTTCCCGAACGCAACCTATTCGGGCGGAGGCAACTGTAGCGGTACTAGTCAAACAGCAGGAACAGGCTCGACTGGTGGTGCAGGTTCGGCTACCTTTGGCTTTAACCTTACCAATACTACTAGTACGTATGGTGATCAAATAGCTGCTCAGGCAGCTGGAGCAGCTACAGGAATCATTGCGTTTATTGGTAACGTATCTGCTACTCAGGTGTCTGGTGTTTATACCACAACCCTAACTTTCATCGCGACCGGTACATATTAAAGCAGGGGATCAGCCCATGCATAAACTATCTCGCAGCGGTTATCTGATTGTTGCAGTACTGATTAGTTTAATTGTTGCGAATAGTTTTCGTAGCATTACAATTGGTGACTCGGTTGAACTCCCTTTTAGATCTGATCAAATGGCCAACTCAACCGCGAGCGCTACAACGACGCATCTAATTAGTTTCCAGATTAGCGACACATCACAACTACTTGGCTCTATAGAGTTGCAGTTTTGTTCAAATGACCCTTTTATCCAAGATCCATGCACCGCACCAGCTGGCTTTGACGATAGTGGAGCAGTATTGTCAAATCAGTCTGGTAATACGGGATTTAGTATCAGTTCTGCTTCGACCAGCAATAACATCGTTTTGACACGGACACCTGCGACTCCAACCACTGCTCAAAATACATATCAATTTGATAATGTTGTCAACCCAAACACTGATGGGGCATACTATATTCGACTTTCTGTTTATCCTACTCAAGATGCAAGTGGTACTCCGACACAGATAGGCGGTATCGCCTTCGATATCAATGAAGCAATTACTGTCAATGCCTATGTCCCACCATATTTAAACTTTTGTGCCGGTGTAGTTATTACAAATTACGATTGTCAAAGCCTAACAAATTATGTGATCGATATGGGTGACCTGAGTTCTTTGACGCCAAATATTGCTAGCTCACAGTTTACGGCTGCCACCAATTCTGCCACAGGTTATATCGTAACAGTGGCAGGGACGACTCTTACCTCAGGCAATAATACGATTACTGCTTCGTCGGTGCCCTCAACCTCTGCTCCCGGTATTAGTTCATTCGGAATCAATTTGCGTGCCAATAATGATCCGACTATCGGCAATGACCCGGTTGGCCCCGGTATCGTAACGGTGGCACCCGATTATGATATTCCAAACGAGTTTACGTTTAATGATGGTGACACACTTGTCACTACCTCAACGTCGTCTGACAACAAATTGTTTACGGTCAGTTATGATACTAACGTAAGTCCAGCGCAGGCGTCCGGTGTTTACGCAACCACTCTAACATATATTTGTTTGGCAAATTTTTAGATGACCTGCTATCATAAAAACATCGATGAATAGGGTAGAGAAAATAAAAAGCACCCTGATAACTGTGCTAGCGATTGTTGGTCTTGTATCTTTTGCGAGTCCGGTTTTTGCGGCTAGTAGTAGTCAGGCAGTTGCCAACGGATTCCAGATATCTCCCTTATTAACAACACTGACGGTACAGAAGGGCCAGAGTCAGACGGTTGATATATTTCTAACAAACCCAACTAAAGATGTCAGCTCTGCTCGAGCGATTATTAATAACTTTGTTGCCAGTGCAGACGAAAACGGCAACCCCCGTTTACTGCTTGACAACACGCCGATACCTCAGAATAACTTCCAAACACTCGTATCGCCAATTTCAAATGAAATTATCCAGCCAGGCCAGCAAATTATCATTCCTGTTAAGATCAGCGTTCCCGCTAATGCCTACGCAGGGGATTATTACGGTGCAATTCGCTTTCAGCCAACTTCGATCGGTCAGTCATCAACGGTTGGCCTCACAGCAAGTGTCGGCACCCTTTTTCTGATAACAGTGCCAGGTAATTTAGTTCAAAAAGTTGAGTTGACACAACTAACAGCTGCTCAAAATGGTAACCCGGTTAATTTTATGGCATCAGGGGGCGTGCAGATTCTTACTCGTCTCGATAATGTTGGTCAGATACATGAGCAACCATTTGGTACGATTCTTATTAAGAACATATTTGGCAAGACTGTTGCTTCGGTTGAGCTTAATAATACAAATCCAAGGTCCAATATTCTAGCTGATAGTATCAGGAAGTTTGTTATTAATGTTCCGAATCATCACTGGTTTGGGCGTTATACAATTGATGCAAACCTTGCCTATCAACAAGGAAGTGGAAACATCATTTCTGGCACTGCATCGTTTTGGTATCTGCCAATCTGGTATATACTTGCCGCGCTGGTAATTATCGCTGCTATCATTCTTATTATTTATCGAATGAAAGCTCGCAAAAAACCAAACTACAAGCGTTCATAGTTTGCCCGACTGTTGCTTTTGTTTTCAAGGTGCTTACGCTATGATGAGAGCGTTACTATAAAAATACATGGCATGTTCGTTTCGACTACGAAAAAAAACTTCAGCGATACACGCAATCGCTGTAATTGGCATTGGGTTATTGCTGTCGCTGACTATAACGTCACATCTGAGCGCACAGTCTCTCCCGAGTAACTTTCATGGTACCGCAAGCTCATCTGGTTCAACCGGTATTGAGGGGACGATTCCTTCGCCCCCACCAACTACAGCGGCAACAATTGCCGTCCCGTCGGGTGGACAAACTTTTTCTTCATCAGGTCCGGTTACCGTTAGTGGTCTTTGTACTACCGGCGATCTTGTTAAGGTATTCTCTAATGGTGTGTTCATTGGTTCAGTGCAGTGTGCTAATGGGAGCTATTCCTTAACGGTTTCACTATTTGGTGGTCAGAACCAACTCTCAGTCGGCATTTATGATGCACTTGATCAAGCCGGTCCTTCATCAAACCTGACTAATGTTACCTTAAGTCTTAATACTTCAACCACAACCCCAAGCGTATTGCTTACAAGCGGTGATGCCAAGATTGGTTCGACACCTGGCAGTCAATTTTCGTGGCCAATTACAGTTTCTGGCGGTACTGCTCCGTATGCTATCAGTATTGACTGGGGCGATAACAGTTCTGAAACCCTACTGAGCGAAAAGTCAGCGGGAACCTTTCTCGCTCAACATACCTATGCCCAAGCCGGTGTTTATACGATACTTGTCAAAGCCTCTGATCAGACTGGTACCGTTGCTTATTTACAACTGGTTGGGGTGGGTAACGGTCCGCTCAGTCAAGTAACTAGTTCGAGTATTAATGGCAGCTCGTCGGGAACCTCTGGCAAAACAGTTATTCTCTGGCAACCTGCCGCACTTCTTATCCCATTCATTGTGATTGCGTTTTGGCTTGGTCGTAAATATGAATTGTCGTATCTACGTCGCCATCTCAATCAAGCGGATGCTGAGTGAGCTGGTAGTTACAAGTTCTCGATATCGAACAGATTATATGGTAATGTTAATTAGATAATTAATTAAGTTTATGTCAAAAAAAGTATTTGTTGCCATGTCTGGTGGGGTTGACAGCTCTGTCACGGCCGCCCTGCTTCAGCGATCAGGTTGGCAGGTTCAAGGTGTATATATGAAAAATTGGACCCGCAATCTGCCTGGTTTTTACTGTTCGTGGGAGGATGATTATAAAGATGCAAAACGGGTTGCCACTCAACTCGGTATCCCCTTTGAGAGTTATGATTTTGAAAAGCAATATCGCCAAAAGGTAGTCGATTACATGGTCGATGGATATAAAAGTGGCAGGACCCCTAATCCTGACATCATTTGTAATCAAGAGATCAAGTTTAAGCTTTTTCTCGACACAGCATTAGAAAACGGTGCCGATATGATTGCTACCGGACACTACGCGCGTATTGTAGATGGCTGTCTGCTAGCGGGTAAGGACAAGCAGAAAGACCAGAGTTACTTTCTATATCGAGTATCAGAAGCAGCTCTACGACAATCACTAATGCCGATAGGTGAATATGAGAAACCGGAAGTTCGACGATTAGCCAAAGAGTTTGGTCTTGCAACTGCTGATAAAAAAGATAGCCAGGGGATTTGTTTCATTGGCGAGGTCGGCATTAAGGAATTTTTACTGGCCGAGTTGGGGCCACAAGAACCAGGTTCAATAGTGAATCAAGATAATCAAGTAGTCGGATGGCATGAGGGGGCTCTGTTTTATACGATTGGTCAACGTCATGGGCTGGATGTCGGAGGTGGCCTACCATTCTATGTGACTGGAAAAGATCTAACGAAAAATGAAGTTTATGTAACGACTGACTTGGAAGATAGCAAATTATGGGCTCGGACTTTTGAACTCAGTGATGTTTCATGGATTAACACCGAACCATTATCAGACAAGAAGTGTCAGCTTCGAACTCGTTATCGTGCCCCGTTGGTTGCTATTAAGAAATTGCAACATTTGTCGTCGGGCAATTGGGAGATTGAACTGGAAGATGACGTTCGTGCCATTACGCCTGGGCAATCGGCTGTCATCTATGAAGGCGATAGGTGTCTAGGTGGCGGAATTATTATCTGAGCTGAATAGTTATCGCTAATCTTGTCGCGATTTGTAAATAAGGGTGTTATCAAACAGAGGGCTGTTTTATACTGATAATAACAACGCGAATGAATAATAGTAAGACTCAAACCAAGAAAAAGCCGACGCTACTCAAAGCTGCCACACTACTTGTATCAAGTGCACTTCTTGGTCAGTTGTTAGGTTTTCTGCGCACCCGGCTTGTTAATGCCAACTTCTTAGCAACTGGTCCGCATAGTACTGATGCTTATTTCGCGGCCTTTAACATACCCGACCTCTTCTTTTTCACATTATCGGCCGGAGCTTTGGGAGTAGCCTTTATGCCGGTATTGGCGGAACGTCTTCACAAGGGCGATAAGAAAGGCATGTGGGAGTTATCAACGAGCTTGATGAATTTGCTGGTTATTGTCATGTTTTTTGTAGGAATTATAATTCTGGTATTTGCGGAACCGCTTGTTCACTATGTAATTGCTCCTAACATGACGGCTGCTCAGCTGCACAATACCGTCACCATCATGCGATTCCTGGCGTTTAACCCTCTATTGTTCACCATATCAGGGGTATTAACGGCGGTCCAACAAACTCTAGGACGGTTTTTCTTTTACGCTCTCGCTCCACTTTTTTACAATTTGTCGATTGTTATCAGTATTTTTGTTTTCAGGCATAATATCGGCATTATTGGACTGGGCATAGGAGCGCTTGTTGGAGCGCTTTTGCAGTTGATAGTGGTTTGTAGCGGGTTATTTGGGACTAAGTTCCATTGGAGTCCTAAGATTGTCTGGAAAAGTGCTGATTTCAGACTTATTCTGCGCCAATTGCCTCCCCGGTCGCTCGATCAAGGGATTGATCAGATTGAGAGTATCGTTGAGACTCATTTTGCTCGGCGGCTTGGGTCGGGCTTCATTAGTTACTACAATAATGCCTATACATTGAGTACAGCGCCAATCTTCTTAATAGGTACAGCGATTAGCACGGCTGCATTTCCCGGACTAAATAACCGTTTAGCCCAAGGACGGCCGGATTTATTCCGGAAGGAGTTTTTAAAAATATTACGTGCCATGATATGGGTGGCAATGCCCGTAACGGTCATTGCTTATTTTACTCGTGGGTATCTTGCGCACTTTATCTTTGCTAAAAACAGTGATGCTATTGCAAGTATTTTCGGCTTCCTGGCGGTCTTTATCTTCTTTACGACGCTTTATACTATTATTTCGCGGTGGTTTTACTCTCACAAAGACACTAAAACGCCGCTGTTTGTATCGCTTTTTACCATTACGATTAACATCATCCTGGTTTCAACTTTAGCCCGCTCGACGTCATATGGCGTGATTGGTTTGGCAATCTCCCAATCGTTGGCTGCGATGATAGAAGTGATAACCCTAAGCCTCATAATGCTCGTACGCGATCCGAAACTATTTGACAGACAGTTCTTTGGAGGGCTAAGCAAAATTATTTCTGTGACTGGCTTTAGTATGGTGACGGGTTACATCATGGTTCAGCTTTTCCCGTTGCAGGCAACTGATAAGGGATTGATCACATTAGGAGGTAAATTGATACTGATTGCCCTAGTAACGATTTCTGTTCACGTTGGAGTATCAGCCCTATTTGGGCTTGAAGAAGTTAAACCGATTTTTAATCGTATCAAAAAATTGATATTACGACCAATACGGATTAACTACTAGAAACTACCACCTCTGTTATAATGCGGGTATGAACCAGCCAAGAATCCGTAATTTTTGTATCATTGCCCATATTGATCATGGTAAGTCTACTCTGGCTGATCGTTTGCTAGAGTTGACTGGTACTGTTCAGCTTCGTGATATGCGAAATCAGCTACTTGATCGTATGGATTTAGAACGTGAAAAAGGAATAACCATTAAATTGGCTCCCGTCCGCATGAAATACAAACAGTTTGAACTTAATTTAATTGATACCCCAGGGCATGTTGACTTCTCCTATGAAGTGTCCCGTAGTTTGGCGGCGTGTGAGGGGGCAATTTTATTAATTGATGCTACTCAAGGGATTCAAGCTCAAACATTGGCGAATGTTTATCTTGCCATGGATGCTGATCTGACCATTATACCGGTACTGAACAAGATCGATCTTCCGGCCGCAGACGTTGAGAAGACAAGGGGTGAGGTAATGCGTCTGCTCGGTTGTAGTGCAGAGTCGGTACTATTGGTAAGTGCTAAAACAGGTCAGGGAGTAGAAGCTTTACTGGAGCGTGTCGTCGAACTCATACCTGCACCAGCTGGTCATGATAATAAGCCAACGCGAGCGCTAATATTCGATAGTTACTATGATGATTACCGTGGTGTAGTGCTCTATGTACGGGTAGTTGATGGCGCTATTGAGAAAGGTGACCGCATTTCAATGATATCGGCGGAGAGCAACGGGTTGGCGCTTGAGGTGGGCTATCTTGGACCCGATATGTCGCCACTCAATAAGTTGGAGTCTGGCGAAATAGGCTATGTCGTCAGCAACCTTAAGACTGTTCATGAAGCAAAAGTCGGGGACACTGTCACGAGAACGGATATGCCGTCAGCGGATCCCTTACCGGGATATCTGGATGTCAAGCCATTTGTCTACGCTGGTTTCTTTGCCGACAGCAATGAGAACTATAAAACGCTTAAGGACGGTATCGATCGCTTGAGCTTGAGCGATTCAGCATTACAGTTTGAACCTGAGAGCTCACCAATGCTGGGTCACGGATTTCGCATCGGTTTCTTGGGTTTACTGCACATGGATATTATTCGCGAACGATTAGAGCGGGAGTATGGCCTAGAGCTCATTGTTACCAACCCCTCGACAGACTATGAGGTTTCGTTAACTGATGGTACTGAGCTGGTTATTAAGTCCGCTTCCGATCTGCCGGATCAAAGTAAAGTAGTGCAAATGCGTGAGCCATGGATTAAGGGTGAAATTGTTTGCCCGAAAGATTACGTTGGTTTGGTGTTACAACTTGTTGTCCAAAAAAGGGGAATTCAAAAGAATCTTAGTTATATCGATTCCCAACTGGCAGTCATTAGTTTTGAGGCACCACTGGCTAACCTCTTAACTGATTTTTATGATCAGCTAAAGAGCGTGACTAGCGGTTACGGATCATTTAACTATGAGTTGTTGGCTTACCGGACTGAAGATCTTGTTAGGCTTGATTTTTATATTGCTGGTGAACGTATCGAGATCCTTAGTATTATTGTTCATAGAACCGAGGCGGTATCGGTAGGGAGAGAAGCAATCAAGAAGCTGAAGAACATTATTCCGCGCCAACAGTTTCAAGTTAGTCTTCAGGCGGCTATTGGCGCCAAATTTATAGTTCGTGAAGATATCAGTGCCTTCCGCAAAGACGTTACTGGTTCACTCTATGGCGGTGATGTTTCTCGTAAAAAGAAGCTTTTAACGAAACAAAGGAAGGGCAAGGAAAAAATGAAACGGTTTGGTAAGGTTGATATTCCATCAGACGTCTTCTCGATACTTATTCAACGGAATTAGACTTATCCACTGCTCTAACTTGCAAAATCTTCAGCATTTATTGATAATGCTGGTAAAGCTAATATAAAGACAACTCACAACGAAACGAATTCTATGGCAGACAGCGACGAAAAATTAAAGCACGGATCATCAGAGAGTAGTTCTGTTACGAGACATAAACTGTACGGTGCTTTTAGTGCGCTTTGTTTTGCGATGATCTTTGCTTCTATTGGGTCAATCATTATATTTAAGTCACATGCGGCCGGTAGTTCGTCATTAACACTGTCTCCGGCATCTGGTTCATACACTGTCGGTAGTACTTTAACGGTAAGCGTTAACGAGACGAGTACTGATAGTGTCAACGCGGTTGAAGCTGACCTCACATATAATTCATCGCAACTTCAGTTTACTGGTGCTAGTTGTTCGACAACATTTAGCTTAACTGCGGAAGCAACCGGCAGTGGTGGAACTGTAAACTTGGCTTGTGCTCGGGAAAACACAACAGTAACGGGAGCACAAACGGTCGGAACAGTTAGCTTTACTGTTTTGTCTGGGGTAAGTTCGTCAATTATTAGTTTTGCCTCTACCTCACAAATCGTAAACGAATCGAATTTGACTAATGACTGGAATGGGATTACTACCGGGGGAACATATAGTTTCGCTTCCGCACCAACAGATACTGTTACTGCTCCTGCTACTGGCACAAATGTTCATGGTGATAACGCATCCGTTACAGTGAATGCTACTGATGTTATAGGTGTAAGCAAAGTAGAGATGTTTATCAATGGTAATCTCTATGCTACCGATACGAGCGCACCGTATGCATTTACCTGGAATACCCTGTCTGGCTCATACCCTGACGCAGCCTATAGTGTAACCACTGAAGCATTTGATGCAGCAGGTTTAACTGCCACTTCGCCGGCAATTTCACTCAAGGTTAATAATGGTGACGTGAATGGTGACGATGTTGTCAATATCAGCGATCTCAGCATATTAGCTACTAACTGGAGTAAATCGTTCGGAACTGTCGGTACGGATAAGGGTAGCAGCACTACCTTTGCAGAAGGTGACCTTAATCAGGACAATACTGTTAATATTGTTGATCTATCGATCTTAGCCAGTAATTGGGGGGCGACAAATTGAAAAAACACCAAAAACTCTATGCATATTTAACAGGCGGCATTGTTTTATTAATAGTATTTATTGTCATCGGCCTATATTGGCATCACACAAGTCACGCAAACGGAGAGCTTCCAAATGGCCGCACCGCTTCATTTATCATAGCTCCGGTGAGTGGCAGTTATAGCGTTGGCAGTACGTTTACTGTTTCGGTCAGCGAGCATAGTTCTGCCCCAGTTAATGCGGTTCAGCTTGATTTGAAATATGATACTTCACAGTTAAGTATCAAGAAGGTGACATTTGGCAGTGGTGCTATCTTACCATTTTCACTCTGCCCTATTAATAGTGCCGTCAGCGGAACACTTACAATAGCTTGTGCCATACCTGACAAATCAGTAACGGGAACCAAACCGGTGGCTCAAGTTAGCTTTGTTGTCCTCACGACAGGACAGAGTAAACTGAGTTTTGCTCCTAGCTCAGCTATTATTCGTACCAGTGATCGTCAAAATGTTTGGAATCGTTTAAGCGCCGGTGCTGCTTACGATCTGTAAACTGTTTGTAACGTAATAATCAGATTGTTATTACAAGGTAGTTGATTTTTCAGTGATTAACCGCGTGTCTCTGTGATAGGCCTCTGTTACAATAGATTTCATGAATGCAGCAGAAATTAGAACAGCCTATCTTAAATTTTTTAAAGACCGCGGTCATGCCATCATTAACCGTGCTCCCCTCGTTCCAATTAATGACCCAACTACTCTTTTCACTGGTTCCGGCATGCAACCATTGCTACCGAATTTGCTCGGAGAACCTCACCCTAAAGGTATTCGTTTAAGTGATAGTCAAACTTGCTTAAGAGCTCAAGATATCGATGAAGTTGGCGACAATCGTCATACTACTTTTTTCGAGATGCTTGGTAACTGGAGTCTTGGTGATTATTTTAAGGACGAACAGATCCATTGGTTTTGGGAATTTTTGACAACAGAGATTGGCCTAGATCCACAGAGAATTTACGTATCGTGTTTTAGCGGTGATGCTTCGTCTAATATCCCCAAAGATGTGGAAAGCGCTGCTATTTGGAAAAAGATTTTTGAGTCTTATCAGATTGACGCTAAAGAGGTAGAGCTTGGAAGTGAAGAGAATGGTTATAAATACGGTGAACAAGATGGACGAATTTTCTTCTATCAGGAAAAGAACTGGTGGTGCCGAGCGGGGAAAGCCAAGGATATGCCTGTTGGTGAGCCCGGCGGTCCCGATACTGAGGTGTTCTACCTGTATCCTTCCGTAAAACACAATCCATCATACGGTAAGTATTGTCATGTTAATTGCGATTGTGGCCGTTACATTGAGCTGGGTAACAGTGTCTTTATGCAATATTTGAAGATGGCAAATGGTTTTGAAAAACTACCGAAACAGAATGTTGACTATGGTGGTGGCTTGGAGCGTATTGCGGCCGCTGCAATTGATAGCCCCGACGTCTACAAAGTTAGTTTATTATGGTCTGTCATTCAAAAATTAGAACAACTGTCACACAAAACCTATGAAGAGCAGACAAATAATATGAGGATTATTGCCGATCACTTAAGGGGTGCGACTTTCTTGGCTGTTGATGGTGTTGTGCCAAGCAACAAAACGCAGGGCTATGTTATGAGACGATTGCTTCGAAGAGCGATCCGTTTGGCGTTTGAATTAGGGATTGAGCAAAATCTTTGTCAGGAAATAGTACCGGTTATCATTGAGCTATATCAGCAGGCCTATCCCGAAGTTGCTGATCGTCAGCAGAATGTGATCGATGTCATTATGAGAGAAGAGAAGATTTTTCGCCAAACTCTCAGAAAAGGGCTTAAAGAATTCAACCATCTAATTAGCCATGACAAGCAACAGTCTAACCTTAATGGCCATGACTTGTTTGTTTTGTATGATACCTACGGTTTCCCGGTTGAACTAAGCAAAGAGGAAGCTTTTAAGAGTGATGTCACTGTTACCGATGATGCCGATCAAGAGTTCGATAGATTAATGGAAGAGCAGCGGAATCGATCACGGACTGCCAGTAAGGGTGAATTCAAGGGTGGTCTAGCTGATCATTCCGAAATTACCACTAAGTACCATACGGCTACGCATATGCTCTATAAGGCATTGCGGACCGTCCTTGGTGATCAGGTTATTCAAAAAGGTGCCAATATAACTGCTGAGCGTATTCGCTTTGACTTTTCTTACCCGGAAAAGCTGACTGCTGAGCAGCTAGCTGCAACAGAGCGGCTTGTTAACGAACAGATTAAAAAAGATTGGCCAGTGAGTTGGCGCGAGGAAGATACTCAACAGGCTTTGGCAAATGGTGTCATGGGTGCTTTTGGTGATCGTTATGGTCAAACTGTAAAAGTCTATACTATCGGTGATCCTGATGGGGTCAACTTCTCTCGAGAGATTTGTGGTGGCCCTCATGTTACGAATACGGGTCTTTTGGCTGATGGTGGCAAGCGGTTCAAGATTATTAAAGAAGAAAGTTCGTCTGCCGGCGTGCGTCGGATTAAAGCCATACTGGGCTAATTAGCAGCGTTAGCCGTGCTATAATCAATAGGATTATGCTTGATAAGTTTAAAAGTGTTGGTCAATCTTTGGCCAGTAAAACTGCAAAGGGTGTACGAGCCGCTGCTTCAGAGGCTAATAATGGCCTAAAGAATGCTAAAGCTAAGAAAAAAACAAAGAATGATCAATACATTATAGCTCTCGATATTGGTACCGAATTTGTGAAGGCATTGTTGGGTCATGTTGTTGATGACACGGTTGAAATTGTAGGAGTGGGTCGATCCCATCAATCATTGAGTGATATGCAAGCTGGAGCGATTGCTGATATCTCCAGTGTGGTTGAGAATTGTGATGCTGCACTGAAACAGGCGGAACAGGAAGCGGGACGTTCGGTTCGTACAGCAGTTATTGGTATTGCGGGAGAGCTTGTAAAAGGGACTACCTCAACGATTCGTTTTACTCGAAAAGTATCTGAAAAGCCAATGGATATCACCGAAGTCGAACAAATTATTCATCTGGTTCAAGAAAAGGCTGAGGCAAATGCTAAGAAACAATTGGCGGTTGAACTAGGCGGCAAGAACGTCGAAGTTCGATTGGTTAATAGTGCGCTTGTTAGTATCGATATTGATGGCTATAAAGTAACAAATCCGATCGGTTTCCAAGGAAAAGAAGTTCTGGTACAACTCTACACAGCTTTTGCGCCGTTGATTCACATTGGCGCGCTGGAGCGGACAGCTCAAGAGCTCGATCTTGATCTACTGGCCGTAGCGGCCGAGCCGTTTGCGGTGGCACGTTCGGTAATCGGTGATGACCCGAACGCTAACATGAGCGCGATACTAATGGATGTTGGGGGTGGTACGACAGACATTGCAGTTATTGAAGAAGGCGGCGTGCAAGGTACTCAGATGTTTGGAATTGGTGGTCGCGCCTATACTCGTTCTATCGAACGTGAGCTTGGCATTGATTATCCGAAGGCCGAAGAATACAAGCTAGACCTGACAAGTAATAAAATACCTGCTGCTCAGGCATCTTTAGTCGAGAGTGCCTTACAAAAGACTGTCGATGTCTGGATTAATGGTGTTGAATTTGCTCTGGGTGAGTTTCCAAAGCTTGATCATTTGCCGCACCAGATACTACTCTGTGGTGGTGGATCAAGTCTTGATATGTTGATGAAAGAACTGAATAATACGACGTGGTATAAGCAATTGCCATTCGCAAAGAAACCACTCATTGAACACATTCAGCCCAAGGAGGTTGTCGGCATCATCGATACGACGGATCACATTACTGATCATACTTTTATTACGGCGATGGGTTTATTACGTGTTGGTCTTGATACGCTTCAGCAAGCAAGCAGTACTCCCACTAGTTCAATCCGCGAAAAGTTAGATAGAATGTTAAAGGTATGAGTTCACAGAAAAAAGAAACTATTTATATTGATATTGATGACGAGATCACGACAGTCATCGATAAAATTCGATCTGCTGATGCGTCGATTATAGCTATTGTGTTGCCTAAGCGAGCAACCATGCTTCAGAGCCGGGTTAACATGAAACTTTTAAAGAAGGCGGCAGATTGTGCAAAGAAAAATATTGTTCTTATCACGGCCGAAACTAGCCTGTTGTCATTGGCTGGTGCGGTTGGTGTTTATGTAGCCAAAACCCTTCAATCAAAACCAGAAATTCCGGTAGTGAAAGGGCTTGATGTTGACGATAGTGTTGTGACTGTTGATGGCTCTGATCAAGATGATTTTGATAAAGCTGGAGCTGCCGATACGCCGATTGGTGCATTGGCCGAGCCTGACTCCGACGAACAAAAGACAACACCATCTAGCAAAGTGAAGCCTGAGCTTACTCCTCTCGTTATTCCTATGACCGGTGCGGATCCTGATGAATCGATTGAGTTTGATAATTCGGCAGAGAAAGACGAAGCAAAAGACGATGAGCCTTCAGACAAAAAAGGGGCTTCCAATAAAGATAAGAAATTAAAAGTTCCAAACTTTGAAAGATTCCGGTTACGCCTGATTATTGCGGCGGTGCTTGTAATTGTTCTTATCGTAGGTTTCATTTTTGCCAATATGATATTGCCGAAGGCCAGTGTCACTATTAACACCAACACCAGTACCGTTAATGCGAGTCTCCCTGTGAATCTTGATACAACTGCCAGTTCAGTCAATACGACTCAATCAATAATCCCTGCCCAAAATCAATCAGTACAAGAGACTTATTCTCAACAGGTTCCGACAACTGGGCAACAAAATGAAGGCGCCTCGGCTACCGGTACAGTTACTATGTCGGCCCAAGAGTGTAACAGCATAACGCAGCCGGCTGATGTTGGTCCTGGTGTCGGTTTGACCGCTAATGGTTTGACGTTTATCACGCAGCAAGATACCTCATTTACTTTCAGTAAGATCAAAAATGGCTGTATATTCTTTACCGCAAGTGGACCAACACCTATCACTGCTCAAAACCCTGGAGCTTCTTATAATATCAATCCGGCCAGTTTTACGGTCTCAGGACGTCCAGACGTTACTGCTACGTCCGCCAATCCAACAACTGGCGGTACAGATAACATTATTCAGATTGTTTCGCAGGCGGACATCAATAACGCCCAACAGAAAATTAGTACTCCCGATACCACAACTGTCAAAGCCAAGTTGGAAGCTACTTTGCAACAGGCGGGTTTGTACCCGCTAACAGGAACATTTGCGATCGGCGCTCCAACAACAACTAATAGCTCAAATGTCGGTGATCAGGCGACTACGGTTACTGTCACTGAGGCTATTACGTATACTATGTTTGGCATCAAGAAAGCATATCTGCAAACACTGCTTGATAGCAACATAGACCAGCAAATTGATACTTCGAAACAAATGATAATCAGCGATGGCCTCAGTAATCCGACTATAGCAGTAGTTAATCAGACAGCGACGACTGCCCAGCTGACAGTACAAGCTACTGCTACCGCTGGACCTAAGTTAGATCTTGTGAGCCTAAAACAGCAAATAGCTGGCAAAAAAGAAGGTGACGTAAAAACGATTATTGGCGGCAACCCTGGCGTGACAAGCGTGTCAGTACACTACAGTCCATTCTGGGTCAACTCAACTCCATCCAAGGTAAGTAAGATCACTATTACAATTAAAAAGAGTAGTTAATGTTTATGGATAAAGAGCCCCAAACCGTAATGGCATTGGATGTGGGTAGCCAACGTATTGGCGTGGCGATCGCGAGGGCAGAAACTTCCTTAGCTCGTCCGCTAACCACGTTGACTCATACAGACACAGTTATGGACGATATCAAACAGCTCATTAGTGATCATTCGATTGATGTCATTGTGGTAGGTCTACCGCGAGGTCTAGACGGCCAGACTACCAAACAGACCAACGAGACATTGTTGTTTGTCGATAAGTTAAAAGACTGTGTTCAGCAACCAATTTATCAGCAAGACGAGGCTGTGACATCCAAACAAGCCGAAACAGAGCTTCAGTCCCTTGGTAAACCATACCAGAAGTCTGATGTCGATGCGCTCGCTGCAACTTATATTCTTGAAGATTTCTTAAACGAGCAGAGAGTGACAAAAATATGACGACCTATAAATATCACGCAAGATCGCGTCGTAAACGTTTACGAATTTTCTCGGTGGTAGTTGTCATTATTGTCCTTATCCTAACGGGTGCAACGATTGTTATTAGGCGTTATTATGATAAAAATCTTCTTCCTGTCAGCAATGACCAGCAGAGCCAAATTGTTACGATTGCCAGCGGCAGTTCAATTAATCAGATTGCTGATTTGTTACACCACGATAACTTAATACGGGCAAGTTGGTCTTTCGAGTGGTTTGTGCGAGCACAGGGTCCGAGTTCTCAGTTAGAAGCCGGCACATACGATCTTTCACCAAGCCAAAATGTATCCCAAATTGTTAATATCTTAACTAAAGGTAAGGTTGCAACGAAGTTAGTCACGATTCTGCCTGGCAAACGGCTTGACCAAATCCAGGCTACACTTATCAACGATGGTTTCTCGCCTGATTCGGTCAATGCAGCACTACAGCCGGATCAGTACGCTGGTTTACCAGCTCTTGATGATAAACCAGCTGGTGCAGATCTGGAAGGATTACTATACCCCGACTCTTTCCAAAAAACCGCTACCACTGATCCATCGGTTATTATCCGTGAATCTCTAACAGAAATGGGCGAACAGCTTACACCTGATTTACAGGCGGCCTTTACAAAAGAAGGACTCACTACTTATCAAGGTATTATTCTTGCGTCAATCGTTCAAGGGGAAGTATCAAGCCCGTCCGACGAGAGTCAAGCTGCCCAGGTGTTTCTGAAACGTCTCAGTCTTAATATGCCTCTCGGTAGTGATGTCACGGCATATTATGGCGCAATTCTCAATGGTCAACCACCAACAACTGGTTATGACTCCTCATACAATACCCTGCTGCATGTTGGTTTACCGCCAACGCCGATAAGTAATGTAGATAATGAATCACTGCAAGCTGTTGCTCATCCCGCACCAACTGATTGGCTATATTTTGTAACGGGAGATAATGGTACGACTTACTTTTCTCAAACAGCCCAACAACAACAGGCAAACGTAGCTCAATATTGTCACGCCCTGTGTTCTCAGGACGGTCCGTAACAGATAGAGAATAAGGCTAAACAACTTGAGTAACAGCTATTTTTCTGCTACAATTTTGCTCGTAACGGATCGGACGTAAGATATATGAATTTGATGCCAAGATTCGTTATTTTTGGTCATTTTAACAGAGTAATCAAGCGGCCGAATACAAGCTTGAGATTAACTAACAAGACATGACCAAAATAGGCGTGTTGAACGCCAGGAGTTCGTATTCGTATTACATCTGAAGCAATTCATCGCATTCGCACCGTATCACCTCAACGGCGTAGTCTTCGTCTAACCTTTAAGAGACTATTGTTAACTCATCGACTTCTTCGAAAACGTATCGTCCGTTATTGTTTGCTAACACTTAACGTTGCTTTGCTTATTAGTATTGCAGGGTATTTTTTATTTAGCCACTCGCCAAACCAGGTTGTTTCAAGCGCGTCACTTAGTTCTGATAATCAGCCTATCGGGCTTAGTAATCCTCTCGATCAAGTTTCGGCAGCAGATATAGCCGAAACGGCGTCAACTATGGTCAACTTGCCTGAAGCAACGGCTGTTCGTAATAATGCGGAAACAGTGCAAGCTGAACTTTCGATTGCCCCTGTGGAAAACGTCGTTGCTGCTAAGCCGCAAGTCGTTGCGACGGCTCTAAAAAGTCGTGAAGACATTCAAGTTTACGTAGTGCAACCAGGTGACACCGTTAGCTCAGTTGCTACAAAATTCAACATCACCGCCAATAGTGTTCAGTGGTCAAATGGCATACTTGGCAATAATTTAAATGCCGGCACAAAGTTGACCATCCCTCCTATTAACGGTATTGTCTACACTGTGAAAGCCGGTGACACTGCCCAAACTCTCGCGCAGAAATATAATGTTGACGCTAGCGAAATTACATTTTTCAACGATGCAGAGATAACAGGCTTAACACTTGGCGAGCAGATTGTCATACCAAATGGTCAACAGCCAGCGGTGACTTCGTATTCTACAACGGGCCTTTATGGCGGAGGAGTTCCGTCTTTTGGAGGCGATGGTTATGACTTTGGCTATTGTACATATTGGGTTGCCATGCGACGTATTCAAGTCGGGGAACCTGTGCCAAACAATTTAGGGAATGCTTCATCATGGGGTTATCTGGCTCGTGCATTCGGGCTCAGTACCGGAACGACACCACAAGTCCATGCTGCTGTTATTATGAGCACGGTAGGACAGGGACATGTAGCGTTTGTGGAGTCAGTTAACGCTGATGGCAGTATGGTTATCTCCGAAATGAATCACGATGGATGGGATAAAGTAGATACTCGAACGATTCCGGCTTCTGAAGCTGATACGTACACATATATCTATTAAATAATCCTTATTAAGTTCTCTTTTTGTGAATCTTCAGATATGATCAGGATGTAATAAGTGAATAAGGCGGTGCTGTAATATGTTTGTTGATAAAGTTCAGATATCAGTTAAGGCTGGTGATGGTGGTAATGGCGTGGTTAGTTTCCGGCACGAGAAGTACGTTGACCATGGCGGTCCTGACGGTGGTGACGGTGGTGACGGTGGTGACATCATTTTCATGGCCCACCGTAATGAAAATACATTAGCTAATTTCCGATTTCAGAAGCAGCTGATTGCTGAATCGGGTGCACCCGGCAGTAAACGGCGTCGGCACGGAAAGAGCGGAGAAAATCTTGTTGTGTCCGTTCCTCTCGGTACTGTAGTCATCGACGAAGCTGGCCAGGTACGGGCCGATCTCACTATTGATGAGTCGAGTGTCGTCATTGCGAGAGGCGGTATAGGTGGCTTTGGTAATGCGCATTTTATTAGCTCCACCAGACAAGCTCCCCTGATTTCTGAAAAGGGTGAGGACGGAGAACAACTCAATCTAACCCTTGAATTAAAAATGATAGCTGACGTTGGCTTAATCGGATTACCAAATGCTGGTAAATCTACACTCCTATCAGTTATCAGCAATGCTCATCCCGAAATTGCCGATTATCCGTTTACGACATTGACACCTAACCTAGGGGTAGTCAATGTTACGCCGAGAGACAGTTTATTATTTGCTGATATACCTGGCCTGATTGAAGGTGCAGCGAGCGGTAAGGGACTTGGCGACGAGTTTCTGCGGCATATTGAACGGACTGCTGTTTTGGCACATTTAATCGATGCCTATCAAGTTGATATTGCTGGTGCATATAAGATTATTCAACGAGAGCTCAAATTGTATAAGATTAATTTATCAGATCGACCCGAGATAATTGTGATCACAAAGACAGAAGGATTACCGGAGTCTGAGCTTAAACAGCTGGAAGATAAATTGAAGAAAATTGTCCCAGCAGGAACGCCGATTTTAGCAATTTCAGCTCAAGAGCACCAAGGAATATCTCAGTTCCTTAAAAAAACGTTAACGATGGTTAAGAAAGAAAGAATAGCTCAGTCCAGCGAGGTGAGTAAAAACGAATCTGACATCCTAATCTTACAACTGTCACCGGCCGAACAAGAAACCTGGGAAATTTTTCGTGAAAATGATCATTTTGTGGTTAGCGGGCAGAAGATTGAGCGCTTTGCGGCTCGAACAGACTTTGCTAACGAGGCTGGCGTGCAACGTCTTAGAGACATTATGAAGAAGATGGGTATTGTTCATGAAATTCTTCGCCGCGGTGGCAGTCCAGGTGAGCTTGTCAAGATTGGAAATTACGGAGAGATTGAGCTTTGAGTTATTCTTTGCCTATCCCGGCACGTTTGTGCAAGCTTTTAACGTGTTAGACTGATCATTATGACGAAGAGTTTTTTCTTTTATGACCTTGAAACTAGCGGCATTAATCCGCGAGAAGCGCGTATTATGCAGTTTGCAGGGCAACGAACGGACCTATCGTTACAGCCAATCGGCAAGCCAGTTAATTGTCTAATAAGACTGACGAGAGATGTATTGCCCGATCCCCGGGCAATACTCATAACTGGCATTACACCGCAACAGACACTCGAAGATGGTATGAGCGAGGCTGATTTTCTCACATTGTTTACCAAAACAGTCGCTACGCCGGGAACTATTTTTGTTGGATATAACTCAGTCAGGTTTGACGATGAATTCATGAGGCACCTTCATTATCGTAACTTTTATGATCCATATGAGTGGCAGTGGAAGGATGGAAAGAGTCGGTGGGACTTGCTTGATTTAGTTAGGATGACTCGTGCTCTCAGACCTGATGGTATTAACTGGCCGGTTGATCAACACGGCAAAGCGACTAATCGCCTAGAGCTACTCACTACAGATAATAATTTAGAACATGAAAAAGCTCATGATGCTCTCAGTGACGTTACAGCATGTATTGCGGTTGCAAAGCTTATTTATGAACGTCAGCCGAAGTTATTTGATTACTTATTAAAACTTCGTGATAAAAAGGAAGTTGCTCAACTAGTTTTAAGCGGGCAACCATTTTTATATACATCGGGCAAGTACCCAAGTGAGTTTGAAAAGACAACGGTAGTAACATTGGTAAGTCCACATCCAAAACACCAAGGTGCGCTGGTTTACGACCTTCGTCACGATCCGACACCATTCCTCGACCTCTCTCCCGAAGAACTGGCTGAGGTCTGGAGCTATGATCCACTAACCAAGACAATTAAGTTGCCTCTCAAAACCCTTCAATTTAATCGATGTCCAGCAGTTGCTCCACTAGGGGTACTTGATGCACCAAGTCAGACGAGGCTACAATTAAACCAAGAAGAGATTGATAAAAACAGAATGATATTGGAAAAGGGAGTTAAAAAATGGATTCCGAATGTACTGGAAGCATTAAGTCTGCTTGATGAAAAGCGAAGTTCTCACTTTTACTATGATCCCGAAGAAGTTGAGAGTCTACTTTACGAAGATTTCTTTACGAGTGAAGACAGACAGTTGATGACAGAATTTCGGGCCTTAAAACCAGAAAACATGGACGAATTTGCGACAAGTTTTCATGATCAACGATTGCAGCGGTTAGTACCCCTTTACATAGCACGTAATTTTCCGGACTCCCTGAGTGTCGAACAAACAAAGCAGTACCAAGAGTATTTGAAAAAATATCTATTAGCAGGTGCCGACAAAAGCCGATATGCGCGTTTTGTTATCTCAATACAAACAATTGCTGAGTCGGAAGAACTTACTGCTGGTCAGCGGAATCTACTTGAAGAGCTTGATCTGTGGGGGCAGAGTATCTTACCGGATGATGTAGAATTCGGTGAATAAGCGTTCTAAATAAGGAGACAGCTATCATTGCTAACACAATAACCAAAATAGTTTTCCAGACAGCAAAAGTTATTTGAATATGGGTGCCAGGAATTTGTCCTAAGACTATTAGGTTTTGCATTTGTCAGCCCTCCGAGCCGTTAAATTATTAGATGTAATTATACATATATATGACAGACAATCAACTATATTTTACAATGCTTATGTTAATAAGCCGCAAATAGCAGATTGTAAAATTAACTGATTGGGCTTGATTGACGAAGATGTATAATGATGTACTATTACGCAGCAATTTGAGAAAAGAATTGGATAACGTTATATGAGACCTGTAGGACTACGATTTGATGAGCTCTCGGAATTCGAGCAACACCGAGTATTTGACGTCGCCCATGACTTAGCGAATCAAGAGAATATAGCCAGGGATGAATATGAACGCTTAGGCGAGCTTTTGATTAGCAACCAACATGTTGCTGTCGCTGAGCAAGTCTCATCCAACTATGATAAAGAAGATTTTCTTGCGGCATTAGCGGTTCGCTCCCAAATGATTACCGATCAATACTTTAAGACCTATGATAGAAGCATTGGTTACAGTTATGGTATCAGCCAGTTGATTGGGAGAGGAATACCTGGTGTAAATTACCTTTGCAGCGATCTTAAGGTTGCTAATTATGAACAGCCTGGAACTCGGTTACCGGAATACGAAGCTGAGCAAGATGCGTGGATTAATAAGCAGTTTAGTGTCGCTGAGCGACTATATAAAAACGCATTTCCAGAAAGTCGTGTGCCAAAATTGGATGAGGTGAGGGGTGGATTAGAGTCACTATACAAGCGTTTACGAATCGCTCGTCTGGCGGCTCCCGGACTCGCCATGGACCAACAATCAGGTTTACGGTTTATTGACTACGAAGGAACGCTTGATCTAGTCGATGATCTTCCACGTTGGCGTAATAAGCTTCAGAGCATTGCTCCAGTGATCACACTGACAGAAAAGTTAGCCGAGGCACTAGATTTTGAATCTTACATACCATGGTTTAAAGATCCTGATGATCCGGACGAGCTACTCACTACTAAAGAATATCTGTTCAAAATGTGTGAGCAAACTGGAGGAGTAGGCATGACCTTTGTACAACTGTCTCGTGTTCCTGGGCACCGTTTGCTGCCTTCTGGGGCCGAACTAAAGAAAGCCATTAAGCAAACAATAGCTATGGTATTTGACCCAGAGACCAATACCCCATGGTTTAAAGATCCTGATGATCCGGACGAACTACTCACTAATGAAGAATATCTACTCAAAATGAGTAAGCGAACCGGAGAAACAGGCAGGACGTCGCAAGATACTAGGCAAACAATAGCCATCAATAGTATTGAAGGTGGGTATATGACTATAGTTGAATTTCTGTCTCTGTCTAGACAAGTTGGAGTGGCGGCAAAGCAAATCCACTCTAACGGCGTTACCATATTGCCCGCCAATTACTTACCCGAAGATGCTAACGGGTCTATCGTCGGAACAGCCTACGCGGTTTCATCAAACTCTTTTAGTGTATTTAGCTCAGAAAAAGAATTTGATCATTTTCGAACTCGATTCATGCTAAAACCGGAGGCCGGCATAATCGAATGATGGCCTTGAGGATTACAATATAAGCTCTAGAGGGTAGATTTTTTTGTCATTTTCGGCTATAATTGGCCGACTTATGGCAGAGAATATTATTGTAAAAGGTGCTCGAGAACACAACCTAAAAAACATTGATGTTACTATACCCAGAAATAAGCTAGTCGTCATTACTGGCTTATCTGGATCAGGCAAATCGAGTCTTGCCTTTGATACCATTTACGCCGAAGGACAACGACGATACGTTGAATCACTGAGTTCATACGCCCGCCAATTCTTGGGCCTAATGGAAAAGCCTGACGTTGATCAAATCGATGGTCTAAGCCCAGCGATTAGTATTGATCAGAAATCAACGAGCCGTAATCCGAGAAGCACGGTAGCTACTGTGACCGAGATTTATGATTATTTCCGTTTGTTATTCGCCAGAATTGGTATTCCACACTGTCCGATTTGTGGCAAGCCAGTTGCTCGCCAAACGACCACCAATATTATTGATCAAGTGACGGCTTTGCCGATTAATTCACGCTTAATGGTTTTAGCACCAGTTGTGATTGATAAAAAGGGGAGCTTTGAACATATCCCGGAGCAGTACCAACGGGCTGGTTTTGCTCGCGCTCGAGTTGATGGAATCATTTATGCTCTTGATGAATTTCCGGTACTCGACAAAAACATTAAACACTCGTATTGAAATGGTAGTTGACCGGTTGGTAAATGATGAGGATAGCCGAGCCCGCTTGGCACAATCAGTTGAGCAGGCGCTTGAATTGGCTGACGGCAAACTTATTATCGTTAATGCTGATACGAAAGACGAGACAATTTATTCGTTGATGTATGCTTGTGTTGATCATCCAGAGGTTGCAATCCCAGAACTTGAGCCACGAACGTTTAGTTTTAATTCGCCACACGGAGCCTGTCCGGTTTGTACGGGGTTAGGTTCACGGCTTGAGGTTGACCCTGAGCTAGTTATCCCTAACGGACGACTGACTATCGCTGAAGGTGCGATTCGCCCGTTTAATCGTATTACGACCGACGCATGGTACATGAAGAAGCTCTATGCATTAGCTGAACGTTATGGCTTTAGTTTGCAGGTTCCAACGGCTGAGCTAAAAGCTGAGGATATTGATAGGATTATGTACGGGACTGGTAAGGAAACATATCGGGTCAGCTTAGGTAGTGGTCGGAGTTTTGAGACAACTTATGAAGGTGTTATCCCCAACCTGGAACGCCGTCACAAAGAAACGGATAGTGATTTTATCCGTCGTGATATTGAACGGTTTATGCAAGAAAAACCATGTTATGGTTGCAAGGGACAACGTTTGAAACCTGAGGTACTGGCGGTGACGGTTGGTGATTATTCAATCATGGATATATGTAATCTTTCTATTGATAGTGCTGAAGAGTTTTTTGAAAAGTTACAGCTTAATTCAAAGGATGCTCTCATAGCAAACCAAGTATTGAAGGAAATCCGATCAAGGTTACAGTTTCTGCAGAACGTTGGGCTCAACTATTTAACGTTGTTACGTAGTGCTACAACTCTTTCTGGTGGCGAGGCCCAAAGAATAAGATTGGCTACTCAAATCGGTTCTGGTTTGATGGGAGTTCTGTATGTGCTTGATGAGCCAAGTATTGGGCTGCATCAGAGGGACAATGCCCGATTAATTGCCACACTTCAGCATTTGCGTGATCTTGGTAATACGGTTATTGTTGTTGAACATGATGAAGAAACAATCCGCAGTGCTGATTATTTGCTTGATATTGGGCCAGCGGCTGGCATCCATGGTGGTCAAGTAGTTGCGGGTGGAAAGCCGGAGGAAGTTGCTCAAAACGATGCGAGTATAACTGGTCAGTATCTCTCACACAAGAAAACAATTGCAACACCAAAAAAACGACGGGCTGGGAATGGCAAGTCGCTTATAGTCCACGGAGCCCGTGAGAACAACTTACAGAACATTGATGTGAGCATACCACTCGGAAAAATGGTTGTTGTCAGTGGTGTTTCCGGCTCTGGTAAGTCTAGTTTAATTAACGACATAGTAGCCAAGGAGCTACTGGTTCGCTTAAATCGTACCAATGTGGTAGCTGGTAAGCATGATGATATTGAAGGTATTAAAGAGCTCGATAAAGTTATTATTATCGATCAGTCACCCATTGGACGGACACCACGTTCCAACCCAGCGACGTATACTGGTTTGTTCACACCGATTAGAGAGTTATTTGCGGCTGTGCCAGAAGTCTCGTCTACGTGGCTATTCGCCAGGCAGATTCAGTTTCAACGTTAAGGGTGGTCGTTGTGAAAACTGTGCAGGAGACGGCATCATTCAGATTGAAATGCACTTCCTGCCAGACGTTTATGTGCCGTGTGAAGTTTGTCACGGCAAACGTTATAACCGAGAAGCATTAGAAATTCATTACAAGGGCAAGTCCATTAGCGATGTGCTGGCAATGACCTGTGAACAAGCCCTTGAATTTTTTAATAGTATCCCAGTAATTACTCGCAAACTACAAACTATGGTTGATGTAGGACTAGGTTATATCACATTAGGGCAACCAGCGACTCAATTATCTGGTGGCGAAGCCCAACGCATAAAACTTGCCAGCGAACTGAGTCGACGACCAACTGGACGAACACTCTATATCTTAGATGAGCCAACAACTGGTCTGCATATAGCTGATGTGAAGAAGTTACTTCATACCTTACATGCTCTTGTTGATACTGGGAACAGTATGATCGTGATTGAGCATAATCTCGATGTCATTAAAAACGCTGACTGGCTGATCGATATGGGGCCAGAAGGGGGAAGTGCTGGCGGCAAGGTGGTTGTTGCTGGCACGCCTGAGCAAGTCGCTCAGCATAAAGGCTCTTTTACTGGCAGCTATCTTAAGAAAATGCTCTAGGAAAATACGGATCAATATCTATTGATCACTGTGTCTACCACGGCGTTTTTCCCATATCGCTTTAGCAATGTGATACAACATTGGGCCAAAACTAAAGACAACGACGACAGCTACTGCCGGCAGGACGTAATGGTCAATATTTGGGATTTTACTCCCAAACCAGTAACCAAGTAGAATAATAAGTACCGCCCAGGCACAATCACCGATGGCGTCAAAAATTATAAATGTTCGGCGCGGCATTTTACCGACACCGGCTACAATTGGTGCGAATGTACGAATAACGGGGATAAAATGTGCCAGTAGCATAGTCTTGGCACCATAGCGCTCATAGAACTTTTCAGATTGTTCGACATACTCCTGTCGAAAGAAAAGGCCGTCTTTTTTGCGGAACAAACGTTTACCCATTGTTCGACCAATTTGATAGCCAGTGTTATCACCGGCGATTGCAGCGATAACTACGAATGTAATCAACCAGCTTAATGATAGTTTCCCTTGAGCAGCGAAAACACCAGCACTGAGAAGTAGTGTATCGCCCGGGAAGAAAAAACCAACCATCATGCCTGATTCTGCAAATATGAGGAGTGCGACGAGGATAATCCCACCGCTTTCAATTAAATGAGTCGGGTCTAACATTTTTTTAGACTACCTGCTTTATTCTGTCATGTCCAATCGGTTTATTCTTACTTTTATTGTTATCTGTTATAATAGAGAACGATAGATTTTGTATTAAGGAGCTCTAATGTCCGAGGAAGACCTCAGCCTGACTCTCGAAGCTCGAGATGTTACAGGGAAAGCAGTAAAACAATTAAGAAAACAAGGTATGGTGCCAGCGGTTATTCATGACCACGGTAAAGCATCAGTTAATGTTATGGCTGAGTACCTTAAGATGTACCGAGCCTATAAGCAAGCTGGTCGCCACCATGCTCTCCAGTTAAAAGTTGGCAATAAGTCATACACAGCACTTATTAAAACAGCTGAATTTGAGCCACATCAACACCGTTTAAATCACATTGTTTTCGGGGCCGTTAGTGCTGACGAAAAGGTAACTGCTGAAATACCAGTTAGACTTAGTGATGATATCCCAGCCGAAAAGGTTAGTTTAATCGTTATAACCCAGCTCGATACGGTTGAAGTTGAAGCAATTCCCAGTAATTTACCCGATGAGTTGGTAATTGATGCATCAACATTGATTGAGATTGGCGACAAGATAACCGTTGCTGATATTGTTCCACCTAAGGGTGTTACGATCTTAACCGAAGCAGAACACACCATCGCGACTGTTTATGAACCGAGTGCCTTGGCTGCTGCGAATGATGCTGCTGGTGGAACGGCAGAACCTGAAGACGCTAAGTCTGTTGAGGCCGAAGCTGGTGAAGCAGAAGAATCCGGTGCAACCACTGACGAAACTGAGAGCGACGACAAACAAGCGCAAGATAAAGCAGAGTAACGTTTAGTTTAAAAAATATATAGCGCAGGTAGACAATGGAAAAAATCATCTTGTTTTACCGATTTGCTCCATTGTCCGACACTGCTGCTCTATGTCTGTGGCAAAAGTTAGTATGTGAGAACAATAATCTAAAGGGCAGAATTCTGATATCTACTTTGGGGATTAATGGCACGCTTGGGGGTGACGTACAAGATTTGAAACGATATATAAAAGAAACCAGTCGCCATCCCCTTTTCTCAGACATTGATTTCAAGTGGAGTGATGGTGGTCGTGACGATTTCCCTCGTCTGAGTGTAAAGGTTCGATCTGAGACTGTAACGCTAGGCACTGACTTGCCAGTCACTGTTAATCAAAAGGGAGTTGCTAACGGGGGTGAACGAATAAAACCGGCTGCTCTCGATGAATTTATCGCTAAACACCCGGACGCCGTTATGTTTGATGGCCGGAATAACTACGAAAGTGCTATCGGTCGCTTTAAAAATGCTATTACGCCAGGTGTTAATCATTTTCGTGATTTCCCGAGCGAACTTGATAAACAGAAGTATAACGACTTAAAGAACAAGCCTGTAATTACTTATTGTACTGGGGGAATACGTTGCGAAACACTCTCGGTTTTGATGAAAGAGAAAGGCTTCAAACATGTCTACCAATTGGATGGTGGGATCGTAAAGTACGGAGAGTTGATTGGAGACCAAGGATCATGGGAAGGGAAATGCTTCGTTTTTGATAAACGTATGAGCGTGGCTTTCAGTGATGGGTCGAAAGATATAGGTTCTTGCCGCCAATGTAAGGCTAAGACAAGTCGTTATGTTAATTGTGCTAATAAAGAGTGTAACCGTCTGATTTTGCTCTGCGATAATTGCAAGACGCTGGTAACTTGTAGTCAACGTTGCACCAAGCTGCAACAAACAACATGAATTCGCGTCTTAGTAAAAAATTGGAGAAGTTGCCCACGCAGCCTGGTGTTTATTTTCACAAAGATGCTTCGGACGAAATTATTTATGTTGGTAAAGCGGCCAATTTGCGTAATCGCGTGCGTCAATATTTTCAAGTCTCGCGTAATCGAGACCCAAAAACAGAAGCATTACTTCGTGAAATAGTCGACACTGACTGGATGGTGGTTGATAGCGAGATTGAGGCATTATTTCTTGAAGCTGAGATGGTTAAAAGATATATGCCTCGCTATAACATATTGCTGCGTGATGATAAGTCGATGGTTTACATCAGGATTAATTATAATAGTGATTATCCAACGGTTGGTCTTACTCGACGACCACTTGATGATGGAGCTCGATACTTTGGTCCATATCTAAGTGCTTTTAGTGTTAAGAAAGCCTTAAAATTATTACGGCGTGTTTTCCCCTACGCAGTTTCTCGCAGTGTCAGCCAGAAAAGAGTGACGTTAGACTATCATTTGGGCTTGGACCCTGGTCTCGAAGAACAAAAAACAAGTCTTGAAGACTATCGGGCGAACTTACGGAAACTGATTGCCTATATCGAGGGCAAACGCACACTTATAGTTAAAGACCTGGAGCATGACATGAAAAGCGCTGCTCGCCAATCAGATTTTGAAAAAGCTGCCATTGTTCGAAACCAACTTTTTGCGCTTAAAAATCTCAGTCGTGACATCGTGTTCAGTGACAAGGAATTTCTCGATATCAGCAAGGATCATGCCCTGAACGAATTAGTTGATTTGCTTGGTTTGGAGAATTACCCAAAACGGATAGAGGGATATGACATTAGTCATATGCAAGGGAGTGATGTAGTTGCCAGTATGGTGGTCTTTACGAACGGGGTGAGCAACAAGAGTGAATACCGCAAATTTAAAACTCACATCGATCACAACAATGATTTTTATAATATGCACGAAACCCTTATGCGTCGTTTGAGCGAAAAGAACCGCCGATCATGGGGATTACCGAGTCTCGTGTTAATTGATGGTGGCAAGGGCCAACTCGATGCAGCAATACAAGCCCGAGACGAAATGGGGCAAAGTCAGCTACCGTTTATTGGTCTTGCCAAGAGAGAGGAGCAGGTAGTTATTCACATTACTAAATCAAACGTCACGTTGAATGATGATGTGCTGCATCAGCTGGGCGGATTCGTAAGCCAGAGTCAGGATTTTATACTAATTAACTTGCCTCATAGCACGAATTTGGTGAAATTATTGCAACGAATTCGTGATGAGTCCCATCGCTTTGCCGTCAGTTATCATTCGGTACTGAAAGCGAAACGTCAAACGAGTAGTAGTCTTGATGAAATACCCGGCGTTGGACCAGCTACTCGTCGGAAGTTATTGCGCGTATTTGGCAGTGTTCGCGGGATTTCATCTGCTAGCGAAGTGGAAATATCAACAGTAACTGGCCTGGCCAAAGCTAGGGTTATTAAGAAGTACCTTAGCTGATAGTATCGCTATTATAGGACCGATATACTAAAGTAACTGATAATGAAACAACTATTTGATGCCGATTTCTTCATTCGTAATCGACAAAAATTACGCCAAAACCTTCAAACCAGTGATTTAATTATTGTTACTGCCAATGGTCTCTTACAGCGAAGCAGTGATGGCTCCTTTCCGTTTCAACAAGATTCAAATTTCTGGTATCTAACAGGGATTAATCAACCAGACATTATTCTTGTGATTGAGGACAAAAATGAATATTTGATCGTTCCTGATCAAACTGATTCACAGAAAGTCTTTGATGGAGCTATTGATAACAGTGAGCTTACGAATGTGTCAGGTATTACGGCAGTTATGGCTGCAAAAGATGGCTGGAAGCGTTTGCGATCTAAGTTGCGAGGTACTAAAAGTGTCTCTACTCTCGGAGCATTGCCCGCTTATATTGAATCGTTTGGTTTATACGCCAATCCGTCCAGGGGTCAGTTAATTGAAAAGTTAAAAAGAATTAATGCCTCGTTGCGTATCAAAGATATTCGACTCGAATTAGGTCGCCTTCGAATGATAAAACAATTACCTGAGCTTGCTGCTCTTCAAGCAGCCATTAATACCACTATAACGTCTATAAACGAAGTGAAGACGCTATTACAAAAGGGGAGTTATTCGTATGGTTATGAACTTGAGGCAGATTTGAGCCGAGGGTTCAGACGTCGTGGAGCGAGTGGTCACGCCTTTAGCCCAATTGTTGCTAGTGGTGAGCAGGCTTGTACGTTGCACTCGGTTGATAATGATGCTCCCTTGCGTAAAGGTGACCTAGTAGTCGTTGACGTTGGAGCTGAGGTGAGTCATTATGCTGCAGATATTACGAGAACCGTATCTGTGACTGCAAGTCCAACGTCACGCCAAGCGGAAATTCATCAGGCAGTTCTCAATACCCAATCTTTTGCTTACACTCAACTAAAACCAGGTGTGATTATGAAAGAATACGAAGAGCAAATTGCTCATTTTATGGGGGAACAACTCCACAGACTTGGCTTGATTAAATCGATAACAACTACAGATATTCGTCACTATTTTCCCCATGCAACATCTCACTTTTTAGGCCTCGATCCTCATGATGCGGGTGATTACACACAACCACTGGCACCCGGTATGGTTTTAACAGTAGAACCTGGCATTTATATTCCAGAAGAGAAAATCGGTGTTCGTATTGAAGATGATATTGTTATCACGGAAACTGGCATTAATGTATTAAGCGAACGCTTGTCGACCGCTCTTTGCTAGCCTACAATACTGCTTATGCATCAGATCCTTCAAAAACCACTTGTCCGTTTTCTCGTTCGCTGGATTGTTTGTAGCTTGGGCCTGTGGATTGCTGCGGCATTACTTGGGAGTCGACTAACATATAACAACGATATATTTGTTATTATTATCGCCGGTTTAGTTTTGGCGGTAATCAATATTGTCATTAAACCGATTGTAGTCATTCTGGCGCTGCCAGCGGTGTTATTTACTCTTGGTTTGTTTATGATTGTCATTAATGGGCTGATGGTTTATCTGGCGAGTAAGCTGTATCGGCCGTTGCATGTGACTAATTTTGGGGCTGCTATACTTGTCGGTGTGGTCATTGGACTGATAAACTATCTAGTGACGACTATTTTGGAAGATATATGAATATTTTTAATTACATTACAATCGGCTCAATGTTAATAATGGTGTTATTGATTTTGGTCCAGACACGAGGTGCTTCTTTGGGAGCCGGCCTTGGCGGAAGCGGTGAAGTTAATATGACTCGCCGTGGTACTGATAAGACCCTGTTCCAACTCACTATTATTATGGCAGTTCTCTTTACTGGTTCGCTGGCGCTAGGGATCGTTACCTAATTAGTCGTTAGTATTGCTAAAAAATGGCAACTCACGACTACAGATTTCGTCTACGCCAAAAATTGCGTCGTGGAACGCGTCAGGTCGAAAGCCTTTATCTTCAAACTGGTGAAAAAATCGATGAACATATAATTCATCGTCTTGGGCAGATACCGAGTGTCTGGCGCTTTGTTAGTAGCTGGCTTGGCTTACTGGTATTGCTCGTGGGGATCGTTGGTATACAGATCCGGGTATTGCAGGATTACTATAAGACCCCGGCGTTTGTGCCTGGCGGCACGTACACAGAAGGTATATTAGGTGATTTAACGAATGCTAACCCGGTCTACGCAACAACACCAGTCGATACGGCTGTTTCGCAGTTAGTTTTCTCTGGCTTACTAACATACAATACCCAGAATCAACTGGTAGGAAACTTAGCGCAGAGTTGGAGTGTTGATTCAACGGGAAAAATATACACTGTCCAACTAAAACCGAATTTAAAGTGGCAGGATGGTCAGCCTCTGACAGCGGCTGACGTTGTTTTTACTTATAAAGTAATTCAAGACCCAAATGCTGACTCACCTCTTAACGAGAGTTGGCAGAATGTTCAAGTAAATGAAGTTAACCCGGAAACAGTGACCTTTACTCTTTCCAATCCTTTAAGTTCTTTCCCTTATTCCTTAACGAATGGGATTATTCCAGAACACTTATTGTCAAATATACCCATGATTGATATGCGATCAGCATCATTTAATACTGATCCAATTGGTGCGGGTCCATTTATCTGGAAGGACTTAGAAGTTGAAGGCAATACCCCCCAAACCAGACAGGAGCAGATAACAATGTTGCCGTTTAGTGGTTACAATGGCGGTAAGCCGAAACTTAGCAGCTTTGTAGTACATGCCTTTCATGACCAAGGTCAATTGATAAGTAGCTTTCAAAGTGGCGATTTAAATGGGATGGCTGGCCTAGATAGTATCCCTTCAAGCCTAGTAAGCGATAAGAAAATTAATATTTACAGCATGCCATTAACGGCGGCAAATATGGTATTCTTCAAGACCTCAAGTGGGGTTTTGTCAGATGTTAATGTCCGACAAGCATTAGTTAAGTCGGCTAATGTCAATCAAATTATCTCAGGACTTGGTTACCCCGTAATACCGGTTCGTGAGCCGTTGCTCGTAAACCAGCTGGCCTTTAATCCAAGCTATGAACAGTCTCCAACAGACGTTGCTGCTGCCAATCAACAATTACAAAGTGATGGCTGGATAATGGGTACTAACGGTATTCGTTACAAAGACGGGCAGCCATTAAGCTTTAAGTTATTTGCGTCAAATGACCAGGATTTCTCTTATGTTACGAGTATGCTTTCAAAACAATGGAAAGCGGTTGGTGTAAACGCTCAAGTTATTTTGCAGGATGACACTGATCTTCAAGCTACGGTTGCTTATGGGGATTATGGAGCCCTTCTTTATGGGATCTCAATTGGGGTTGACCCGGATGTCTTTGTTTATTGGGATAGCAGCCAAACACAAGGGAGTACTGGCATACCTCTTAACTTGTCTGACTATAAATCAGCAGCAGCTGATCAAGCGCTTGAAGCGGGGCGAACTCGTGCTGATCCTGCACTACGGGTTGTGAAGTACCAACCGTTTTTGCAAGCATGGCAGCAGGATGCTCCAGCGCTTGGTTTATATCAACCACGATTTTTATATATTACCCATCAACCTGTTTATGGCCTGAGTGATCGTATTATCAATGATCAAACCGATAGATTTGATAATGTCCAGGATTGGGAAATACTACAATCGAAAGTCAACGACTAGGCAACCATATTTATGATAAGATGGAACGTGCTTATTAATTTGGGGGGATATGGCGGAATCGGTAGACGCGCTAGCTTCAGGAGCTAGTGAGCTTCGGCTCATGGAGGTTCAAGTCCTCTTATCCCCACCAATCCGGACAGGATCGTAGTTTATGACATACATACTTCGGTAGAATGGCGAAATTGGCACTCGCTTGTTGAGAGTGCTTGACTAGCAGTGTTATAATTTGAGTGCCAATTAAAGATCAACTCAGAGGGAGTTTGAGGAGTTAGAAATGGGACTAGATAATAGAAGTACAGATAAAAATGGGCGTATTCGGGAAAAAAGAAGTGATGCGCAAATGAAAAGCCTAAAACCTGATTATCCAGAATTCGATAGATTTCGGGATAATACAACTTTGGGTAGTTTGAAGCAAAGATACCACGCTGAAAGCCTAGATAAAGTAAGGCGCGAGGTTAGGAAAGAAGCTAACCAGAAATAAATTGAACTACTACACTGAGTGATCGTAATGAATGAAGTACTTGCTTGGATCGGCACTATAGCTACACCGGCAGCTATTGTTGCAGCTGTATATGCAGTTAAGGCTTATAAGCACCAACAATCAGATTCTATTGCTGCAGAAGGGCGAAGAAGACGAGAAACTCAGCCCAGACCGGTGTTCACATCACCTCGCCTTAATGGTAATCAATGCTCAACTGCATGTTTGAATACAGGAGGAGGGGCTCACCCCTGGATATGTATCTGGTCTCTCGGAGGGCATATATATGGTAGTCGTCTCAATATACAAAGTAACGCGGCAGAGTTTATTGCTGGTCGCTTCTTTGACCCTTTACCGGGATTAAGAGGCATCGATTCCCAGGAATTAAAATACTATTTATCGATAGCAAAGGATATCGACGGAAGGTGGTGGGATTGTTTGTGCGAACAAGAGATTTCTGTTCCTGATCTCGAGCAGTGGACACAACAGACAATGCTCAAAAATGGATTACCGTCAGATATAAATATAGGAGTAACGGGTCAAGTCAGTCGATAGAAGTTTAGAAATTATTGATCATTATCTTCATCCACCCCACCATGTGTTCGAATGAATGTCTCTCAAGTCCACCAATCCGGACGTGATCGCTGAACACTAGAACTACATACTAACTGTTGTGTGGTATGGTTTGCTCATCGCTATGCTTAACGACCCAGGGCAGCATGTCTTGCAACTGTTTACTTGTTGTATGTAGTCTTTGTAGCTCTTCGGTATGGTCATTGGGATCGTTGCGAGCATTAAAAAAGCCAAATCCTGCAATTACTCCCACAACTCCAATCCCTACTTGACTACCACCTGGTGGGAACCAATTCGGACCTGGCAGATTGTGAACATTACAGTAATAATCTAATCCACCACTGATTGCTAATGCCGCAAGTGCTGATAATGTGAAACCTTTCTTGATGCGGCGTGCCGCGATCTCATGAAGGTCGGTCAGCGCTTTAGTAGCAGCCATTTTATGTTCAATTTGTAATGCCAGCAGCCGATTTTGTTCTGGAGAAAGGTCTTTTAGTAAGGATTCCTTTGTCTCCGTACCCTCAGGCAGATCATACAGTGGAATTTCGCCTACACGGACAGGAAGGACGTCATTGTGGGCATCATGAATATATTGAATATGAATTGTCTCTAATGGTGTGGGCTCATAAGCTGGTGCTTCAGGATATTTCATGCTATTACACAATATACTATATCGGATGTCGTAAATACCTAGAGAAAGGCAATGTTTGCCAGCCTATCCACCCCACCAGGTGTTCGAATGAAAGTCTCTCAAGCCCACCAAAGTTGCAACTGTCGAACCTTAGTCACTTGCGGTACCACCTGAACAATGACCAAGTTATCTATCTCATTACGATTCTTTCAGATATTTGACGCGAGTAATTAATTTTAGGGTTATTATATTTACATGAGTAGCTTTGAAACTACAAACGAATCATTACAATCTGCGACTATAGAGATAAACGATCCTAGTAGCTTAGGTATTGAACCTCAACAGGAAGAATTCATAGAAGAAGATGCTTTGCGGGTGAGTAGATTAATTGCGGCAAGTAATAATCAGCGTCTCCGAGAAGAAGCCTATCGCGATCGGTCATCTTCGTGTGTGAGGATTCAAATGGGGCATCAGACGCTAATCCCCAGATTCCCTCGTCATAGGTCTATAGATTAGTATCATAGCTACTGAATTCTTTAACAATCCCACTTATCCACCCCACCAGGTGTTCGAATGAATGTCTCTCAAGTCCACCAATCCGGACATAAAGGAATTGTGCCGTCACTAGATACAGGATGGAGTAGATTGTCTTGATGTATTTCCGGTTAATAACTTGACATCATGTCAACCAGAATCAATACTATTTTTAGTATGCTATCACCAGAAAACACACCACAAAGACCGTCTGTGGTCACGGGCTTCGTGAGCGAGGACAGACATACTTGGACCGGACATCTAAAACTAGATCCATATGGTGTTGATAATATACGTATATTGACTGAAAAAGAGATGCAAGCTTTGCGTAAGCTTGCAAGTGAAGATTCTGATAACCCATTGCTGGAGGATTTTGCCGGCTTTTTTGCAGCCAGCTTAGTGGCGGATATACTTAAGCCACGAGATTTTAGTTTAGTAAGAAAACAGGAGAGTATGCGCAGACTTGGCTCATTGGCTGCTCATTGGGTACTCGCAATAAGAGAGTCTGCCTCTGCCGATCAATGGTCCGAAGATTGCTCGCCCCCAGGTGTCATTTTTGATGAAGTTGAGAAATGGCTTGAGGATGAACATACCAAGGGCTTTAGCGTCAACGGACTTACGGTCAAACAATTTCTCTTTCAAGAGAGTCCTCCTGAATGAAATAGTATCAAGAGCTACAGGTAGTTTATATTACTTACATTGAACGTAGTTACTGTAGCTTAGTGACTGTCAGCTCCACCCACCCCACCAGGTGTTCGAATGAATGTCTCTCAAGCCCACCAATCCGGACGTGACCGCGCTGAATATCGAGAAAACTTCGACAGAACTCTCGGGGAACAGGTAAAATAAGACGGAATGAGCAAGATAACAATCAAAAACCGTCACGGTCTAAAGCTAGTAATAAGAGTCGATGTTCCAGAGAGTCCTAAAAAACTAGTATTTATCGCTCATGGTCAAGGTGGGCATATTGAACAGAAGCATATCCAGGCTTTCGCTGACGCATTTTTGGAGAATGGTTTTCGAGTTGTCCGGTTTGATGCCACTCATTCAATTGGCGAAAGTGAAGGCGATATTATGGACGTAACCTATACCAGTTATATTGAAGATCTAGAAGACGTCATTAATTGGGCACGTACACAATCGTGGTTCCAGCAGCCATTTGCTTTATGTGGTCATAGTATGGGAGGAACGTCTACTGCTTGGTATGCCGAGAACCATCCGTCTGAAATACTCTGCATTGCACCAATCTCGGCGGTAATTAATTTTCGTGTGTATAACGACTACAAGCAAGCACATGATCCTGGGTTTATGAATGAATGGGAAAAGAAAGGGTATTTTGAAAGTGTAAGTCGTTCCAAGCCCGGAGTTATTAAAAGAGTTGGCTGGGGAGTAGTAGAAGATTTAAAGAAATATGATCTATTAGTTAACGCCAGCAGACTGACAATGCCTGTATTACTTATGGCGGGTGATCAAGATACAACAACACCTTATGAGCAACAGCTACTATTTTTCAGTAGAATCCCAAGTCTAAAGAAAAAAATAGTGAAAGTTAGTCATGCGGAGCACAGTTTCTGGAGCGAACAAGATGGTGACAAGAAGTGGCACGAAGTAAAAAACGTTATTAGTAACTGGCTTCAGAGTAACAATCTTTAATCCACCCCACTAGGTGTTCGAATGAATATCTCTCAAGTCCACCAATCCGGACAGGATCGGGGAATACTGAATGCAATAAGACTTTTTTCTGCTGAAGATCAGAGGGCGTGACCGTACTTATTAGCTTAAACCGTTCGTAACAACCCTAGACTGTGTTATTTGTTTATGCACAAGTTTATTGTGCAGCTTGCCCACTTTTAATTTCATCAAGCATGCTTTGTACTGCTACTGCTTTATTGCGCAACGGCTGAACCACAACGGTTTTAAATAGTTCCTGATAGAAGCTTCGCGATGAGTCCAGTACTGTATCTAGCTCGGCTTGTATACGGTCATATTCTTGGTTTGCTACCTCATCGGCTTTTTCAAGTAGTGATTGAATGTCCCAATAATTTTCAAATTTCCTGACCTCTTGTTCTACCTTTTTGTTGTAGATGTTTTCGGCCAGATGTTCATAGTCAGTTGCTAAGTCTAGGTCTTTTTGGACTTCTAGTTCGAGTTGATATAGGCTAGCAGGAGATACGGATACATTAGGATGTGATTCATGGAAAGCTTCGCTTAGGGGATGGTCGTGAAGTATGGCTGCCCATTCTTCTACTTTAGCCGCTCGCTCGTCATAATATTTGGCTCTTTGGGCTGGATCAGTAGATAAAGCCATTTCATACCCAGGCAAATCATTAGACCACGCGTGCTGTTCTCGATAGGCACGATTATTTGACGTATTAAAATCGTTCTCAGCTTGGTTTCTCTGCTCTAGGGCTGTGCTCCGTTCTCTACGGTACTGTCGTCGGTTTCTAACTTGGAATAGTGAGGGATCAGACCTGCTATCGATCTCTTCAAACTTACTGTTTAGATCAGCTGCTAAACCTTTCTGAGCTTCAATCTTCCGGTTATTAGCGGCCATTGTTCTGAATGGATCACCTGACCGCGCCATACGCAAGGCCTTAGACTCATCTTCAATGCGGGTACTGTCGAGATTATCTTCATCGTGGTCAATCGAAGCTAGATGGATGGGTTCGGTAGGTTGTTCGGCCGAATTATCAGGTGTTTCGGTATGAGAATCTACGGCAACTTTCTCAGTGGATTCTTCGCCTCCGACTAGATTATTAACTTCAGTGTGTTCAGGTTGGTGTTCGCTCTGCTGAGGTGGCTGTTGCCCTTCTAGCGGTATAATTTGACTCGGATCTTGTTGAGGGTTTTCTTCACCCATTTTTTATATCCTTTGTTTTCTTTTAACTTTTAGCGTATTGTTTCTAAGAACTTACTTTTAAAGTACTACGCTTATGCTATATATGTCAATAAGATGGCTATAGTTCAAGGGTCATCGCTCTTACTGTCTAATTCCCAGTAAGCGAGTATATCCACCCGACCAGGTGTTCGAATGAAAGTCTCAAGCCCACCAAATCGAGCATAGGCATTAACAAAATACTGGTCTAGTATATGTTACTCGGCGTTGATAACCTGACGATCTGTTTGTTATAGTTCCCAATATGAATTACAAGGAACTCGTGTTGTCTACTCTCAAAGAAGACATTCCGCCCACTTGGCGAACAACTGAGGAGGTGCAATTCTTACTAGAAACGACACAGCCAAGAGAGGAAGGGTATAGGTATTTGAGGGTAAACTTCGCTCTTGGAATTTTAGCCAACAACCAAATACTTGATCAGCGTTACAGACCACCAACAATAGAAGAGGAGCAAGACGGCTATGGACCCGGCACGGTTATTGCAGAGTTTCGCGTTTCCAATGGCACTGGGGGAAGAAGGCGAAGACGAAGGCTAAAGCTGCCTTTTTCGCCCATTCAAATCGCTGAAGGTCCTGCAATTGTTTAAAGTGTGCCCCCACTTAAAAATGAACATCCTTGAATCCGGCTTTATTAATGATACTTATCCACCCGGCCAGGTGTTCGAATGAAAGTCTCAAGCCCACCAATCCGGACAGGATCACGTTGACTTCATCAAATGCTTTAGCTTCGGGTCCTGTTAGACATGGCAGGTTCTCTTCGTATGCTAATTTAAAGGTAAAAAAGGTGAATAGTAAGCACATGCATCATGAGGCTACCTATATTATGTCAGCAAGCTTACAATCGCCCGACCAACCAAACGTTCCATCAACTTCAGATCATGCGCTGGTGATGCATCCATCGCATCTTTTAGATTCATCTCGGCTCGAACTTGTGCCCCGTCGGGATCCTGCATCATCGCATCGTCTTGTCCAATGTCATCACCTTGGGTTTCATGCAGAAAAACGCCAAACGAACTAATGATGCCAGGATGAGAGATACTCACCAAATAATCATGACGGGATCGTAATGATGGATCCAATAAATCTCTAAACTGCTCGTAGTGACGTGGTAAGGTTGGACGCCAGCCCGTAAAATGCATCGTGCCTTCGCGAATGTTACGAACCTGCGCTAATTCATCCAGACCAAATCTTCTTAGCTTAACGGCAGTGGCGTTAAACGGTTCTTTGGTGGCAGGATCAAGCGTCACAAATTTATGGATCGGAAAGACATGACCGCCTTTTCCTACTCGTGGTTGATCGAGGATTGGAGCAATATCAGGAGACTGCCCACGCTTGATATAGCTAGCTACTACCACCCCACTTGCTCGAACCAGTGGCGCCAGCGCGCAACATACTGCTCGATCGAATTGTACCTTGTCGCTAGAGACTAAATAATCAAAACCTCGTTTCATCCACTCTCTTATAACAAAAAAATCAGGTTCCGACAAATGTATGGTAGGGTATATCGTAATTATTCTATTGCTTGCTAATTATTTTGACAGTAATAGAATTGGATGTATTACAAGAATAAGGATAAGTGATGAATATTAATGGAACGAGAATTGGTAGAGTAAAAATCCGAGAAGCAAACGTACTGGGCTCGCACATATGGCGGTTACATGACGGTGAATTTAATGATGGAAAAGACAGTACTGCCTCCGTGCTCTCAGATATCAGTGGGTATAAACGAGTTATTGTTACAAAACGAGACGATCGAGCTGAAACAACCACGACTACAGAAGTTTCGGCTGCGTACTATGAGGCATCCAGTGGTTTCCCGCCATATATAAGTGCCAAAAGAACAATTGTTAGCGCTGAGGAAGATACCGAATCAGTACGCGAACTATTGTATCGTCCTGATGCTGAGGCGAATCTTTTGGGCTTAAGAAGCGTAGTAGGCACATTAGCGACTGCCCAACTGCTCCAAAGACACCGAGTAGAAGACTAAATACACATATGGCAGAATTTATACTCCGAGTAAATGAAAGAGCTTTCAACAATCTAGGTGTCCAGGTCAACTTTGACGAACAACGCTACGGTGAGCTTCTAGAGGAATTAGCAGATTCAGCCAAGTCCGAAGTACCTAATGACTGGAATCCGATTGTTACATTGTCGCCTGCTGCTGCCTGGGGAATGTCTGGTATTAGGCAAGCTATAAACTATATGGGCTCTGCAGGTAGCGAGATTGACCCAAAGGTCGATTACAACACCGATACAAAAACCATTGAGGTTAAAGCTTCACAAGAGCCACAATCTACTAACTCGCTACTACTGTTTGGCACACGACGCTGGTCATCTCATCTCAGTGGCGAGCTTAAGGAGTATGAAGAACGTAATTATCGTCTTCGTCATTTTCGTCGGGGAGGGTTAGCTGTAACTACTGGCGCAATGGCATTTGCAGGTTTTGAAGTTGCTCAAGGTGGTGGCGCACTAGCAGGGGGAATGATTGGCTTCACGGGAGGATTAGCCACAACCGTTGTCGACGCTCGTAGAAGCCCGTACCGCAAAACACTCAGAGCTTTTACTAAAGATCAAGAAGTGCTGGCTAAGTATGGTCATGTCGTTCAATACGAAACCATCTAGCGTTTATTATCTCCTTCGGCAATCTGACTTATCCACCCCACCAGGTGTTCGAATGAATGCCTCTCAAGTCCACCAATCCGGACGTGATCGCGCTGAATGTCCAGAAAACATCTTCATTAGGATAAGACTATGCAACAGGTATTCTTTATATTAGTATGTAGTCAAGCTAATGAGCAAACAAAAAAAGCATACAAATAAACGAAGGATAGACACATTTAGATTGCAAATGTGGGGTGTGAGTATAATGATCATTTCAGGAATTCTAGTGGTAGTTGTCGCTAACTCACTTCACTCTTCAACACTTCGCACGGCGTCATTGATGATCTTTGGTTTCATAACAATTGTTGGCTTTGTTATGGGAATTATTGGCGCCATAAAGATGGTAGTGCAATTTTATAAAGGTGCTTAAAACTAAGGAACGTACATTAATTATGAAGCCACAATCAGGACCAGATTCCCCAGTACAGAAATATAGTACTACTCAAGCTACATCGCAGTATCCATGTTGGTATATCCCTCCAGGAGTTAGCAGTGTTTTTGGTTCGAAAAAGGGAATAGTTACTCTCGATAAAGGCTGGTTATCGCTTATTGATACTGGTAGTAGCGAGGAAATATACAAATATGAGCTAGCTCCTGACATTAAGCTTGGGAATCTATTCGGTCAGGTCAGAATAGCCTTTATGAACGGACAAAAGAACAAGTTGACTGACTATCGTTATCTATTTTATTTTTATAATCCTAAAGTGGCATATTTTGCTCGTTTTCTATTTTCTGGTAGAAAACAGAGTAAGAACTTCTCGAATGATCTCCGACAAGCTGCTGGAGTAGAATAGTTCACTTAATTGAACATTGGAAGTTTATTTAAGACTGCTACTTTTGATTTAATGAGACACTCCACCCACCCCACCAGGTGTTCGAATGAATGCCTCTCAAGCCCACCAATCCGGACAGGATCGTAATTGATGACATACATACTTCGGTAGAATGGCGAAATTGGGATTTTAGTATGGAGTATACTAATAGTTACTTAAAATTGAGAGAGCTATGTTTGAAAGATTCAAAGCCACAAAAGCGAGATATCCATCGCCTGGAGATCCAGAATGGATTGATGACGGACGATTACCCGAAGAACAACCAGGTGTGCTATGGGACCCAGGACGGCGAGGAGAACGGGTTGCACTAAGTGCATTACAAACTGAAGCCTCAGCAAGAAGACGAAGAGATGAGGACGAAAGCTATTGCCCTCCGACCGCACATGATCGTCCTTGGCAAACAGAAACACCCCAACCTCTAACCCCCGAAGAACAGTTCGGTCCATTGGTTACGGAGATTCTCATGGGTAAGATATTCTCTAAGATCCCTGAGGGTCTTCCACTTAGTGTACGTCTCAGCGAAGCTTGTAGAATAGGTACCGATCCACAATCTGTGGACTTGTTTATGCAGGCATCAGACGAAGCTAGACAGATACTTGGTCTCAGCGATACAGCTACCAATAATCCATCTTAAAATATTTGACGTATCCAGCCGACCAGGTGTTCGAATGAAAGTCTCTCAAGCCCACCAATCCGGACAGGATCATAGTTTATAACGTACATACTTCGGTAGAATGGTGAAATTGGGGTGTTTATCCCTGTAAAAAAATATAAACTAGTACTGCTTGCAAAGCGCTACGTGATTCTCTATTGTAATGACATATTCATCAGGAGAAAGATGTATGTCAAGCCAACAAGAGCGTGTTAAGTTTCCGTCTATCGAAGATATTACGACTGCTATAGACCCCGGTCGTGTACCATATATACAACTTGCTATAGCTATAGGTGATATCAATAGAGTGCATCGCCATGATAATGTTAGAGACTTGAGATATGGACGGGTAGTTATGCAGAAAGATCGAGCGAAAAGAATCCATGAGGCACTAGCCAGCTTTGCCGAAGCTGACCGTGATGCCGTCCCTCGTCCTCCACTCTCGGAAAGTGTGTCATCACTACTTCAAGCGGCTGTAACCACTGATTTGTTAGAAACCGAAGTAAGAGAACGTTGGGATGATTACGAAACAATGTTCACTAATGAAACACAGATTACCGTCAATCATACCGAGGTAGCTCTGTTTTTACTCCAAGCTATTCACGATTACGGTTCTACTACTCACGAGTCACAATAATAGTATGTTATCAACCGCAGGATTGATGGTTTAGTTATTCAACTTTTGTTTGCCGTCCCATTGTATAAGGTGTTCGAACGAATGTCTCTCAAGTCCACCAATTCGGACATGGCTACGATTAACAACATACATACTTCGGTAGAAATGAGTTCAGTTATCTTCTTGGTTAACGTACCCAATGGTTTGGGCATAATTACATGAGATATTGACCGTGTAAATCCCAGCGAGATAACCTACCATATAGTTAGCGATGCCCGTACTCCCGTATAAAGTCTCACCGTTGGCGAATGTATGACGTACGTTTTCCTGAGGTCGAATAATCTTACCATGTACTACCTCGAGAAACGGGCTGCTTGAGAATATATCTGCCTTATTACCATCCGTCTCAAAACTAACATCAGTTATATCGATAGGGTCGTCAACCGCTCCCACGTTATCAGATACAAAGAATGTATTTGTCATGTGATCATCCAGTTCAAAAGAAGGTGTTTTTGGTTTTCCCACCAATAGGTTCGTATACGCATAGTCCGGTGCGGCTATAGCCTGTCGAGATTGAGAATCGTACGTCATATCGCATCCCACTGACATATACATATTGTGACGGAAGGGCTCAAGGCTTTGGAGCGAAGTACTGGCCGTAGGTACTGGTGACGGAACTACTTCTGATGATCTCGCACCCAAAAAAGTTGCCCAGAAGCCTATAGCGGTAGCCATAACAGCTGCACCTCTTAATATTTCAGAACGACTTAGCTCTGGAGTAGCTTTCATCATTAGTTTGATTATATAACTACTTAAATTTAATAAGGTAATATTTTATAGCCTTGGTTTTAGAGAATGTACGTTGACGCGCTCGGGATATTTATAGACCATCAATCCACTCTACTAGGTGTTCGAATGAATGTCTCTTAAGTTCATTAATTGTTAACTAATTATTTTTTTACCCCTGTCTTGGAGATAATGAATACTTACGCATAACTCCGTTGACCGCAATATCGCTTATGATATGCTATTTGTAGCATAAGTAAGGTAGTATTTGGGGTCTTTAGATTCATAAAATGATGGCTATAACCGATAACAAGACAACAAGTAATCAGCCTATTACAGAGGCTTTTGTCGCGAACTCTCCCCTGCACTCTCTTTTCTATCGTTCAGTCAGTCGTAAAGAGTTTGTCTCCATAATAGGACTTGGCATTGTTTCGCTCATGGGAATATCTACCATCATACATTTTCTTACTGGCAAGAAACCTACCGGTACTATTGCCTCAATCCATACCATCGGCTACAGCAGTAGTAACTATGGAGATAAGAACCAGCCATGACCCAACGCCTTCCAATACCTGGTAGTGATGTGGGTACGTGGGGAGATATCCTTAACGGCTTCCTAGAAGTATCACTAAACGCTGATGGTACTTTGAATACCAGCGCACTCCAGCAAGCTGGTGCTTTGTCTGCGTCGAATAATCTATCTGACCTAGGCAACGTAGCAACCGCAAGAACTAACCTAGGACTAGGTACTGCCGCTGCTCAAAATAAAGTGGCTGCAGGCTCAACTGGTGTGCTTGATGCAACTGACCCAACAACTACCAACAGTCGTACGCCAACTGGTACAGCCAGTGGCGACCTGAGCGGTACTTACCCAGGTCCTACGGTTGCCAAGGTTAATGGTGTCAGTATCAGTGGAACGCCTGCTTCGTCAGGTCAGCTATTAGTATCAACAGGCACGTCAGCAGCAAGTTGGCAGACAAAGAATTATGTAGCATTTGGACCGACTCCATCTGGCGACGCAACTGGCGCAACAGATACTGCCGCACTAAGCAGTTTTTTTTCTGCCAATTCAGGCAAAGGTATGGTATTACAGGCAGGCAATTATTATATCAATGCTCAGCTGACAATTAACTCGCCATTCCTATGTGGGCAGGGTCAACAAAACACAATCATTAATCTTGTCGGTAACTTTGGTCAACAAGGTACTAATGGTTATGCAATGGCTGCACTTGTGTTTGCTCCAGCAGGGGGTTCAGCTGGGCAAGTTATATTTGCCCGCGATTTTTCCATAACCGGACCCTATGGTGGTCAAAGCGTTAACGACAGTTACACTGTCGCCAGTACCAGTGGTATAGAAATTCAGGGTAAGGGTGTCTTGCAGAATATTGGTATTTTCAAGTGCATGGACGGTTTAATCACGAATACTCCCGAGGGTCACATCACGCTGATTAGTGTTATATGCAACAATAATTTCAATGGTGTGCGCTGGTACTCTTATCACGGAGATCATTTTTACCAAGGATGCGATTTCACGGGTAACAGTTTTGCATCAACTTATATCGATGCTGCGTGTGACATTATTGAATCACATACCGAGATACGCTGCCATAGAGGCTTTAGTCCCGTTGGGATTTACCAAGATGCGGCTAATGCAAATCGTATGTTTCGAGACTGTGATTTTCAGTTCAGCAAGTTTGAAGCCATCGGTAACATGGCAATTGCTTACGGAAACAGCACGCCATTCAGTGCCCACCAAGGCGGGTGGGGCGGCGTTCGGTTTAACAATCCTGTTGTTAATACTAATGGAACCTACCAGCGTACATCAGGCGCCCCTGCGCCAATAAATTCTAAAACCGGTGGCGGCATTATTATTGGCGCACTTGAAGATGACAACTGGGTTGAAGGACACTCAACATTTCCGACCGTTGAAATAACAATGCCAATTGCATACCAGGGTGAGGGGAGGTTACGATTCTTCAATGGGACTGGTGCCATCACAAACCCAACCATTACTAATGATGCAGCTAACCCAGCCCCAATCAGCTCGTGGCTTTATTTAACTGGTCAGCAGCCAAGGGGCATTGGAAGAGCAGCTCGCCAAGGATATATTGGTTGGACTGGTGACCCTAGTCTTTACTCTTCAGGTTTAGCGCTTTCGAATGGTACCATCTATTTAGTACGGCTAGCACCAGAACAAATCGCTGATATAACTTACTGTTCTTTCATTCTTCAGGCTGTCGCATCAGGCGGATCAGGTCAAAGCTATACAACCAACGAATGCTTTACCGGTCTTTATGATGTGGGGCAGACAACGCCTGGCACCGCAACACTACTACAGTCGTCAACATCGATTACGGCAGCCATGACAAGTGCCCAATCGGGAGGTGTTGCCATCGAGATACCAGGCACATTAGCTTCCCAAGTACAGGGTTATCCGGATGGTGATCTCTATGCTGCTATTCTAATAAACTGGGTTGGCTATACCACTGGACCGGCTTTTCTGCGGGCAGCGGCAGTTGGAAGTGGAGCGTCCAGCGTTAATCTATCTACAGCGACAACCCGATATGCGACTGCCGGTACTGGTACGGTACTGCCAGGTACTATTACCATGTCAGGTATTACTCCGATCAGTCAAGCCCTCTGGGCGGGTATTCGGTGAGTATATATAATTTGTTAATTAGGTTAGAGTAACCGAATATTTAATCTAATCGATCCATCGCACCAAGTGTTTGAATGAATGTCTTTCAAACTCACCAATCCGGACGTAAGTAGTCGAGAAGTATATAAACAGGTGCGGTTTGATCAACTAGCAAACTATTGTGAGATTCAAATGGTTGTCCTATACTAAATTTGCAGTAAATAATATAAATAAGGTAAAAGAAGATGGGTAACTTTCATAGAAACGATGGCGGCTTCACTGTCGTTGAGTCACTGGTAATCATATTTATCGTTATTGTTATAGCTTTTGCTGGTTGGTTTGTATATCACAGAGAGCATAAACCAAAAATTGTTCACATAACTACAAGTAGTAACTCAACAACAAACTCCTCAACCTCTAACAGTACTTCTACCGCGAAAACAAGCGGTACTAGTACTACAAAATATTTCCAAATATCCCAATGGGGAGTAGAAGCTCCAGAAAGTAGTAGCGTATCACTTGAATATACCCTCACCTCAAACGCTACACCCGCGTATGCAAGTTTTAGCTCCACTCAGTTAGATGCGAGTGATACAGCTTGTCAAAGTACTGGAAATGGTGGAGGCGTTATTGAACGCTATGCTTCTACAGATATGGTGCAAAACGATGACGGTACAAGCTCGGGTCAAACGCCATCTCAATACTTCAGCGCAAATAGTATCAGTAGTGCGGATTATGCGCATGTAGGTAGCTACTATTACTGGTATATACATCCTCAAGGTGAGTGTGGTAGTTCTCAGGCGAGTCAAGATGCTCAAACGAATACAATCAGTGCTGTTGAGGCATTTATATTGACACTGCAGGCAATTCCCAGCTAACCCCTGGCACAATCAACTACATTGCTAAATAATGGTAAGACTATCATGTGTTTTAATGCTGTTTATGATTCATTTCTCCAAGTCCACCAGAATGAGACAACTGCCCCCACCGACTTTTTTGATAGCTTTCTGTTGCAATCCAATGCATCTGTGATTATGCTTAAGTCTAGATATATATAACAAAAATAAACACATAAAGGACATAAAATGTTCAAACGGTCTGACGCTAATGCAGTCAATCCTATCGCTCCAGTAGTGTCACATAACTCGGGATTTCTGACAAACTTTCTAGTCCGCTCTAAAGCCAATAATATTACTGCTTTTTTGTTCGCCATTTTAATCGGTGGTCTTGGCACCTATGCCATTTTACGCAGCAATGCCCAATCAATTAGTCCTACAGTCGATTTCATTGTTAGTAAACATCAGAGTGCTGATAGTCGAACTATTAGTTCGGTTGCTTTTTCAACCAAACAACCAAATGAACTACTTGAAGCTTTTATTGATTCTAATGGACCGGGTTCAACGACTCGGCAAGAATCATTCCAAGCTGTGACTGGTGGTGGGCTAACCTGGACCCTACGAGCTCGCAGTAACGGCCAAAACGGTACAGCAGAGATTTGGCAAGCTGTTGCTGTCAACCCGATCACTAATGCCAGCGTTACCGCTACCCGAGCCACCGGTCAATATTCTGGCGATATTACGATTGTCGGCTTTTTAAATGCCAATACCACTACCAACGGCGCCACCGCCACTGCTTCAGGGCGAAGTGGTGCTCCAACGTTGTCACTTACTTCAACCCAAACCAACTCATGGGTCTGGGCAACTGGTTTTGACTGGGATAACAATAAGGCCCGAACTGTCGGAGCGAATCAAACCTTAAATGACCAATATGTCTATAAAAACGAATCAATTACTTCTTGGACTCAGAGCCAAACGAACCCAACTAATACTGAGGGTGCCAAGGTTACGATCAATGACATTGCTCCAATTAGTGATCGCTGGGATCTGGCAGCTGTTGAGATCTTACCAGCTAAGGCAGTCAGCACTCCAACCGACACTACCCCACCGACTGCTCCTACTAATCTGGCGGGTAATATTGTTAATTCGACGCAAGTCAGCTTAACGTGGACCGCGAGCACTGATAATGTCGGGGTTGCTAAGTACATTGTCTACCGGGCTCCGGCTGGTTCCGCTAGCTACAGTGTCGTTGGTACCGCCACTGCAGCAGCCTACACCGATACTACTACCACGGCAAGTCAGTCGTATTCATATTACGTCGTTGCGTCTGATCAAGCCGGCAATAATAGCCCAATCTCTAATACTGTTACCATTGCTGTGCCCACTAGTACCTCTAGCGGTAGTGGCAGTACTGGCGGCAGCAGCGGTACGACCACGGCTGGTGTCTGGTGGCAACCACCGGCTGACGCTAACTGGATGTGGGAAATTGGTACCCCGCTGGTTACCGCTGATGCTAATCTTATGGGTATAGGAGTAACTGCCTATAACGGTGACACCGCCCCCAGTGACAACCCGACCATCTATGATATTGATGGAATCGAAAATACAGCCGCCACAGTGGCTGCTCTGCATGCAGCTGGTGATCATGCCATTTGTTACATTGAAGTTGGTACAGCTGGTAACTACTACACGGCGGCCCAAGAGGGTATTGCAACCACTTACTATGCGCAACTCCAAGCAGCCGGCGACCTTGGGGGTAGTTTATCGGGTTACCCTGAGTCTTTCATTAACATTAATGCTGCCTCGGCCGTCTCGATCATTGAGAGCATGATTAATCAGCAATGTGCCCAGAAAGGCTTCGATGCGGTTGAGACCGACCTAGATGAAACCTTTAGTAATAACGAAGGCTCAACTCCATTTACGATTACCCAAGCTAATGAGGAGGCTTATCTCACGACGCTTGCTGATTACATGCACAGCATCAAACTTGGTTGGATCGCCAAGAATCTTGATGACACTGGCATTGCTTCGTTCGTCAGCGATATGGAGCCTCTGTCTCAAGGCATTATTAGTGAACAGTGTAACCAATATAGCAGCTGTTCGTTATTATCTCCATATGAAAAAGCTGACAAGTGGATCGGTAATGCAGAGTATGCGCCAGAAACCCAAGCTGAGTTCTGCGCAAGTGACAACGCTGCTAATATCAACGGAGTGTTGTTTAATGTCAATCTTGACGGTGGTCGTCAACCTTGCCGCTAGTGGATAAAGTCTATTCTGTGACTTATTAAAGTTTATTGTCTGGTTGTTTGACTAAGCATTCCCGGTATATTTTGGATAAAATAAATATTTGTGAAAATCCCTTGACAACAGATAGCGGTGAGGGTATATTGCTCAAAGCTAGGTTGAGCTTTCATCTGGGAATCCAGAGTGTTCAATACTTTGCACATTGGCAGGTATAATAAGTACTACTAGATCTTCAGTTTGATGGAGGAGAGCGTTCTGGGTTATTTATTTGACTCAGTGTAATGGCTCGTGTCGTAGGCGTTTGCTAGACGCTACAATACTTCAGATGATAATCTGTTCCTCTATCGATGGGGGGTATACACAGAGCTGCGACTGTGTCGCCTTTGATGCCGCGTCTGCATAAAAACGGCTCTTTGGCCCCCCCCATTTTCGCGACGAGCTAACTATTAAATGCTCGGACAAAATGTCCCCCGGCAGGAAACTCCGCCCACTTTGCTTGCCTTCTGACCCGCTATCGGACGTCAGGCAAAGACTGCCGGGGGACGCCAGTCCATAAAAGATAAGTTCGTAGTATTTAAAAGAATGTATTTTAAGGCACGTCGTTCCAACGATACTAGTGTTGCAGAAGTTCTCTGGCAAGGTAAAAAATATATGACAATTTAGTTGTCTATGTGTTGAGCAGTTGTTCAACAAATTTTATCCTATCCTCCCAACTTCTCCACTCCTCCCTTTTCTATACCTGCCCATCTTCCAGAACTCATATTGAAAATACGTGTGAGCTGTGGAGGTTGACTCAATGTAAAAAATCAGCATGTATGTTATGCCTGCTATTCCGCTCAATCTAATCAGGTTCAGACAATAAAGTTATATCGACCGGGTCTTTTAATGAATCGATTTATCTAGCAGGCGTTTAGAAAGACGATAAACGGGAGCGGGGGTATATGCTTACGCTGTACTAACGAAATGTACAATGTCTCCGCTTATGGTATGATTTAATCAAGTAAAACTGTCACACATGAACAGCGATAGACTATAGATATTATGCTTATTACAGATAAATCAGAAACAAAAGAATTTATAAGTATCATAGAGCTAGGCATAATTTCGCTTAATAGCTCTGGTGATTATGGTGGTAAAGAGGAATCATGACTCAACGCCTACCCGTACCTGGAGGAGATGATGGTACATGGGGATCTATCCTCAATGGCTTCCTCAGTGTCTCTCTTAATGCAGATGGCACATTAAATACGACTGCAGTTACTACTGCAGGTGCAGAGATGACTACTAATAAAGGAGCAGCTTCAGGCTATGCTCCACTGAATAGTAGTAGTCTGGTTCCTGCCACTAACCTGGGAACCGGCAGTGCCAGTTCATCAAACTATCTACGAGGTGATGGAACCTGGGTGACTCCCAATGGAGGATCAAGTTCTCTTGCTTCTGATTCAGATGTAACGATTACGTCTCCAGGCAACAACCAGGTACTGACTTACAATAGCGGTGCTGGTAAGTGGGAGAACCAAACCCCAACCACAGCTCCAGTCTCCTCAGTCTTTGGAAGAACTGGCGCTGTTACTGCTACGACTGGAGACTACACGGCTGCTCAAGTCACTGGAGCACTGGTAAACACGAATAACTTATCTGATGTAGCTTCAGCCTCTACTGCCCGCACAAACCTCGGTCTTGGTAGCGCAGCTACCATCAGCTCCACGGCTGGTGGAGACCTTAGTGGTACTCTGCCTTCTCCTACAGTGGCTAAGGTTAATGGAGTAGCAGTTACTGGTACTCCATCCTCCGGCCAGGTTATTACTGCCTCCTCATCCTCAGCAGCTGCCTGGGCTACACCATCAGGTGGTGGAGCAGTATCCTCAGTTGATGGTATGACTGGTGCAGTGACTGGACTTCTACAAGCCAGTAATAATCTTAGTGACGTAGCATCTACCAGTACTGCCCGTACTAACTTAGGCCTTGGCTCTGCTTCCACTGAGAGTATTGCTGCCTTTGTCCAAACCGCTAACAACTTAAGTGATCTATCTGATGCGGGGAGTGCTCGGTCTAATATACATATACCAGCCCTTACTCCAGCTGCGGCGGTAGCTATCACTAATATGGGCAGTCTATCGGGCTTACAAACGGTTGATGGTTATACCCTTGCGGTAGGTGATCTTATACTCCTGACTGCTCAATCAACTGCCTCCCAAAATGGCCTATGGTCTCCTGCTTCGGGTGCCTGGGCACGACCAACGGAGTTTGCAACGGGTGCACTTATCAAAGGTAGAACCTGCCGTATTCTTAACGGTACTATTAATGGTGGTACCGACTGGACTCTTGAAGCACCGACTGCAGGCATTACTGTTGATACTTCATCTCAGACATGGAGCAATACGTTTAGTGGAAAATATCAGGCACTCGGTACCTACGCGACACTTGTTAGTGGAACTGTGCCTGTCGCACAGTTACCAGTTTCAACCGCCACTTCGATGCGGGCTACAACGGGTACGCCAACATCGTTAGCGTCAGATGTAAACGGCAGTTTCGCTATCGATATACCGAACGCAATGGTCTATGGACCTTTTTCGGGCAATGGGATATCTGGAACGTGGCCAACTGGGCAGACATTTCGGCCAGCAGCGCCAGGACCTCTTGATCAAGGTTTAGTTGGTTGGACTCTTGACCCTCGCCTTGCCACAGGAACAATTGGTTTTAATAATAACCTCTATTTAAACCGATTTTGTGCCTACCAGACTGGCTCTGTTAGTCATATTGATTATAACGTAACCAGTGGTGGTTCAGGATTGACGGGTGGCGAGTGCCTCATTGGAATTTATGATATAGGTTATACTACCGCCAATACTCTTACGCTACTTGGTACGAGTGCTGATCAATCCTCTATCGCTACATCAACCGGTACGAAAACGGCAATTCTAGGAACTGCTGCGAGCCTAACCGCTGGATTGGATTATTTTGCAGCAATTTTGTTCAATGGCTCGAGTGTTCCACAGATTGCTGGTACAGCTGGTCATGCATTTCCTCCAGCCAACTATTCAAGTCGCTTACAATTCGAAGTTGGATCAATCGCAAGTCAAACATCACTGCCTTCTACTATTTCATCCTCTGGCTTTGGACCTGATGTTCCATTATTTTCGCTTCTGGTACGAACATGAGTCTTCCGTATCCGGTTGGTGTTTCGCTTGGATCTGCTGTGCCACTGCGGACTGCCGGTGACAGTGGTTTATCACAGTTTCAACGTATGAAAGCCATTGGTTTTACGACAGTACGGATCGATGCGTTCTATGTATCGTCAGGAGCAATTAGTAATGACGGCATGGTACGTGCTGCTCGCAATGCCGGATTAAATGTGCTGCTTATCCTTGATGGCTACGATATTACAATTGGAGTCACGGCCTTCACGACATTTGTGGCTTCAACCGTATCAACTTACTCACCTCTAGGCGTCCATACGTATGAAATCCTCAATGAAGAAAACTATTATATAAACTGGGATACCAGTTCAAATGAAACAGTCAGCCCGAGTGGTTATGCTACTCTCCTTACTAATGCTTATGGTGCAGTGAAGGGAATTGACTCCTCGGCAACAGTTCTGCTCGGTGGTCTAGCCAATACTTCTGAATCCGATGGTACCTCGCTTGGCAGCGGTAATTATTATCAACATCTTACTCAACAGACGTTTATTGCTGATGTCTATTCAGCTCTTGGTGGATCATCAACCGGTGCCTTTGATGCTGTGGCGGTTCATCCGTATACTTTTCCACTGTTCCCAACGGGTAGCGGCGATAATTTTGGGAATGCTCTTGCCCCGACTGGCACCACCGTTCGAACGATTATGGTGGCGAATGGCGATACGGCGAAGAAAATCTGGATAACTGAATTTGGTGCACCAAGTGGTTCTGATGATGGTGAGACGAATTACGTTACACAAGCTGCTCAACGCGATTGTTTTCGTGTGGCATTTAATATCCTTGCTGGATGGTCAGCAAGTTATGTAGGAGAATTTTTTTGTTTTAACTGGATGGATGACGCAGATGGTGACTTTGGGTTGACTGACTCGACGTATAACCCAAAAATGGCTCTCGGGGAAGTCGTGGCATCCATCAACATAAATAACGTTGTAGGCTTTATTGCAAATGGCTCTGGTCTCGGTCAGCTTTAGAGAGATGATTGAGCATTCGATTTACTTTGACTTTATTCATCAGTATTATGGACAGTCAAGAGCTTCCTAGATTCCGCAAGAGTCCAAGAAAGTTTTGTCACGGATTAAGATTGTTTGTCACGGGGATGTAGCTCAGTTGGTAGAGCGCGGCATTCGCATTGCCGAGGCCCGGGGTTCGACTCCCCGCATCTCCACCAAGTATCTGTTTTAATGGATCAGGAAAAGTAATCACCCTTCATCATTTCTAGATATACGGCTGAACCCTCTGTGGCTAGTCTTGAGTCTTTGTATGCTACTTCGTTTTTCATCGTAGCCTTGTACGCTTGGTAGGCTTCTCCTAGCTCAGGTATACTTCTTGAGAGAAGTTTGGCGGCAATGAGACCTGCGTTAAATGCTCCCGTCTCGTTTTGGCCGGCGATAATCAATGGTGTACCTTCGGGTAAACTAATCATTGATCCAAGAGCCGGGTTCATAACCTCAGGATTCTTGTTAATTGCGACACCGATAATATGAATAGAAGGGCTATCAACAAAACTCTCTACCATGGCTGGTAAGTGTGCTGAACCGCCTGCACCTGCAATGACTGCTTGAACGCCTGTTTCTTCGAGTTGTAATGCGTAGCTTCTCATCATCTCGGGGGTACGATGAGCTGACACGATTCGTTCTTCATAGTCGACACCGCGCTGTAATCCAAGCCGTGTAAGTGCTCTGCCAGAATGACGCATAATTCTCAAGTCAGAATCAGAACCCATGATAATGCCAATGGATAAGTGCCTGACTTGATTATCCACATCATTGGGTACTTCGTTTTGTACGCTGCTTTCGGTACCACTATCTCTTTTGCTCATATACTTATTGCTCCTCTCGCTTTAATAGCTATCTCTTTTGCTTCATCTACACTATCTGCTCTTACGGTGATATGACCCATCTTTCGAGCAAGCTTAGTCGGTGATTTTCCATATAAGTGTATATGAACATCGGGCATTGACAAGGTCTGCTCAAGTCCAGTAATCGCCACAGCTCCATTACGGTCACCCAATATATTAATCATTGCCGCTGGGCTGATCATCTCAGTATTTCCCAAGGGCAGTTCTGTGATGGCCCGAATATGTTGCTCAAATTGCGATGTTCGATTGGCTTCGATGGTATGATGCCCGGAATTATGAACTCGTGGAGCGATTTCATTTACTAAAATGGAGTTGTCTTCGTCAAGAAACATCTCAATAGCAAACACACCGGCGCCCTCAAGCCGTGCAACTGTTTCGTATGCAATATCACTAGCCACGGTTTGTAACCGTTGACTAATAGGGGCTGGCGATAGAACAAGGTGACAAATATTGTCCTTATGAATAGTTTCAACAACCGGGTACAGAGAAATGTTTCCAATAGTGTCCCGAGCGACAATAACTGCTAATTCTTTTTGGAATGGTTCAATTTGCTCTGCATACAAGGGTGTAGAGCCGAAACGATTGTCGACAGTCTGCCAGTCCGGGTTATTGAGTACTAAGTTTCCCCTCCCGTCGTAACCACCAGTCCGGGTCTTAACAATTACTGATCCAAATTTTTCAAAAGCCTCATTTAATGATGCTTCGTTATCGACTGGCATAAAGTCTGCGACTGGAATTCCGTGTTTACGGAGAAATGTCTTTTGCGATAATTTGTCTTTGATCATAGACAATGTTCGCGGTAACGGCTCGACTGCTGCTGTCGAAACCGCTTCTAATGCATCAGTATTAATGTGTTCTATTTCCCAAGTGATAACATCAGACTTATCGGCCAAACTAGCAATAGCGTCCTCGTCATTCAATGATGCTTCGATCTGTTCTGCTCCGGCCTGCTTGGCAGGACAATTCTCTCCAGGATCGATGACGGTAACGTAAAATCCCATTGGTAGGGCGGCCTCAGTCAACATTCTACCCAACTGACCGCCTCCAACGATACCGATTTTCTGTCGTTCCATATCCTGAAGCTATTGTTGACCGTTCCGAAATGATTTGCAACCATAAGCAAGATATTTATAGTGTATTCTTGGTGGTGCTCGCTTGACATTTCAGGAGGCGAAACGCACAGTTATAATTACAATAAGCATAATCCCACGACATGATCACACCAGCAGAACCAAAAACACATAGTTTCCATTTAAATCTGAGAATTCGATTCATTCTTTTGATTAGCTCGATTCTAATAATAATCTTTGCGTTAATTGCATTTTTTCTGATTAAAAACGCGCACAATACGCTGCTTAATAACCTAAACTCAAGCAGTAAAGCCTTTGCTCAGTTATCGGTAACCCCGATTGGTAATAACTTTGAGTTATATCAACAATCTGGTACTGCGATTATCAATCAGCAAATGCAACAGTTTATGAGCCTCGACACAAACGTTTCAAACATCGCTGTTATTAATGTCAATGGTACCTCTGAGTTTAGCTTTAATGGTCACCCCGTTCATGTTGATCCATCAGTCGCCTCATCGTTTACGGCTTTCTATAAGACAGATTCGCAAGGGCAGATTATACAAGTTGTTGAACCATACATTGATAGTAACGGTTACCACAATAACGCCGTAGTATACCAAGTTTCAACAACACAATTACATCAGACTATCTCTCATGAAGAACTATCGATCTTCATTTTTACTGTACTTGGTCTTCTTGTAAGTGCTGCCGCAACATTTGGGTTTGTTGACCACTTCTTTATTAGTCCAATTAACGAAGTCAACCATCGGACTGCTGCAATTTCGGGTGGAGATTACGAAACACAGATAGTTTTAAAACGGCATGATGAAATCGGCAATCTAGCTCTCAGCGTTAACCGAATGGCGAGCTCGTTAAAGGCTGATATTAATAAGATGCGTGAAGTTGACACTCTAAAGTCAGAGTTCATAACAATTACTTCACACAATTTACGAACGCCACTTGCAACGATTGAGGCTGATGTTGATCAACTAAAGACTGAATCGGGTAATACGATGGTCCAAATAGCGGTAAGCGGGATTGAGAAAAGTGCAAAGCGCTTGAAAGAGTTTTCTGAGCAGATGTTAACTATTGCCAATCTTGAAGCCGGTAATCACATCAATCTATCGGATACTTTATCAATCAACGACTTACTCGATCCTTTAGTCGAGGAGTTTACTGAGTCAAGCAAATCCAAACAAATTAGCTTTCAAGCCGGCATCAATGATGGAGAAACAATGATCCACGCGAATGCCAGGGAGCTAAGAGCGGCTGTCCACAATGTACTAGACAATGCTCTTAAATTTACTAAAGAACATGGAGCAGTTAGCCTGACAAGCGAAATTGTTAATAGTCAGGTACTTATCAAGGTAACTGATAATGGTGTTGGCATTGCTCCTGAAGAACTGCCAAAGTTATTTACGCGATTTCATCGTGGCACTGAAACCATGGTTTACGACTACGAAGGCACTGGCATTGGTCTGTATGTCGTAAAGCTCATTGTTGAGCAACACAAAGGTACGATAACGGTTGAGAGTAAGTTAAAACACGGTACTAGTTTCTTGGTCTATTTACCGGTTGCTAATCCCAAGGCTTAAAAGACCTATAAACGTTGAGGGGTTGTATTGGCTGATACAATGGTAGCTATGAGTCGACGAAAGTTTTGGGGGACGGCGGGTCTCAAGTATTTCTACCGATCTGGTAGATTGCTGTTGATTGGCGGCTTGCTATTGGTTGTTGGATTGGTCTGGTTGTGGTGGGCACAAGTTTACGAGAGCCCGCAAAACGTTTTCTGGGGTATGTTTGAGAATAGCTTGGCAACAACAGGCGTAACTCGGCATATTGTAGAGAGTGTCGACAACGAAAGCCTTAATGAGTATGTTCAACTGGAACTGGGTGCTCATAATCTCGCCCACTCTATCAGTACCCTCACCGAACAAAATGGCTCAGTAACAACCGAAACCATTGGTACACCGAAAGCTGATTATACCCGCTATACAAACTTCAAATTACCAAGTGCTGAGCCACAAGTAGACCTTAGCAGTATTTTAAATGTTTGGGGGGAGAGCACGATTACGGCTGCAAATAACGATCCTATTGATCATCTGTTTGGGCAAATACTGCTCGGGATTGTTCCGATGGCTAATGTATCAGCCAGTGAACGAGCCAGTCTTATCCATCAAATGAAATCCAGCGATGTCTTTACGACTAATTTTAAAAAAGTACAGCATTCTCATGCTGACGGTAGAGCAGTGTATGTCTATCAAGTAAAAATCCAACCATTTCAATACGCGCAGCTTATGACAAATTTTGCAAAACTTGAAGGGTTTAGTAACGTTCCGGAACTAACACCATCAAAGTATAAGCAAGATACGCCGCTGAATATTGAATTGAGTATTAATCCAACATCACGCCAATTAGTTGAGATAAGTTATCTCGGGACTAATCACACGGAAACCTATAGTGACTACGGGCTTGAGCCATCGATAAGTATTCCGACCAAAACCATTACTACCACTCAATTAGCAGATAGATTGCAAGCTCTTCAACAGCCTTGAGAGTTTTTTAGTAGTAAAGAGTGGATAGGGACGGCCATATTCTTCTGTCGTTCTCAAGGTGAAGTGCCTATGTTATTCTAAGTAGTAGTTGTTTATGGATAATCAGAACCCCCTGAACCCCCAAGTGCCCAACTCTCCATTACCGCCTAATCCCGATTCCGGGCTTGTGGTTCCTGTTGACCAGCCGAATCTAGCACCACCAACGCTAGCTAATCAATCGTCTCCCTTGTCGCCGGTCTCACCTGTGGGGAGTTCAGCCCAACCATTTGTGGCTCAGAATAACGAGCCAGGATTGGCGTCAACTCTATTTAATGTTGCCCAGCAAGTTCAATCAATCCAGACATCTCCGGTCAGAAATGCATTTAGTGCTCTTAGAGCGGTTTTATTTGCAGCCATATTCATTGCAGCCATTACTTATTTTATACACAAGGGGTTACCGATAGGCATAGGGATTGGCTTGATAATCATTGTGTTGGTGATGGCGGTAGGGGGGATTCTTATGAACCGGAAGGCCCACCGAAGCGTGCAGTCAGCCACTTTTGATACTGGTAATAAAACTGCCCCGCAGAATTCACAGACACCTACTGCTGTCACGGCTGTTGGTAATAATGAGCAGATTATTGGTTCCATTGCCGGTATTATGCGAGCTGATTTTCAAGGGATGAACGATAAAAGCCTCAATAATGGTAGTAGATTTATGGCTCCTGAGTACCAAAACGCACAATATCAATACCCTGAAAACGCGTTAATAATGACGAATAGCCACCTCTATTTTATTTACGTGGCTCTGCCTGGTGGTGATCAAGAATTAATAGGGGTTAATGTACATACTTTGGACTTCTCGTTTCAGAAAAGTAAAATTGAAGAGAAGCTTAATCAGCTACTTGCATCAACTCCCTTGCAAACCATAGTTAATATGGACACCAGAAATTTTGGATTGAGCCTTCAGGAGTTAAAAGAGAAGAAGTACATTAACTGGGAGAAAAAAATCAAATTAGAAACTCAAGATGGTCGCAAATTCACCTATATCATACGCGACAAAGCTGATTATGAAAGATTAGGGCAGTGGCTCGGTTCTTAAGATTACTTCTTGGTGAGTCAAGAGGTTGGTAATAGTGATAGGTTATGCAAGTTATTACAGACGGACTACTTACTCAATATGAAATAACCGGCAAAGGGCAGGTGCTGGTTATTCTGCACGGCTGGGGCGATAGTGGAAAAGGGTTTCTTGAGCTTCGCACAGCTTTATCAAAAAAATATCAGGTCATACAGCCGGATTTGCCAGGATTTGGTGGTTCACAAGCACCGCCGCATGCCTGGGGACTTAATGATTATGTCGCTTTTATAGCGCATTTCTTGGTAAAAATTAACTGTACGAAAACATTATCATTTATTGGACACAGTAACGGAGGGGCAATTGCGGTTCGGGGTATTGCGGAGGGATCATTTCAACCAGAGAAATTGGTATTACTTGCGAGTGCAGGCATACGGGATCAAGACAATGGACGTAAGACGGCTGTTAAGATTATTGCTAAAACCGGTAAGACGCTCTCCGCTCCGCTACCTTTGTCTATCCAAAAAAAACTAAGACAAAAGCTTTATAAAACGGTTAAATCGGATATGCTAAGTGTTGAGCATATGCAGTCAACTTTTAAACAAATTGTAAGCGATGATATTCAAAATGATGCCAAAATGATCACCATACCAACGCTGTTAATATATGGTGAGGAAGATGATCAAACGCCAGTTCGCTTCGGTGAGCAACTCCATGAGTTAATCAAAGATTCTACTCTTGAAATTTTGCCAGGTGCTGGGCATTTCGTACAACTTGATCGGCCTCATCAAGTCAAAACATCAATTGAGGGATTTCTTCAATGATTAGTGCCCTTGCTAGTATTTATTTGCCGCAGTACATCAATACCATTGTTTTTATGCTGCAAAACACAGAGTACCGTGTTAGACCTTATTTGAAATGGTATTGGCGTACACAGAATTTTTCAAAAGTTGCAATTCGTCGCCAACTAAAAGTGACTCAAGCTGTGAAGTTACTACGAATTTCACTTGCTATCGGTATGATACTTCAACTTGTTACCGGATTGTTATGCCTCTATTTCTGGCACTGGCATGGCTTTAGTGGGGGGTTGGAATTCGGTGTAGCGCTGATTATTTCTTACCCAATAGTGTGGGCTCATCTAATAGTCATTCCTTTATGGTTGGGTCGTCACTTGATTATTAACCCTCGCGAGAAAAGTTTGATAATAGAATCTGAAACAATTTTTAGACGTCATAAGGGTGTCAAGATTGCTGTTGCTGGGAGTTACGGGAAGACAAGCATGAAAGAGTTCTTGTCAACAGTTCTTGCTTACGGGAAGAACGTAGCTGCTACCCCGGCCAACAAAAACGTGGCTATTTCCCATGCGCAATTTGCTAAATCTCTTACTGGCAAGGAAGACATTTTGATTATTGAGTATGGCGAAGGAGAGCCAGGTGATGTTGCAAAGTTTGCACAAACTACTCACCCGGATCGCGCTATTATCACCGGTATTGCTCCAGCTCACCTGGATCGCTATAAATCAGTTAGTGATGCCGCAAAAGATATATTTAGCGTTGCGGACGGTCTTGATAAACAGCATGTCTACGTGAATGCTGATTCTTCTCTGGCTGAGCCATGGTTCGGTAGTTTTATGCGTTACAATCAAAGCGGCGCTCTCGGTTGGGAGACGAGTAAGGTCAAAGTAGGGGTAGAGTCATTAGATTTCAAGCTTCAAAAAGGGAAACAAGAACTCCAACTTCATAGTCAACTGATTGGTCGACATCAGATTGGGCCGCTCAGTCTAGTTGCTGCTCTTGCTCACGAATTCGGTTTATCAAATAAACAAATTATCGACGCCATTTCTGACGTCAAACCGTTTGAGCACCGTATGCAACCCTATCGTCTAAATGGAGCCTGGGTGATTGACGATACGTATAACGGTAACATCGAAGGTATCAGAGCTGGTACGCAGCTATTATCCGAGCTACCAGCAAAGCGAAAACAATATGTGACACCTGGTTTGGTTGATCAGGGTCGGGAAACAAAAGCGGTTCACGAAGAAATGGGTCGTTTGATTGCTGCAGCCAAACCAGATATTGTCGTCCTGATGAGAAATTCAGTAACAAAGTTTATCCAGCAAGGACTGCGAGAAGCCAATTTTACTGGTGAGCTCAAAATTGAGCAGCGACCACTTGAATTTTATACAAACTTGGCCGAGTTTGTAGCGGTTGGTGATGTGCTTATGTTACAAAATGACTGGCCAGATAATTACACATGAGTAGCTCATTGGAACTACACTGTTAAATTGATTATACTAATTGCATGGACACAGTTGCGGTTATCTTTGGCGGTCGTTCAGCAGAGCACGATGTATCAGTCGTTACTGCTATCTCGAGTATTATTAAACCTCTAGAATTAACACACGATTACAAAGTTGAGGCAGTATATATTGCTAAAGATGGTCGGTGGTATTGGGATGAAAAATTAAAGGATATTGAGCTATATAGTACAGGTGCTATCCAGGATTTTATGCAACATGAGCACCCGGTGAGCGTTCAGTTTGATGGCGGAATGACACTCGTAAAATCGAGTGGCATCGCTGGTCGCAGAAAAACAAAAAAAATTAACTTAGTATTTCCGGCTATGCATGGTACCTACGGTGAAGACGGCGCCTTAATGGGATTACTTGATATGGCGAATGTTGCATATGTTGGCTGTGGAATTGCAGCCAGTGCAATTGCTATGGACAAGATATTGTGCAAAGAAATAGCAGTTGCTAATAAGATACCGGTTACTAAATTCTTAGCATATTCATCGTTAGAGCTTGAACGAGAACCAGCTAAAGTTTTTAACTCAATCACCCAGCACTTGAAACAGCCAGTTTTTATTAAACCCGCGCATCTTGGTTCAAGCATTGGTATAACTCGAGCTGCTTCTGCAGCTGATATTCAAAATGGACTTGAGGTTGCCGCTCATTATGATAATCAGATTATTGTTGAAGAAGCGGTTGACCATCTCATTGAAGTTACTTTGCCAATTATAGGCAATGATAGCCTTACTCCAGCACTACTCGAGCAACCGCTTACGAAAGCAGAAGATTTCTTTGATTTTGACACAAAATACATGCGCGATGGCAAGAAAAGTGGTAAACAAGGTGGTGTTAAAGGAGCCCAGGGTTACAGTAAGATTCCGGCAGATTTACCAGAGGGCGTATACCAAAAGGCAGAGGCCATAGGGCTACAGGTATATAAAGCTATTGGGTGTACTGGTATTGCAAGAGTTGACATGTTAATTAATAAAAAAACAAAAGACATATTCTTTAATGAAGTTAACCCGTTACCTGGCGGTTTATATGCGCATAACTGGCGAGCTGCAGGTGTTTCGAACGTTGAACTGGTACAAAAACTTGTTCTTCTTGCCAAAGAACGGTACGAGCAGAGGGCAACGCTTAGTACCACTTTCACTACTAACTTTCTGCAGCAGTTTTAATAGGTTGCCTCCATGGCGGTGAGGCTCTGCTTGTTTAATCAAGTAAACTAGTATCATGTCAGTCAGAAAACAAGTCGATATATTCCTTCGTTCTTTCGAGAAGGAGTACGCTACTCATAATCTTATTGAAGTATCCCGAACGGCTCTATTACATAACTTTGATTTATTCTCTAATTTAACTGGAAAACAGGTCATCCCTGTGCTGAAGAGCAATGCCTATGGTCATGGGATTGAGCAAGTGGCTATAGCTCTTAAAGATCGGGAGTTTCCCTACATTGCTGTTGATGGTTACTTTGAAGCACTGCGGGTTCATGAAGTGAGTCGACAACCAGTACTTGTGATGAGTGCTATTTTGCCCGAGAACTACTCTCGGATGAAATATGACAAGTTAGCTTTTGTGGTTGGCGATGAGACAACAATTCATGCAATCGGTAAAACCGGCAAGCGTGTATCGTTGCACTTAGAGTGTAATACGGGAATGAATCGATATGGGGCGGAGCCGAAGGATGTATCAAAACTTACCAAACTGATCTTGGGCTACAAGAACCTAAATCTGGAAGGAGTTATGAGTCACCTTGCCGATAGTGATGGTAAAGATCCGACAACTGTTGATGATGCCGTCGATCGATTTGATGACTGTGTTGAGGCGGTTCGAGCTGCTGGTGCGACACCAACTTTATTGCATGTTGCCCAATCAGCAGGTAGTCTCAAAGCTCAATCAAAATATGCTAATTCGGTTAGAATTGGAATCGGTTTGTATGGCGTCAATCCATTTCGACAGCATCACATGCTTCATCAAAAACTTAAACAGCTACAACCAGCCTTGAGACTTAGGACTACCATCACAAAAGTAATTAAGTTGCAGAAGGGCGATAAGGTCAGTTATAACTACACATTTACCGCTCCTAGAGACATGAAAATTGGTGTTTTGCCACTCGGTTACTACGAGGGAGTCAATCGAGCACTAAGTAATCGGGGTCTCGTAAAGATTGGTAATAAATTTACACCAATTGTTGGGCGAGTGTGCATGAATCACACCATGATTAGTCTTGATAATATAACGGCCACGACAGGGGATAGGGTCATCGTTTACAGTGATACCGTAGGAGATAAAAATACAATTGATATGATCGCACAAACACAAGATTTGTTTAATTATAATTTATTGACTGCACTGAGTCCGGATGTTCGCCGGGTCTTGCTATAGAGCTGTACTTTTATTTTTTATAACTGCAATATTAATCCGTTCAGTCTCATATGGTCAAAAATTTATATGGTCGCACCATCTTTTTCGCTATAATCAGATTAAAGTGATGATGCGATAACCTTATTATGAGCAGATACAATCCGAAACAAATTGAACCAAAGTGGCAAAAGATCTGGGAAGACCAAGGTATTTATCGTGCGCGTGATGACACTACAATGCCCAAGAAGTATATTTTGGAGTATTTCCCTTACCCAAGTGGGGCTACTATGCATGTTGGCCATGTCCGCAATTACACGATTGGCGATGTGCTGGCTCGTTTCAACCGTATGCAGGGGAAGTCAGTATTACATCCAATGGGATGGGATGCATTTGGGTTACCGGCAGAGAATTATGCTATTAAAACCGGCATAAGTCCTCGTCAAGCAATTGATGAGAATACTGCTAAATTCAAACAACAGTTAATGCAAATGGGTTTTAGTTATGACTGGTCAAGAGAAATCGATTCAACGAACCCGAAGTATTACAAATGGACGCAGTGGTTCTTTTTATTACTATTTGAACGGGGGCTAGCATACCAACAAGACAGTCTGCAGTGGTGGTGTCCAGTTGATAAAACGGTTTTAGCCAATGAACAAGTTGAGAATGGCAAGTGCTGGCGTTGTGGCTCAGATGTCCAGAAGAAAGCTCTTAATCAGTGGTTCTTTAAGATCACTGATTATGCCGATAGGCTTGAGAAAGACTTAGATAACGTCAACTGGAGCGACTCAATAAAAAGTATGCAGCGTAACTGGATTGGTAGATCGCAGGGAGCGGAAATTACTTTTTCAGTTGAAGGCAACGAGCCAGGGATTACCGTTTTCACAACCCGGCCGGATACATTATTCGGTGTTACTTTTCTGGTAGTAGCGCCTGAATACCCAGCAGTACAAAGTTTAATTACGAGCGACCAGAAACAACGAGTAGAAACCTACCTTGTGGAAACCAATGCTAAGACTGATATTGAACGACAACAAACTGACCGAGAGAAGACAGGAGTTTTTACTGGAAGCTATGCCATTAATCCAGGCAATCATGAAAAGATACCGATTTGGATAGCCGATTATGTGGTTACAAACTACGGTACGGGGGCTGTTATGGGAGTGCCTGCTCATGATGAACGCGATTTCGAATTTGCTAGAAAATTTGGTCTGCCAATTATTAACGTGATTGATCCGGTGGCTATTCGCGATGATGTTGTCAATATGACAGACTTCGTCAGTAAGCAAAAAATTGTAGCAGTTGTTGTGAATGACGACGAAGAGGTGCTAACGATTAACTGGGGGCCAGAACGCGGTGGTCGATTGCTTGTTGGTGGCACAGTCAACAAAGGCGAAGATGCGGCAACGACGGCTTTGCGAGAAATAACTGAAGAAACGGGTTATACCGATCTTGAAGTTGTAGAGGTTGGCGAGGAAACATTTCACTATAAGTACTACGCGTTCTCTAAACACCAAGCATACGAGTGTGATGCAAAGTTTGTATATGTTAGGTTAAAGGGAGACGACAAACAACCTCAAAAACTTGATGCTTCTGAAAAAGATAATTTCTCGGTCGAATGGATATCATATAACCACGCTTTGCATGATATTGTTGAGCCGCTACACCGTTACGCTGCCGAAAAATTTATCAAGGGAGCCTGCTACAGTGGTGAAGGTCTGTTAACTCGTTCCGGAATCTACGATGGTATGAGTACGAGTGAAGCTCGTGAACGTATTGTTAATGATCTCGAGAAACAACGTAGTGCAAAAGCAGTAACGAAGTATAAGATACGGGATTGGCTTATTAGCCGACAGAGGTACTGGGGCGCACCAATACCTATCATTCATTGCCCAAAAGACGGAGCGGTAGCGGTCCCCAAGGAACAATTACCTGTGTTGTTACCTTCAATATCATCTTATGAACCAAGTGGTGACGGCAGGAGCCCACTGGCTCGGGTAGAAGATTTCGTCAAAACTACGTGCCCAAAATGTGGTGGACCGGCTGAGCGTGAGACCGATACAATGGATGGTTTTGCCTGTTCGAGTTGGTACTTCCTGCGTTTTGCTGATCCTCGTAATGATGAGCTCCCATTTTCAGCAGAGAAAGCTGCGTACTGGTTACCCGTCGATAACTATATTGGTGGTGCTGAGCATGCTGTTATGCATTTGCTGTATGCTCGTTTTTGGACAAAAGTTATGTTTGACGCTGGTCTGATTAAATTTGATGAGCCTTTCCAGACATTACAAAACCATGGCATGATACTAGCTCCTGATGGTCAGAAAATGAGTAAAAGCAAAGGCAACACGATTGAACCGGACGGTTTAATTGGGCAAGGTTACGGTGCCGATGCCATAAGATTAATGGAGCTTTTTATTGGACCATGGAATCAGAAAGTAGCATGGAATATAGAAGGTTTAGGAGGGACTTACCGGTATTTGCAGCGAGTCTGGGTCTTAGTTCAAGAGTATCTAGAGGCAGGTGCTATTCAACCTAATGGTGGTAATGAATCAGGTGAAGTTGCTGACTCTATTCTTCGAGCCACGCATAGGGCCATTAAGCAAGTTAGCCAGGATATCGAGCAACTCGGCTTTAATACTGCAGTCTCTGCTCAAATGGAGCTGGTAAATGAATTATATAAGGCTAAAGTGATTGATAATTTTGTCAATCAGAAAGCTTGGCACTTTGCGATCTCAAATTTACTGAAGCTATTAGCTCCTTTTGCACCTCACATCACCGAAGAGCTCTGGCAACTCTTAGGAAAAAAGACCTCTATACATCTCGAAGAATGGCCTTCTTGGGATGAGGCGTTACTAACAGAGAAAAGCCAAACGATAGCTGTTCAGATTAATGGTAAGTTTCGAGGTGAGATTACTGTACCGGTAGGTGCAGACGAAGATCAGATTATCGCAGTCGTGAAAAAGACTGAAAAACTTTCGACGTATGTGTCAGAAAAGACACCAATTAAAAAGATTATTTTTGTTCCAGGGAAACTGGTGAATCTTCTGCTCGGTTAGGCTCAATAGCGTCTTGGTCGTAAAGCGTTGATTCCCAATTGTCGAAGATGTTTGGTGCTATTTGCTCGGCTGAGGGAGGGATTGTTCCTTAAGTCGGCTATGGATAGCCCCTAATGACCCCAATGCTTGTATTCTAGCCTGCTCAGACACGTTGTATATGCTGTGTTTTTCTTGTAAATGCTCTGCTCGTGAACGTATCATAACTTACTCCTGTATATTATATACTATAACACTGTTACGACATTATTGCAATTAACAATTACAATTCAGTCGTGTCATCGTTTCCATTACTTAAGAAGGCTTGCCTAGGTCAGTCAATGACAAGAACTCTGTAATAGTAATAGTCATATTGGCTAATCGGCTTGAGTTTATGCCTTAACTCCGGTATAATGTGATAAAGTTATAATCTAGGTTAAGTAGGAGTCATCAATGGGCAAGCCCAAAAAACGCACAACACCGCGTCGTACTGGTAGTCGTCGTAGCCACGCAGTTCTTGATCTCGCCCGCCGTGTTAATGCTAAGTCGCCGGTTAAAGCCTTTACAACACGTCAAGAATCCGGCAAGAAACTCACAGCCAAATTAGGCAAGTGAGCTATACTAAATAGATAGTTAACATTTAACAATATGGCATCGAATCGTCACCTTGGTCGAATAATTGCGCTTCAAACGCTCTACGAGCAAGATTTTCGGCGCGATGGAGGTGATAAGTCGTTTAAGCTTGACGATATCCTCGCTCGTAACATTGCTCGTTACCACGAGATGGTCGAGGATACGGACTTTGTTGAGCAGCTTGTCCATGGAGTAATCAAACAAGAAGCTGCGCTCAATGCAATCTTGCAACCCGTTGCTCCTGAGTGGCCGATTGAGCAAATTGCTCGAATGGACCGAATCGTTCTTCATATCGGACTGTATGAACTTATTTATGAGAAAGACATTCCTCCCAAAGTCGTTATTAATGAAGCCGTAGAACTGGCGAAAGCCTTTGGTGGAGATAATTCATCTAAATTTATCAATGGGGATCAGGAACAGTTTTGCGTCAACGTGACGCTCAATAAGCTGATGCTCCGAAAAAAACGAGCAAGCCAGCTAAGGAGAAGAAATGAAACGACCGAAACCAATCGAGGCTTTCGAAGATTAGTGGAAGAGATCTCCTACTATCACGGAAGCGGTTAATGAAACCACATCGGTGGTGATAATTTTTCGTCGTGGTGACAAAGGGGTTGAGGTTTTACTTATTCAAGACGCAAAAAACCGATGGACAATCCCTAAAGGGCATGTTGAGCCACGGTGAGGAGCCACGAGTAACCGCTGAACGCGAAATCAGGGAAGAAACGGGCCTGAAGGAAATGAAAGTATTAAACTGGCTTGGCAAAGTAAATTTTCGCTACCGACGTAATCAAACACTAGTATTAATGACTATGCATATTTACCTCGTTCAAGCTTTGGGAGACACTAACAAATTCAATCCAGAAGACTGGCTCAATGATGTAAAGTGGTTTCCCTCCCACGAAGCGGTTGATAAAATTGAGTATGAAGATATTAGTAAACTCATGTTGATTGGGCTTAAGAAGATTCGAGAAGGAAAGCTGTAAGTCGGCTCGCCATAGTTTTTATGCAGGAAAAAACACTTTATCAAGACTTTGCTCGAGATGTGCTTAAAGTTACGTTTTCAAATCCCGATCTTCTTATAACCGCCTTTACCCACCGGTCATATTTAAATGAACACCGAAAGTCAGTCAAAGAGCACAATGAACGACTGGAATTTCTAGGTGATGCGGTTCTAGAACTGGTTACGACGGAGTACTTATACGCTAATTTTAGTGAGCCCGAGGGTATTCTGACTAACTGGCGTAGCTCTTTGGTGAGAACAGAAAGCATTGGTGCAGCGGCTACTAGGTTAGGTTTTGAGCCACTTCTCCGATTGAGCCGTGGTGAGAAACGGGGCACTGAACGTGCCCGGACTCAAATTTTGGCCAACTGTTTTGAGGCCGTAATTGGTGCTCTTTATCTTGACCAAGGCTATGATGTAACTAAACAGTTTATAACTGACACGCTGCTAATAACATTTAAAGAGATACTGGAGACTGGTTCATGGATGGATCCAAAATCACATTTGCAGGAGCTAGTACAAAATCACGAGGGTTTCACGCCAATTTATAAAGTTATTGATGAAGAGGGCCCTGATCACGACAAGATATTCACTGTCGGCGTTTATGTCGGCGGTAAATTGAGGGGTACTGGAGTCGGCCCCAGTAAACAATCGGGCCAACAAAAAGCAGCCGAGGCAGCCCTATTAAATTATCAAGATTAGTAAACAAGTTTGACAACAGAGATGCTAATCTGTAAAATATACGCCAGCGTTGATTATTAAATAATGCACCAGGAAATTATGCCTAAATGTTAGCTATTCGTATGCAAAGAACCGGACGTAGTGGTTACGCGATGTATCGCTTAATTGTTCAGGAGTCTCGACGTACTCCTACTAGCGGTAAGGTAGTAGCATATATCGGTAGCTATAACCCTCACACAAAAATTGCCCAACTTGAAACTGAAAAAATAGATTTTTATTTGGAACATGGTGCTCAGCCTTCAGCTCGAGTGTATCTTTGCTCAAAGCCGAGAAAATAAAGATACCAAAGTGGGTTGAACCACCAACCAAGAAATCATCTACTACGCGTTCGCCACAAAAATTGCGTCGTAACCGACCAGAGACTGAAGCGCCTGCAGAAGAAGTTGCAGAATCGACTGAACCGGTTGAAGCTGTTGCAGTAGCAGAAGAAAAACCTGAGCCAGAAACAACTGAAGTTGAAGTTCAAGCTGAATCAGAACCTAGCCCAGCAGAGGACGTAACGACTCAGCCGGAAGCTGAAGAACCAGCCAAAAGCGAGCCAAAAACTGAATAACCGTCCCCACTGACCTTATGGAATTTGCTATAATGAGAGAACGATAAACAGGAGATGTCTGCCATGAGTAGTATTGATCAGCAATTTGTTGAGTATATTGTTAAATCACTTGTTAGTAAGCCTGACGCCGTTCAAGTTGAGCGCCGTATCGATGAAAAAGGAGTTCTGCTAGAACTTACCGTAGACCCAGAAGACCTAGGACGAGTTATCGGTAAGCGGGGAGCAACGGCCCAAAGTTTGCGAACATTGCTTCGTGCTCTCGGCACAAAAAATGATGCTCGTTACAATTTAAAGATTGTTGATAATGGTGTGGAACGACCAGCTATGAATCGTGACTCTGATTACCACTCAGATCCAGTCAGTACTCCGCACGATGATGCTGCTAGTGACGATAATTCTTTACCAATCCCAGCCGGTGATCAACAGACTGATGATCAGGACGATCAAGCATCGGAAACACCTGGATATCAATATGACGTTGAAGAAGCCGAGCCTGAGAAAACTGACCAAGAAGAGGAACGTGATACTGAGCAAGAAAGTCACGAAGATGTTGTCAGTAAAACTCGCAAAGAACTTGAAGATCTTGATGATCTTGATGTATAGTATCAACCAGTCGATACGTAACAGACGACACGTACAATAAAATCAGAGCTCATTGCGAGCCAATCACCGTACGCTATGATTGGGAGCTTTATGTGATAAAGAAACCTTGGTTTAACCAGGGTTTTTTTATGTTTTAATGATGTTAGGTTCATAATTCAAATCCGAAAGGAAGTTATGTCACAATTAAAAATTCAAGTAGTCAGTCTTTTCCCTAAGATGTTTGACGGAGTGCTCGGTAGCAGTATGTTGTGGAAAGCTCAGGACAAGAAACTTGTTAGCTTTCAGCATATTGATTTGCGCGAGTTCGGTCTGGGGCCTCGTAAACAGGTTGATGATACTCCTTATGGTGGTGGTGACGGAATGCTGCTGAAACCAGAGCCGTTGTTCGCTGCAATTGAGCAAGCCAAAACTATCGATCCGTCAGCACGAGTATATCTTATGACACCTCGTGGTGAGCGTTTGTCACAGGAAGTAGTTCGTAATATTGCTGAAACCAAACAGGGTATGATTATCGTCTGTGGCCATTATGAGGGTTATGACGAACGTGTGAACGCTGTAATTGATCAATGGATCTCAATTGGTGATTATGTGGTCACTGGTGGTGAATTGCCGGCTATGGTGCTCATTGATGCTGTGACGCGACTTGTACCGGGTGTGCTTGGTGGAGCTAATAGCGCCGCCATTGAAAGTTTCAGTGACGGTCTTAATTTAGAGTTTCCCCAGTATACTCGCCCAGAAGACTTTCGTGGCATGAAGGTGCCGTCAGTACTGCTCAGTGGTAATCATGCCCAAATTGAAGCATGGCGCCAGGCTAACACGCAACTAGCAGTTAGCACGGAGTATACTAAGAATGCATCTAAGAAGGAGCATAAAATATGAGCAAACTTTTTAGTATCAAACCAGTGTACGCACATTGTGATTTGCCGTGTGGAGTCTATGACCCCGCTCAGGCAAAAATTGAAGCCGAAAGTGTGCTCGGCATTATGGAAAAGTATCCCAGTTTACATGATGAAGATAAGACGAGGGCTATATTTATAAAAGAAGAACGTTTAGAGTTAGTCAAACGTCATCTCTGGGTGCTGTGGACTGATTACTTTAAACCAGAGCATCTGAATGCTCACCCCAATTTACATGACTTATTCTGGCAAGCAACTAAGCAAGCAGGAGCATGCAAAAAAACCTTTGACACGACGGAAGCTAAGAAACTATTAGAGCAAATCGATGAAATCGCCAAAGTATTCTGGGAGACCAAAAAAACTTAGATTAATCATCCTGCGTCGTGTTCAAGGCGTTAGTATGACACCCTCTCTCAAGCCAGGTCAGATAGTGATTGCTACCGGCTTATTTCGGCAATTAAAACCTGAAGATGTAGTTATTATTGCTCACGATCATATTGAAAAAGTAAAACGAGTGCAGAAAATCAAAGGTAAGAGTGTTTTTATCGTTGGCGATAACCCTCGCCGCAGCCTAGATAGCCGTAGTTTGGCTGGTTGCGATTAATGCAGTCATCGGCAAGGTTATTTGGCCACGTCTTAAGTAGTGATAGCTAGTATGTTTAAGTACAAGGCTTCGATTCGGCTAAATCGATATGCTCCGAAGATAATTAGTATCAGGTAGTAAAATTAAGTGCGAGGAAGTCTTTGAAACCAAAGTGAGATTGATTAATTAAAGTCCTCCGCGGAGAGCGTCAACAGCGTAACTTAATGGGTTAATATCGGCGATTATCTTTAACGCAATAGGTGCATTGGTCAAAGGGTAGAGTGCGCCCGAGAGAAAGTAAAGTGGGAATATAATAAATTGGTTGATTGACTGGAATCCTTGGAAATCATTTACCATTGAGCCAATCGCAGTACTAAAGCTGTAAGAGCGATCGCCGATGAAGCGCAGAATAATGATAACAACACCAAGCATTAGCCCAGTTATAAGGGCGGAATCCCAAGAAGAGGGAAATAATGAAAACAAGTAAACCCTGCATAATTGAGGTGGTTGCACCTCCAAGTGCGCCACCTAACATAATCTTCAGCCGTGAAACTGGAGCTACCAGTGTTTCTTTCAAAAAACCAAATTGTCTATCAAAAATAATACTTGTCCCATAGAAAACTGCAGAAAATAGAACGGTTTGAGCCATAATTCCAGGAACGAGGAACTGCAGGTAGTCACCTCTTCCGGCCTCTTTATAAACGGATCCAAGCCCGTAACCTAATGCTAAAAGAAATAATAACGGCTGACCTATAGCTCCAATGATTCTGGAGCGTGCTCGAAAGTAACGCTTCATCTGCCTCACCCATAATGCTAGTACTACTCTCATTTAACGCATTCTCCTTGATCGCTGGCGCATTCGCAGTCTTTCGCTGGGATCGGCTGATTCGTCGCGAAGTTCTTTTCCGGTGAGGCTAAGGTAGGCTGCTTCTAGTGAATCGGTTTTTGTTTGTTTCTTTAGTTCAGCCGAAGTGCCTCTTGCTACGATCACACCGTGATCGATGATTGCAATTTGCTTGGCAACTTCTTCGGCTTCCTCAAGGTAGTGGGTTGTAAAGAAGATTGTCATCCCCTCGCTTTGGCTTAAGTCAGTTACGTAATTCCAAAGTAGATTTCGAGTTTGGGTATCGAGTCCTAGAGTTGGTTCATCCAAAAACAGAACCTGAGGGTGATGTAGTAACCCGCGGGCAATTTCGAGTCGTCGTTTCATACCACCGGAGAACGTTTTGACTGGTGAATCCCGTCGATCCCATAGCTCAACAAGCTGTAGTAACTCCTCGATACGAGGCGGTATTTCACTTTTTGGCAGATCGTATAAGACGGCATGTAACTGCATATTCTCATAAGCTGTTAAATCATCATCGACGCTTGGATCTTGAAAAACAATACCGAAAGATCGGCGTGCAGCTGCCTGCTGTTTTACGACGTTGTAACCGGCGAGTCGAATATCGCCGGAAGTGGGACGCAGTAAAGTAGTCAACATTTTTATTGTTGTACTTTTCCCAGCGCCATTAGGGCCGAGGAAGGCAAAAATGTCACCTTTCTCAACCGAAAAACTAATATCATTCACTGCAACAACATCACCGAAACGTTTGGTGAGTTTATGCGCAGTAATTACTGCGTCTGTCATTACTATTAATTATAACACTAAGTAATTGGCGCTAGTCTTTTCTATGTTCGCCTTGTTCCAGTTTGTAGATGTGTTCATGGTCGAGGCCATAGTAGTGACCGACTTCGTGCCAAACAGTCCGGCTTATGCGGTTTCGCAGCTCAGGTAAATCGGCGCTTGCTGCCTCAAGCGGTAGTTGGAATAATGTGATTTTATCAGGCAGAAGTTTGGTTGCGCCCTGTCGACGACTGAGAGGGATGCCTTCATAAAGGCCAAACAGAGTTTGATCGCCGCGCAATTGCAACGAACGTCGTTGTTCGAGACTGGGTTCATCTTCAATAATGAAGGCAACATTTTTTAAGTTATCAACGTAGCGCGACGGTAACGAGGAAATTGCCTTGTTAATAATATCTTCAAAATCATCATGGGTGATATGAAACATAGTCACACTATAACAAAACTAGCTATCAAAATTTAAAAAGCCCCGTACATGGGGCTTTGTGCTGGTGCCTAATGTGATTCGGGCTCTCTACCAAGCACTAGCATCATTACACAGCAAACACTGGTTGTTGTATGTTAGGATTCCGACAATTTGAGTGTGCTGTTTGTCACAACTTCATCAGGCTGTGAATCTTTGTCGTAAAAACGAAGGTCATCGGAGTGCATTGACCACTCGATCAGGATAGGTTCGATTACCTTCCATGAACTCAGCACTTCGTCACTCGATGTAAATAAACTTCGATCTGACCGAATCGCATCTAAAAAGACTCGTTCGTATGCGTCAGGCAAGACTACATTATCTTTAGCCAACGAGAACGATAACTCTACTTTCTCCACGTCTCGATCATAGCCTGGCTTTTTTGCCCAGAGACAGACTTCAATACCTTCGTTAGGTTGAATATGAAAAATCAGCTCATTTGATTCTGTGGCGTCAACTTTCCGATAGTAAACTTTTATCTCAGTCGACTTATTGGCAAGGTGTTTGCCTGTTGTTAACGTGATAGGTACTCCTACCCAGTTTGGATCATCAGAATGAAGCGTCAGTGACACGAATGTTTCGGTTGTAGAGTGAGGGTTTTTAACTTCCTCACGATAACCCTTATATTGTGCTCGGATAACAGTTTTGTGAAGTATCTCATCTCGAACACAATGAAGTTGTTGGAGTGCTTCCAACCTTTTTTTCGGGACCGTTTGCCAACTTCCTTTGTTAGGCAGTTTCATTAAACATAAAGCCGCTAACTGCAGTAGATGGCTTTGGACAACATCTCGCAGAGCACCAGTTTGCTCATAAAAAATTGCTCGGTCTTCAATACCAATTTTTTCAAAAGCATTGATCTCAATCTTTTCAATAAAATCTTTATTCCATGTTCGTTTAAAGATTGAGTTATCGTTACGGAAAACAAGAAGGTTTTGGGTCATCTCTTTAGCAAGATAGTGGTCAATGCGGTAAATTTGATCCTCACTAAACGAGTGACTTAAGTGATCAATAAACTCTTTAGCCGATACGTAGTCACTTCCAAATGGTTTTTCAAGCAGTAACTTTGTTCCTTCAACTTTTGCAATCCCTGATTTGCCAAGACACTCTACGATTGGGCTGGATACTTGGGGAGGAACTGAGAGATAAAATAATCGTTGGGAGGTGCGCCCAGCCTTGCCCTCCAGATCGTCTAAGTATTTTGCCAGTTTGTCATATTCCGATGGGTTGGCAAGGTCCATCTGATACATTTTAGTATGCTCAGCCAAGTAATCCGTACTTACTTCATTCGGCAACTCATCAAGTAGTTGATTTGTGCTGACATCTCTTCTTGATATGCCGAGAATCTGAAAGTCGTCAGGGAGCATCTTGGCTGTAGCAAGCTTGGCGATAGACGGCAGTAAGTATCGTTTTGATAGATCACCAGTAATACCAATGATGATCAAAATACTTGGAGTTGATATTTTGTTCATGGCTTATTTACCGGGTGTCCGCCAAAACGATTACGTGTTGCGGCCAGTAACTTTGTTGCGTAGTTTATGTCGCCGTGCTGACTCGCTAAACGTGCATCGAGAGCAGCTTGGATTACAGACATATTAATGCCGTGAGCTTTGGCCACATCTAATGACCAGCGTGCTTCTCCGGACTCGGCAACATAACCATCAACATCAGACAAGTCCTGATCATTCTTCATAATGCCGGTAATGGTTTCGTTTAAGAGCGATTCAATAATGCTTCCGTGTTGCCAAACGTCGCCGACAGTTGCCAGATCGATCGTGTTATATGGTCCTTCTTTTAATAGTCGGTAACCTTCAGCATATGACTCCATCAGCCCGTACTCGATAGCGTTGTGTACCATTTTTACAAAATGTCCTGATCCACTTGGTCCGAGGTAAGCCCAACCTTTTGTTTGAGCGAGACTATTTAAAATTTCTGAAATTTGGTCAACTACTAATTTATCGCCGCCAACCATTAACGAATAACCGTTTTCCTCACCGAGAATTCCGCCACTTGTACCAACATCAATTAAGTCGACTTGCTTATCTGCCGTACGCTTAGCCCGAGCTATTGTTAGTCGGTAATCTGAATTACCACCATCAATTATTATTGCATGCGGTGGAAGATGCTCAAGCAGTTGATCTACCTCTTGATCTACAAGATTCGAGGGGATCATGAGCCAAATCACTGGACGGTCTAATTGGTTTATAAGATTGACCCGGTCGGTAGCTTCAGTTGCTCCAGCGCTAACAGCGGCTGCTATTGCTGTTTTGTTAACGTCTTCCACAACTACAGTATGGCCAGCCTTTAACAGCCGCGTTACCATACGGCTACCCATCTTACCAAGTCCGATGAATCCAATTTTCATATGTTGATGCTGAGTTTATTATAAACCACGATCGACGTATTTGCTGATAAGCTTTGGGTAAATGATTACTAGTGACGTTGGCTACCCTCTAGACCAAAGCGGCATTGAATAGACTGGGCATAGTGCTTATGTATGTAATATAATTTATCTATTGTCATATTTATGTAGATGATATATAACCTAATACACAGATAACTTAAGGGGAGCTCAATGAAAAAGGTCTTTCAAACTCTACTACTTGCAATATTAAGTACGGGATGTCTTGTTGGTGTAGCCGCCGCACAATCAACGGTTAGCAATAGCGGTCCTGACTCAAGCACAACAAGTGACTCGAGCCAATCGAATAACACGAATGTGAACTGTACTAATAATATCGATATCAACAATAGCAATTCACAAACTGCAAATTCAGGTAGCGCTACTACTGGCAGCAACACAAGTGGTGGCAGCTCTACGTCGGGGAGTTCTAGCAATAGTAACAGTTCGTCAACGAGTGTAGGTACGGACTGTGCTAATACAACCTCAACAACAACCACTCCAGGCATGGGCGGTGGCAGTCCCGCTGCTACTACTCCAACAACTTCATCAACACCAGTAGCTATGACAACCACTGCAGCTACGGCTCTCCCTAACACTGGTAGTGATACTGTCGTAAATACGGCCATAATTGGCGTAGCTCTATTTGTAGGCGCAATACTTCTATCACGTCTGGCTGTATTTGCTTATCGCACAGTTTCTCTTAAGTAACAGCATACCTACTATGGTTATCCGTTATTTGTCGGGAGGGAAAGCCAGTTTCTATGTTAAGGCTGCCGCTGTCTACCTTTTGACTATTGTCTTTCTCTGGTACATTGTTCGCCCTGCCAGCTCTTTGGCGCAAAGCCGAATAGTCTCAATTACCAAACCTTCAATTCCTGCTCACTCATATATCGAAAAAGTTCCTCTAGTATCGGGTATCCCCACCCAGATTGTCATACCGAGTGAATCGGTCAATTTGCCGATAGATGAAGGTTACTATAACGCTTCAAATGCAACGTGGACACTCAGTGGCTACAAAACGCAGTTTGCTATGAGTAGTGCTTTGGCCAATAATCTGAATGGAGAGACATTCATCTATGGGCATAACAATGATTATGTTTTTGGTGCGCTGCGACACCATACCCCTCAAGTAGGCTCAACGGCGTTGCTCTACACTTCTAATGGTCATATATTTTCATATATTTTCGAGAGTTCGATGAGCGTTAGTCCTAGTGATGTGGCTGTACTTGATTATGCAGGACCGCCAATTCTAATTATCCAAACTTGCACCGGAAGCCTTAACGAATGGCGCACCATGTACAAATTTGATTTCTATAAAGTTATGCAATGATTATTGAGCAATCAATAGTGCCAAGCATAATACTGGTTGCAATTACCAGCTTATTAATGATGGTTATGCGTGTGGTCGGTGCCAATATTTATGATATGACTCAAGCAAGGCAAGCGCATGATCGGCGGGTACATCCATTTTTGAGGCGTTATCGAAAACGGCCGTTGGTGAGTGTAATCGTTCCAGTTAGAGATGGTGAAGACGATATCGAGGCTTGCATTCAAAGTATCGTAAGGAGTTCGTATAAAAATATCGAAATAGCGGTTGTAGACAACCTCTCAGTAGATAGAACAAAGATTAAAGTTAAAGGTATGATCTCACAATATCCTGACGTATCTATTAGGTTGATGGAGCTAAGGACACGAGTCGATAGATTGGCCTCAATATATAGAGTTTTTCAGGGGCATTGCCACGGTGAGATTGTCGTCGTTCTTGATGCTGCTGTAACTATCGATAGACATGCTATACGTAGGGCAGTCACTCATTTTAATACTAACGATACGACCCAGGTTATCAATGCTAAACAAATCGTACGATCCCCACATAGTATTACTGGCTTGCTAGAGACATATCGTGATCTGACCATAAATATATCGCAGAAATCAGCGAGTGTCTTTCAGCTCAATTGTTATCCCGGCCAGTGTATATTTTATAAAAGACAATTATTGCAATCAGTCCTGAGATTCTCAGCCAAAAATAAACGATTAAATCGTAAACGTCTGGTTAATACCTCGGCCTTTCTGAAACAAGGTGTTCAAAGCGGATACTGTCACTATGCCAATGACGTCATAGTATACAGCCGCGCGCCAGCAAAATTTCGAGGACTATTAAGTCAACAAAGTCAGTTATCACAAACCAGAGCTTGGTTGTCCAATGATTACCATTTGATGTCCACCGGAAGAAGCGGTAAGTATAAGAGGCTCTTGGCGTTGTATCATTTGTTAATCGTTATTGCGGTGGTGGTCACCTTTCTGCTCGCTCCACCACTCATTACTTACTTTATATACCTTGCTGTTCGTTTACACGAACCAACTCTATTGGTTCTGGTTATAGTAGCAGTAACGGCCTGGTTGCTTTTTGCTGTATGGGGAGATGAAGATTTGCGGTGGAGACAAAAAATTGTCTATAGCTTCGGTATACCCATCACCTATGGGGCTCTTTACCTAGCAACTTGGTTAAAAATCTTCTCATTATGTCGCCTATTTACGAACGGTGGTTACTATTTCATTAAACGAACCATCGCGAACAACGCGCTTGTCGGGCTAATTAAGAGAGTTTATTTTTCAACAAAAGTCAGTGCGTAACCAGCTCGTCCTGCTCGTCCTGCTCGTCCGATACGGTGAACGTAGTCACCGTAAGATTGTGGTAAAGAGTAGTTGACTACATGGGTTATGTCGACAACGTCGATACCACGAGCAGCCACATCAGTAGCAACAAGTACCTTTACTTGATTATCGCGAAACCTTTTTAGAGCGCGCTGACGTTGTGACTGTGATTTACCGCCATGGAGAGCGTCAGCATCAAAACCTCTTAGTTGTAGTTCTTTACATAGTCTTTCAACGCTTCGATGAGTGTCGTCAAAGACAAGTGTTTTGGTTACAGTTTTATCGAGTAAAAGATCCTGAAGTTTTCTAATTTTTTCTTCACTACCGGCATAGGTAACAATATTTTGGTCAACAAAATCACTAGTGTCGCCAGTTTTAACCATAACTTGAACAGGGTCTACTGAGAAACCATCAATGATGGTTTTGACCTTACTGTCAAATGTTGCTGAGAAAAAGAACGATTGTCGTTTCTGGGCAGTTTTGCTCAGTATGTGACGGATATCGTTTATAAAGCCCATATCCAACATTCGGTCTACCTCATCGAGTACAACGATATTGTAATTCGATAAGTTTAATGTACCTCGTTCAGAATGATCTTTGATGCGACCAGGTGTGCCGATGACAATTTGTGGTTTTTTACCGAGTGCTCGGATTTGAGGTCCCATTGCGACGCCGCCGATAAGTAAAGCCCCAAAAATACCACTGTTCTTTGCGATACTGCGACATTGTTCTTCGATTTGCTCAGCTAATTCTCTGGTCGGTGCCATAATAAGTGCCGCTGCGTTTTTTTGCGATAGTAACTGATTAAGAATTGGTACAGCGAAGGCTGCAGTTTTACCTGTGCCGGTATTAGCGATACCGACTATGTCCTTGCCAAGCATTCCTAAGGGAATTGTCTGATCTTGAATCGCAGAGGGAACTGTGAAGCCTTTTTCATTGAGGTTGCTAAGAAGCAACGGGTTGAGGTTAAAATCAACGAAACTATGAGTCGGTTGGTACTCCGTTCCGTCAACGGGTTTTGCGCTTTGAATAAAACGGGTAGGGTTAATGTATTCCTTTTTTGGCCCGCGACTTGATGAACGGCCATATGTTGGGCGTTTATTACGATTGTAGCCACTTGGCTTCCTGTATTGAGAATAAGACATAAAAAATGAATCCTTTTTGATTAAATAGTTACTTTGTCGATTGTCTGCAATGAAATCGAGTCAATAACTACAATCCCGGATTCATTAAAACAACTAAAGTAATATTAGCATAATTGATATAAAGAAGCAAGCTAAGAATCAAAAGTGTCTAGCAACTCGTTCTAAACAGTCGGCGATATGGATTAGTTCGTAAGTTATGCTATAATCTATGTAAGCAAGTGGTTATTATAACCTCTCCGTTGTCATAAATAGTTCCGTTTAAAGAATTACGATCGTCGCGGTTAGCAATATTAAACGCGAGCGATATAAACTAAATAAAAGGAATTATTAAGATGGCAATGAAATTATATGTAGGCGGTTTAGCTTACAGCGTAACTGATAAAGAACTTGAAGAACTCTTTGCAGGTCAAGGTAAAGTAGTAAGTGCGATTGTTATTAAAGATCGTGATAGTGGACAATCAAAAGGCTTTGGCTTTGTAGAAATGGAAGATGCCAAAGAAGCTGAGACAGCTATCCAAGAGCTTAACGGCAAAGAAGTAAGTGGCCGTTCAATTATGGTTAACCAAGCACGTCCTCAAGAAGATCGACGCTCAGGCGGCGGTGGTGGTGGCGGTGGTTTTCGTCGCTCCTACTAGAACAAGCTTCTAGAAATCACACTAAGCTAGTTTTACAAGACTTAAGATTACTTAAGTTGAGTTCAATATGGCAAAGAATAATTATTATATTGAGATAGTGCACTCTAGCAGAGCAGATCTTAGTTCCATGGGACAAGAGTCCTGTGACATGATTGAAGGCCTGCTAAAGCGACATTATACGAAGGTAGGCGTAAGCATCGTTGATAATCTTAACGATCTTAAGTCACTCGTGCGTAAACAACCCGATTTAGTATTTCTTGGAATGAAAAAAATCCCCGGGAAAAGCATCGGGAAGAATTTGTCTGCAACGAAAATTTGGTTATCGACGTACCTCGACGAGCATGGCATACCTTACACCGGTTCACCTGGAAAAGCGATTGCTCTAGAGTTCAATAAACCTGAAGCCAAACAAGTAGTCCATAAGGCCGGCCTGCGTACTGCCGCCTACTTCAGCGCACTTCATGGGCAGTATGCTGATGCTTCTCAGTTACCACTGACGTTTCCCTTATTCATCAAACCACCAACGGCTGGTGGTGGTAGAGGAATTGGTCAAGACTCTGTGGTTCGGGATTTCCCTTCTTTTGTGAAAAAAGTACATTCCATTAATCGTGATTTTAAAACCAGTGCTTTAGTTGAAGAATATCTATCTGGTCGTGAGTTTAGTGTTGCCATATTTGAGACTATCGATTCGGATAAATTGATGGCTATGCCGATTGAACTCATTACGGCTCAAAACAAGCAGGGTGATCGTATCCTTGGTCAAGCAATTAAGGTGGCAGATACCGAACAAATGATGGCCGTTCCTGAAGGAGAAATTAGAGATAGGGTAGTAGGGCTTGCGATGAAGGTTTTTGAAGCCATTGGTGCCCGAGATTATGGCCGCATTGATATTCGGATGGATGATCAGGGGGTTGTGTACTTTCTTGAGGCCAATTTAATACCTGGTATTGCCTACCATCGTTTTACGAGTTATTTCACCAAGGCTTGTTTAATAAATCAAGCGATGGACTATGAGACCATGATATTGCGTATCGTTGAGTTAGGTCTATCTCGTCACACAACTGTGAGCGATGAAGTCTCCGAGGATACTATCGAGCCAGTAATACATCCCTCAATGCTACTTGCTGCCGCCTATCAGGCTGGCGAAATTTTGTAATGCACCACTGAGTAGATAGCATTTTTTAAAAACTGCTATAGTTGTTATGATTAGTAATATGCCACGCTCTAACTCACTGAAGGCAACGCATAGCGGCTTTACCATCATTGAAATCCTTATTGTTCTAGCGATAGCCGGGCTAATTATGTTAATAGTTTTCTTGGCAGTTCCGGCCCTCGAGCGAAATGCAAGAGACTATCGTCGCAACCACGACGCCGCCTTATTGGCTTCCGAACGACAATCTTATGATGAGAATGAGGATACCTCAGGTGATGTACCGTCGGCTAGCGAGACATGTAATACAGGTGCGCCAGATTGGCCAACCTTATGTAATACTGTCATCCCTGAGATGACGTACTACTTGCCAGCTAATATAACTATTATTGCTAACGATTCTGACGGTGCACCACCGCCGGTACCAACTTTTCCAACTGATTGGCCAAGCTCAGAACAAGTCTGGTCAGAGTCTTATATGGCATGTAACGATACTGGAACGGGAGCGGAAACAACAGATGAACCGAACATAGAAGCCACGCTGTATACCACCGAGGGGAGTGGTGGTCTTCAGCCTAAGTGTATTGAAGAAACTGTTTTTTCAAGCTCAGGCGGAGACTAGCCGGTATATTTTCGGCAATGTATCAAAAACGCATCTCTACTGTATCCCACGGGTATACATTGAGATTGGTGTATTGTAGCCATTGAGGACTTACAAGGAAATAACGCTCATTGGGATTCTGATGATGTTTTTTGGCCTGCGGAGTTTTATGCCAATAGTTATCCTCGATAATAGGTAATTCCTTATCGGTTAATTCTCTTGCAACTCCCTCGTACTGAACAGTCTCACGATTATCCCAGCCAATCACAATTGCGACATGGGCGTTGGCTTTAAGGTTTTTATACTTTCGAGATGAATTGTCTGTCCCGAAGATTATCTCCAGTTCGGGCGTTTGGCCGAATCCGATAACAGCTGACTCAGGAGTACCATTTATATGGATAGTAGAAATAACCGCAATCTCGTGAGCATTAAGAAAATTATATAATTGTTCCTTCGAATTCATAATCTCATCATAACAAAAGAGGCGTATATTACCGCTATCGTCCACAGTTACTTGGATAGTCATCGACCCTAAATCTAACGTCATCTATTGCACTATCTGAAACGTGGAAGTATTATTCCCAAATATGCCACAGCAACACCAGCGACCGATGTTACGAGAATTGGCGGATGCTTTTACTGACATTAGATACCTTGGAGGGTGTATATTAGCTGCAGATATTATCGAGGCACGTCGCTCGAGATTCCGTAGCTGGAAGTTGGCTTCATTTGCCGGCGCAGTTCTCTTGACCGATAAAGTGGATGGCTGGCTTGCAAGGAAGTCAAACATCCCCAGTCCGAAGTATGCCAGTTTTGATCAGGATGCCGATAGGAGTGTTTATCGCGACGTTATGTACGCACTTGGAACTACGACTCTCGACGCGAGATACTTCGCGTATGCTGGTCTGACAGATGTCCGAAATAGCAGAGTGAAGCAAAAACGTGAGCAATTACGTGATCGAAACCTAGATGCTAGCTCAAAGTTTCTTGGTAAGATAAAGACCTGTTTGCAAGATGTGGGTATGGTTGCTGATCTTTCTCCTATTGGGGAGGTGTTTCCATCGGTAGTTCACGTCATCCATACTGCGGCAGTCGTTTTGACTGGTGTTAGCGGTGTCGAGATAGTCGTGTCGGCTAATCAGCAACTGGCGCATTATGACACAATTAGAACTGAAGCTCGCGAAGTCTAAGCGATATCTGTCATGAATAGTATGCTCTCAACTGGCGTGTAGATAGGTCTTCTAATAGGTGTATCAATAGGAAGGACTGAATCGTAGTCATCAAGTTCATACGCTACTAGCTCTGGTTCAATCTCCTGAGAGGGTCCAAGGATTATTGAGTTAAAAAACGGCAGCGCTATAGTGAATCTACCGAGAATTCTAGTACAGGCTACTCGAGGCACATTTCCTTTTAAGATTATTTCCCCAAATTTTTGTGTCGGCATCAAGAACGAGTCGGTAGTAAGCTGATCATCAATAAAGTATGCCGAAGAAGCGTGAGCAGCTCTCATTCGAGAAGAGTCAAACCGTTCGTTAATGGTTCTTAGTGCTCCCAGTGCGACTACTCTCTTATCTGCACCATCTTTTGGTATTGCGTCGAGGTGTGTTTGGAGGGCTAGAGATAATTCGTAATAGCTAGTCATTGAAATCTAGAGTACTACTTAATTTGCTGATTGTTAACAAAAAAGTAGGGCTAATTAGTCTGTTTCAAGACTGATCGTGCAAGAAGAGGTATAGAGCGACCGAACAATACGTGGTCGCCAGGGTTAACAATACGGGTAGTCACAATAACTTCTCCTGGTGCTGCGCCTGTTTTTAGGAGGGAAGCATTAATTTTTGATACAGCAACCTCTAAGTCATCCTCAAGTCTTTTAATTTCATCCTCTAAACTACGAAACGTAACACCCGCCAACCGATATGCTCCGCAGTCAGTATGACTCTCGATATAAACATGGTTAATATGATTAATTGTGTAAGCGGCAACAATTTGTTTGAGGGCAATATCGCTTTGTTCTGATGAAATAAAAGCAAGTCCACCGCCTGCCATAGATGGGCAAAAAGCACCGCCAATTTGTTTAACAAATAATGAGTGTGATTTAACAAGTCGATCATCGATGCAGCTAAAAAATACATTTTTAGCGAAATGTGAGGCTGACTTTGACAACTTAGATTCCTGTTTCTGTTTAATATTTCTGTGGATTATCATATCATAGCGGAAAATAGGGTGAGACATCAAAATTTTGTAGATTACCATGCTTCAAAATAAATTGCTGGTATGTCTAGGGCTCGCTCAACAACACTTCTGTCTAGTGATTAATGGTGATTTCATTGCCGCCAAGTTTATTGGCGAAGAAGCTATCATGAGATATGTAGAGTATGGCACCGTGGTAGTCCTTCATGGCATTCTCTAGTTCTTCAATACTAGGCAGATCAAGGTGATTGGTTGGTTCATCTAGGATAAGCACAAGGGGGTCATTGGCCAGCATTGAGATTAATTGTAGTCTGGCCTTTTGACCTCCGCTAAGTCGTTCGACTAGCATTTGACCATCAGTGGCTGGATTAAATAAATAGTCAGATAGTAACTGCTTCACTTTTTGTGGATTAATGGGCAGATTCTTATTTCTCAGAATTTGTTCCAAAGCCTCGTTTAATGTCATTGGCAAATAACGTGGGTTCATCTCCTGCTCGTAGAGTCCTATTTTTACTTCTTTCTCCACAATGATATCTCCCGAAAAGCAGGTTGAGGTTAATGGCTCATTGTGAGCTCGTGCCATAATAGCTTGGACAATAGTCGATTTACCGGCACCATTTCGTCCGTGTAGTCGCAAGCGCTCACCTTCATGGATACTGAAGTTAATATCCTGAAATAATGGGCTGTCGCCGTAACCAAGGCTAAGTTTAGTAGCTTTAATTAACAGTCGCCCCTGGGACTCAGTTTGTTTTTTGCGAGTCGCGACTTTAATATTCTTGGCCTTATGTTTGTCATAAGCAGCGGTCAGTTTATCATTCATACCACTGGCAGATTCTTGATCGATCCAAAATGAGGGTTTGGCAGTTTTTCGTAGTTCTTCAATCTCCTGCCGAGCCTTTATTTCTTGAGATTTAAACCGCCTAATGGTACCGGGATCACGGGAGCGCTCTTTTAATCTTCGAAAGCGAATAACATCTTCTTCGAGGTTAGCGATTCTCCGCTGCGACAAATCATATTCATTGACCTGATTGGTAATCTGACCGGTATTCGTCTTCAAATAGGCATCATAATTGCCACGAAAACTGTAACATTTACCGTCCCGTATCTCAATAATGCGGTCAACAATACCTAGTACGTCGCGGTCATGTGTAATGACTAGAACGGCTTCTGGAGCACTTCTCAACCACTGCATAAATTCGGCTTTGGCAACATAGTCCATGTGATTGGTTGGTTCATCGATCAATGCAATATCGCCACGACTGCGTTGTACTTTTATAAGTTCGATCATTCGTTTTTCACCACCACTAAGTGAACCTACGGGCTTATGTAGTTTGTCCTGATTGATTTGGTAACTATCAAAGGCCTGCTTGATCTCATCTTCAATCCGGTAGTAGTCGAGTTGCGCAAACCGTTCAAGGGCATTAGAGAAGACTTGAATCTTTTTTGGATCACTACCCATGGTTTCGGGGTAGGTATCAATAATATGAGTCAAGTGAGCATATTCCGGTAAGTCGCCTTGAATATATTCAAGCACGGTCTTGGCTTCGTGACCGTAATGTTCTTGCCGACTGGAAATGACGACAGCCCCTTGTTTAAAGTGGACATCACCGTCAAAATCTGTGTCCTCACCGGTCATCAAATGCAGTAATGTCGATTTGCCAGTGCCGTTGCGCCCAATACAGCCGACTTTCTCACCTTCTTGAATATCAAAACGTAGGTCACGGTAAAGTATTTTGTGGCCAAATGATTTTTCGGTAATTACTATAGATAAGATCACAACACAGCATTATAAGGTACTGCACCCCAGAATTCCTATTTACATAACCCGGATTATAGCCTGAGCGGGTTACAATAGAGGGGTAGATAAACGGTGGTCAGGCATCTGTAAAGTATTCAATCATATGACACAGGATCAAGCACTTGCTATTTTGGAAAACGGTAACTCAGTGCTTCTAACCGGAGCAGCGGGGACTGGCAAAACCTACCTACTGAATAAATTCATTCGACGTGCCAAGAAAGCAGGCAAGAATGTGGCCGTTACGGCTACGACTGGCTTAGCTGCCACCCACTTGAACGGAACAACCATTCATTCCTGGACTGGCATAGGTATCTACGATGAACTGCCGAAAAAATTTCTTGAAAAAATGAGCAAACAGCGACGGGAGCTTATCCAGAAAGCCGATATTCTCATAATCGATGAGATAAGCATGCTCCATGACTTCAGGTTAGACATGATTGATACAGTTCTGCAAAAGGTGCGCGATAGCAGTGAACCTTTTGGTGGTATTCAAGTTGTTTTATGTGGTGACTTCTTTCAGCTACCGCCAATAAATCGACAGGATAGTAAAAAAGGTGGCTTTATCCATGGCTCTGAAGTCTGGCAAAGGAATAGCTTCACGGTATGCTATCTCATTGAACAGTATCGTCAGGCAAATGATTCAGCATATAGTGACATATTGAATGGCATTCGGGCTGGTCAGCTAAGGCCGTCACAACTTAGATCACTTCGATCTAGGGAAAAGGCTGTCGATGATCCTTTTACGACTCGAACACGGTTGTTGACTACAAATGCTGATGTAGATGTTATTAATCAACAGCACCTTGATAAGCTAGATGGTGAGGCGTATCAGTACTATATGGAGACGAGTGGTGGCAAGAAGTTTGTAGAAAGCCTCAAACGATCCTGTTTGGCTCCGGAGGTTTTACATATCAAAAAAGATGCAGTGGTAATGTGTCTCAAAAATGCCCCTAATCGCACTTACGTTAACGGTTCTTTGGGGGTGGTAATTGACTTTGAGAAAAATACTAACTACCCAATAGTTAAGCTTACAAATGGCAATAAAGTTACGATTTGCCCAGATAGTTGGGAACTTCGTGATGGTGATAAAAGACGAGCAAGTATAAGTCAGCTGCCACTTCGTTTGGCATGGGCAATTACGGTGCATAAGAGTCAGGGTATGACTCTTGACTCAGCTCGTATAGACTTATCGAATGCTTTTGTAGAAGGAATGGGTTACGTCGCTCTTTCTAGGATCAGAGAATTGAAGGATCTTATACTGGAAGGAATGAATGGAATGGCGCTGAGAACGAGCCCAGTGGCTCGTCAGATTGATGAGAATTTAAGACGTGCTAGCGATCAGGCAATAGGTAGGCTTTCATAAGAATTCTAAAGGTAGTTCGTATTGATGGGGTTAGAGGGTTGTTTGGGTAGTAGTTTCTTCTAGCTCAGGCGATTTAAAATTTCGTCCAGCTACAAAGTTATGATCAACTGTTAATCCCAATTCATGATTAAACCATAATTCGGATAATGCTTCTCTACAAATTAGTAGTTGACGTTTTTCTTCATCAGATAATGGTTTTATCCCTGTTGCCATTTCCAATATTTGCTCTCGATGTAGAGCAACCGTACGATCTGCAGCATATATTTTCCTAATAGAATCTTTAAACCCAATTTTTTCATTTTCCCGTTTTTCGGCAGGACTAAATTCTGGAAGGCTTTCGATGCTCATATTCACTATATAATCTTATTTTTACAGCAGTATTGCAACCATAACAATTATGAGTGGTCATACAATTCCGTATTAAACCTTTGTTGGCAGATTGTCACATGCAGTAAGCTACATTTCCTGGAGGGCCGACCTAATATAGTAAACGGGGATTATGCGCTTGATACCAATTTTTTAACAGACAGAGCAATTATGCTTATTTTATAGTAAAAACATCGCTGGCTTGGGCCCGCGTGGATAACAAAGGAATATAAACATAAGAGAGGAGCATATATGAGCTTGATATTAGCATTGATCCTTGGAGGAATTATTGGTTGGCTTGGCGCAAGACTTGTTGGTAGAGACGAAGGCATTATACTCAGTGTCATAATCGGTATAGTGGGTGCAATTATAGGGAGCTTCTTGGCGCGAATATTTGGTAGTAGCTCGCAAAGCTACTTAGCCTTTAGCTGGGCGGGTGTCATTTGGACGCTTATTGGCGCAGTCATATTTGCGGCGATCCTTAATTCGGTCCAGCATCGTTCTACTCACACTCATGCCTGAATCAACAAGCTCTCACTAGTCTGGGTATTATTCAAAACAATCGTTAGTAGAGGAGTCTAGTATGAATAAGTATGGACCAAAAGCTCAGCAGAAAGTCAAAAAAGCTATGGAAGAAATGAAAGCCGGCAAATTACGTTCCGGGCGCTCGAACAAAAAAGTAACGAGCCAAAAACAGGCAGTAGCTATTGGGCTATCCGAGGCACGCAAGGAGGGTGGCAAAGTACCAAAGAATAACTGAGGTTAGAAAACCAAAACCACGTCAATGTTTGAGTTTTCGCCAGCCACCAGCTCTGTTATTGTCAGTTACGGCATTAATGAGTTGTCTAAATGCTTCGGTGTTGAGCGCCTCATTTTCATAAACCTGGATTGAGCGAGCGGTTTTGTTGCTATGCCCTTGGTTAATGATGTTCTGTGGATCGGGTGCTATAGGGTCATAGATGAAAATATTAATATAATCTTTGGCTGCTTGTAGCGCGCAGACATTACCTTGTAATACAAAATAAGGACGGTCCTTACGCTTAATAGTTTCTTCTATGTCTGGTTCCGCTTCGTGTATGAGCTGGCGGACTTTCGTACATATGTCCTTTTGCCATGCAGGCAAAGCATTAATAAGCGTATCTATTTGGCTATTACGAGAGGCTGTCATATATAAAAATTGTAACAAATGATAAAAGACTTCTCGAGAAGTCTTTTATAGTGCTTATGCTTAGCTGGCCATCATTAACCAGTTTCCGACCAGTTCGATAGATTATCCTGCCATCTAGCTCACCATATTCTGGCTGCGGTTGGAGTCAGGGTTGTGATTAGCTTAAGCGTCACGTCTTAATACTAGCCAATAAGTAGCACCTATAGGAATAACCGATAATGCTAGGTACAAGCCTGTTTCAATGCGCTGAAAATCCCAGTACCTATACGGTGGCTGATACTTAGTGTCCAGCTGGTAGCCAAGAGTCGCCAAACAATTTATATTTATTGCTGGCCCACCATTTCGGCTAACAATGGCTATGTGGGTGTTCGGGCCACCATTACCACCTGCTTGTTTAATAGCTTCTGTGTGTCCTTCGGGGATGCCTGCGTTAGTGATTACGCACTCTGAAGGAGGATTAGACCAGTTAATTGATCGACCCTTACTAGTAACAGGATTTTGGTTTAATACTAACCCTGTACCACCAGAAGATGGCAACGGACCGTTGCCATCATTAGCGAGTAAAGATACTTTGTAGTTTAATGGAGCTTCGTAGTGGGGTCGTACAAAGTTCGGCACAACGACTAAAACAATCGCAATCAATAGGAGCAGCGTAACACCGAGAGCCGCCATTGTTCGTCTGAACCAAGCGCCAAACATAATACCTAAGGAAACGGCGAATACAGCATAGGCGATAGGTACAATACCTTGAGTGGAAAATTCGAGGGTGTTGAATCTATTCATATTCAGAATATTATTTGTCTTAAACCACCATGTGTTTAGTGCTGCAAAGGCAGCGGCAACAACAGCTGTGCCAACTAATACCCAGACTAGCTTAACGGTTAACCATTTACGCCTAGATATATTTTGTGTCCAAACTAACTTGTTTGTTCCCTCTGAGTACTCTCTGGCAAGAAATGGCACACCCCAAAATAAACCCAGTATTATTGGTAACAGCAAAACAGCAAGAGGCACTAATTGAAGCATTAATTGGTCTGTACTTGACTGTAACAGCTCACCACTTAACTGATCACAGGTGTCAGTAGCCTTACAGGTTGTCAGAGCGTGTTGGTAAGTATGCCAAAAGCTAAGCCCTGTCGGAATGGTGACTGCTGCAAATATTACTAGGAATATACCGGCAACCAGAAACTGTTTGCGGTGTTGTCGCCAAGCTAACCAGTTCATCGTGCGCTTCCTTTCGCTGCCATAGTGTCCGCTACATTTCTCTTTTGCCCCATGTAAGCCAGTACCATTTCTTCTATATCTACATCTCGTATATGCCAATGCGGGTCATGAAACTTGGTGTCCTTTAGGCGAACCAGTAAGCTAGTCTCTCTGGCAGTATCAGACTGTTGGATAATAGTGTATTTATCGTTTTCAACATTATCTTGGTGTGTGCCAACTAATAACTTGTGTGTCCTTAAGGCCTGTTCAATATCACCACAAAGCTGTGTTTCGCCAGAGGCTAGGATAATAAGATGGTCGCAAACTCTCTCTAGGTCTGCGAGTAAATGAGATGACATGACAATCGTTAACTCACCGTCAGCGTCTGTTACAGCTTGGGCCAGAGACTTTAAGAAGTCTACCCTAGCCAGTGGGTCGAGTGCAGCTACTGGTTCATCAAGTAATAATAATTTTGGTTTTTTAGCTAACGCCAGCCCTAAGGCTACTTGGGCTCTTTGTCCACCAGATAGTTTACCAACAGGACGGTCTAGTGGAATAGATAATTCGTTAAGTCGTCTTGTGGCTAGCTCAGAATCCCAATTGCTGTTTAGATGTTGCCCCATGGCAATATGTTCTTTAGCGTTCAGTCGAGTATACATAGGAATTTCTTGGGCTAAATAACCAATCTCAGATATATATTCAGGGCTTTGAGAGGGGGATTGACTCAGCACATTTGCACTGCCTACACTTGCTCTACTTAGACTGACCAGGAGCTTCAGCAAAGTAGTTTTACCAGCACCATTTGGACCAACAAGGGCCGATACGCTACCTTTCGGCACGTTAATACTACAGTCTTTGAGTGCCCAAAATGACCCGTAGCGCTTGCCGAGTCCAGTGGTCTGTACCGCAGATTTACTTATTGTTTGTTGACTCATTAATTTTCCCTCCTAGTGTTATGTAGCGTTGAATTTATTAGTGCTTCGATTGTTTCTTCATCAAGACCAGCTCTTTTAGCTTCTTGAATCCAGTTAACTAGACCATCAGCTAATGCAGCTTGTACCTTTGGTAGAGGACCTGCTAATTTACCTGATACGAACGTACCACTACCAGTTCTACCCTCAGCAAGACCTAACATTTCTAGTTCTCTGTAAGCTTTGAATACGGTGTTCGGGTTAATCGCAATCATCGAGACTACTTCTTTTACAGTAGGGAGTTGGTCTCCCTCTAAAAGTATCCCTAGACGAAGAGCTTGTTTAACTTGCTGGACAATTTGAAGGTACGGTGGAACTCCAGAATGTGTACTAAGTCTGAATGTAATCATAATAGTACCATTTTACTAGTTTCATAGTGAAATTATAAGCCTGATTTTTGTTGTGTCAAATAAATAAAGACTTCCGGAAAAAGAAGTCTTTAATAATGCTTATGCTTGGCTGGGTATCTGTGACGAAGTTAGAACCATGGTAGGTTGCATTTAGTTTTACCCTTATAGTTTGAACCGAATTGTGGGGAGTGTAAGGAACTGAATTTGTACGGCGGGCGCTATTTATGGGGTTCGATGTAGTAGTCAGCGCGGTATTAGAAACAAAATCAAAAGGTGGTCATATCGACACTATTCAAAACTACTGCTAGTTAACAGATGTAGCATTGTTACCCTGTGGTCCGGGCTGGCTGCTTGAGTCTGATTGGTTGTCGTAAAGGGACTGGTACGGATTGGCGCGCAGCGATACGTAACCCTCAAGCATATTCATTTTTTGGCTAGCTGTTCGCACGAAGGACTGACCATTGCACTGGTAATGTTTTGCATCCGCTTCGGCCTTCGTGAGTACGAAATTGCTCGGTTTATAACCAAGCGCAGCATAGGGCGCAAACGCGGCTGACGTCATATAGTCGAAGATGGACATATAGACAACTTTCCCCTCAGGAAACGTCTTCGCTTCGTAGGTGACGTCGATCTCGTCCATTGGTCCAATCGTGGCGATCATTTGGCCGCTAGTGACATGGCTGCCAATGTGGAGTGATGGTGAAAGATCAATATGGAAAAGTATCACATAAAAACTCGGATCCTTCGCCGAAGCGATGTGTACTTGCGTACCAAGAGGAGTCGTGTCGACGGCATTGTAGGTGATAGTGCCATCGAAAGGTGCGTAGATGTCAATGTTCGGATGACCAGGCGTCGGCTTCGATCGGACCTCTACATTATTGACGATGTCCTGACTAAAATTGTAATAGTTTTTCATACTCCGGCATGTTTCGCCATCCCACGACGCGGACGAATAGTCATGACCAGCGTCAGAACGAAATTGTGAAATCGCAAAAATTTGATTGAGCTGGACCGGGTTCGCAGTGATTGGTGGCACGTCGGCAGGGTTGAAACTCAAGAGTGGATCAGCATGCCTGAATACTAAGTAACCGACTCCAGCGATAGCAAATAAAACGACAAGTAGAACCAAAATAATATCGTGAGAGAAGCCACGGCTATTTAATTTTTTAAATTTCATGTTTTTGGTTAACTTACCTTAAAAGTTTTAGATTTTTATTTTTAGCAATAGCTTAACTGGTTATTAATTATAATCTGAGAGTGAATGTTGTCAAGTATCATCTTAAATCCATTCTCAAAAGTTCATAAAAAGCTTAAGGCAACTTCTTAGTAATGGATGTGCTTAAGTTAACGGTAGTGAAATGGCTGGGTATCTGTGACGAAGTTAGAACCATTTGTGCGTCTAGGCCGAGTTCCGATTTTTTTGAATCTGGATTAAATTAGTTGTAATTGACTGAAGCGAGTATTTGAGTCGCTGTTTTGGTATCTGCTGCGTTAAACCATGCAAGTGCGGCAGCATTGGTAGTAAATGGAGAAACATAGGCATTAGGCGGCTGAGCAATGGCTAAATATTGTAGGTAAGACGGGTTTGGGCCTTTAGCGTTTACGAATAGTGAAGCCACCCCCGACATTGCATCTTTATATGTATTGGTTCCAGTAGTCACGCTGTTTTGCTGCAAGGTAGTATTGTCGCTCACAAAGTAGCTATCCGTAAAGGAATTGCTTAAGATTGAAACGTTTTTAACTATTTTTAAGTCAGTTGTCGACGCTGGAGACGTTTCACTTAAAACATCGTCTGTCTCAGAGTCACCATCATTCAATGGAGGAGCATCGTTTGGTTGGTAGACCACTTTAACATCGCCGGATGGACTAGTGATGTCCTCTTCCTCCGGATTGCTGCCTTGGTTACTTACGTCTGCTAACTTCCAGTTCGATGGATACTTAACACATAGGCCACCGACGCTTGAGCAATAAGAAAGCCAGCCTTGGTATGGATTGGGTTGTGTAGCAACTGTCTTCTTGGTGTTCGAGGATGTCCTTGTTGTTGATGGGGTTGATATTGGGCTTGTGGCTTTTGCCTTATGATTATGCTGGTAAACTAACCAGCCTGCGGCTCCAATAGCTATTAAAATAACAAGGATAATTACTAACTCAACAGCACTAAAGCCTTTTTGATTTATCTTCACAATTAAATACTAACATGCATAATAATATTTCTAAAGCTTATGCTTGGCTGGGGATGAGGGATTCGAACCCCCGATTCTGGGACCAGAACCCAGTGCCTTACCACTTGGCCAATCCCCAATACCTACAGCGCATTATACTAAAATAACCTCTAACTACTTAAAAAAATCAAGGTCTGTCAAGTTCTTTAGGCAGAAAACCATTCTTATGCTTAAATTTGCTTTCCATTTGATATCCTTTTGGTACCCTAGATCTTTCATCAGTTTTGTAGGGGCATTCCTTAGATGTAGCGGGACGGGTAGATCTGGGTAATCACCCGCAGTAGCTAAAGCCTATTCATAGCATCGGCGACAACTCTAGACTTGTTGCATTTTGCGAGTACTATTGCGCAGTGAAAAAGGTCGTATTGGCATTCTGGCATGCCGATACGCTCAACTGCTTGAAATGTAGATACGGCTAGATTAAGAGCCGCTGGAGCAGCTAAGCCTACATCTTCACTGGCAAAAATTACCATTCGTCCGAGCTAATAAACTTTGGATCTTCACCTGCCTGCAGCATTCTCGCCATGTAATACAGTGTGGCATTTGCATCACTACCACGCATAGACTTAATAAAAGCGCTAATAAGATTGTAGTGATATTCTCCATCTTTATCGTATCCGGGCAATTTTCTTCTGAGCAGCTGTTGTTACAACTTCATTTGTCACCGATCCTTTTGTGAGCTGGAGAGCTAGTTCAAGACTCCCAGCGCAACTCTGGCATCTCCTCCTGACAGCTCAGCGATAAAATCAATACTTTTGACTGGTAAGCGTTTCCTGTTAATTTTCTCGGCCTGAGCAACCTTATTAACAATCATCACGATCTCATTCTTACTCAGTGGCTCGAGTACTAATACTCGGCTACGACTGAGTAGTGGATTAATAATTTCAAAGCTCGGATTCTCGGTAGTAGCGCCAATGAGAGTAATTGTTCCTTTTTCGACGAACGGCAGAAATGCATCTTGCTGAGCTTTGTTAAAGCGATGAATCTCGTCTACAAAGAGTATTGTAGATTGTCCAAGTCGTTGATTCTTCTCGGCCTGCGCAATAATTCTCATGACATCTGCCTTACCTGCGGCAACAGCACTTAATTCAATAAACTCAGCGTCAGTTTCTTCGGCAATAATTCTGGCTAAGGTCGTCTTGCCACTGCCGGGTGGTCCCCACAATATAAGGCTCGTCTTCTGTTTGTGAGCAATAATCTCATGGATAATTTTACCTTTTGCAATTAAGTGTTCTTGTCCTACGACATCGCTTAGTTGTCCCGGCCGCATACGTTCAGCTAGTGGTCTCTGCCCCATAGATACATTATATCCTTAGTTTCTCGTTGATGTTGCATATCAACTAGCAACTGGGTCAGGTAATGTGTGCAATACTAAAATTAGATAATATGAGTTTTGTAGAGCTTCAGAATGATGCATTTGTAGTAGCACCTCGTTTGCTTGGGTGTCTGTTGACCAGGACAACTGAGGATGGTCAAGTGATTGCTGGCAAAATTGTTGAAACCGAAGCTTACGATCAGAGTGATGCAGCGAGTCATAGCTATAATGGTATGACACCACGCACTAAGATTATGTTTGGTCGGGCGGGCTTTGCTTATATCTATTTTACCTATGGCATGCATTATTGTATGAATGTTGTTACTGGTCCCATCGGGTATGGGTCAGCGGTTTTAATTCGTGCCATTGAACCGACCCAGGGTGTTGATTTTATGCATCATAACCGTTTGAGCGCTGTTCGTGAGTATGATCTGACGAACGGACCAGCTAAATTGTGTCAGGCATTCATGATAGATAAACATCTCAATGGACATAACTTACGTCATTTGCCCTTAAAACTTGTTATGAGACCACCGATTGCTTCCGATAGTATTATCCAGACGACCAGAATTGGTATTAGTCGAGACGCTAACCGTCCTTGGCGGTTTTATATAAAAAATAACATGTTCATCTCTAAGCCGTAGAGTGTCTTCTCGCTAAGCATAATTTGCATCCTGGCATTCTGTTAGAATAAGGATATGTTAATGGCGGTCATCGTTCTGGGGGTAGTTGTAGTGGTGCTATTGGTGCTGTTTATAATGCAGTCTCGAAAATCTCCTGATCAAAGCAGTAGTGCTTTATTGTTGAAGCAAGATCTGACTCAACTTAGTGATGATATAACTAAGTTAAAGGATGGTATCCAAACACAAATCACCGATCGGCTCGATAAGAATCAGGAGCTGATGCGTGAATCAATCATGAAGCAATTTACCGCCAGTTCGAAGTTGATCACTGACGTTACAGACCGCTTAACAAAGCTAGACGAAACAAATAAGCAAGTTATCAATGTTGCTGATGAGTTGAAAACACTGCAAAATGTTCTGCAAAACCCTAAACAGCGCGGAGTACTGGGTGAATATTATCTGAGCCAGGTACTTGAGAATGTGCTTGCCCCTGACCAGTTTAAACTACAGTATCGTTTTCGGGACGGTGAAGCGGTTGATGCTGTTATCCTCTTAGCGAAGGGCAAAATCTTACCAATCGATTCTAAGTTTAGCCTCGAGAACTATAACCGTCTCATTGCCGAAAAGGATAAGATTCGTCGGGAAGTACTGGTTAAACTCTTCAAAACTGATCTTAAAAATAGGATTGATGAAACATCCAAATATATCCGCCCCAGCGAAGGTACGATGGACTTTGCTTTTATGTTTATCCCCAGCGAAGCAATTTATAATGACCTTCTAATTAATAAAATCGGCACGACCGATACTAGTGCACGAGATCTCATTGAGTATGCGTTTCGGGACAAAGCCGTCATTATCGTCAGCCCAACTACGTTCATGGCATACTTGCAGACTGTTTTGCAGGGATTAAGGAGCCTTCAGATTGAAGATCAGGCAAAAGAAATTCAAGTGAGGGTTGGGGAACTCGGCAGGCATATTAAAACTTATGAACAATTTATGCAGAAGTTGGGATCAAGTCTTGGCACAACAGTCGGTCACTTTAATAATGCCCATCGCGAATTGAAGAAAATCGACAAGGATGTAGTTAAAATTGCCGACACAACACCAAGTGTCGAACCATTACTCATAGATCGCCCGGTTGACGATGAATCCTAAATCTAAGCTTTCAATAAATCAATTGTTAGTGCTGCCGTCCAACTAAACATCGGCGCACCAGCTGGCGCACCAGTCATTGGATTAAAATATTCAAAGAAGCCTGCATTATTAACGAGTTCAAGGGTGCTCTCTCTCAAAGCAGCGGCATGATCCTTATAACCGTAGCGTCGTAGACCATCAATGATCATCCAGTTCATGTTTATCCACGTTGGCCCTTGCCAATATTTCTGCGGCTTAAACCATGGGGAATCGAGTGGAACACTTGGTACGGGATATGAAGGGCCAAAACGGTGTTCATTTTCAAGTAAACGCACAATTGAATCGGCACGTTCCTGACTGATGCTCCCGGCATATAACGGCATGAGGGCGGCTATGCTCGACTGTTTCAGTAGGCGATGACTGACGAAATCTCTTGAATAATATTCATTACTATAAGTGTCCCATAATTGTTCAAAGGCTTTTTCGGTCTTACTCATTGATTCGATTAGATCGGTGGGTAACTCTACACGAATACTCTTTGCGATATATTTAAGGTGAACATTTGCTCGGATGAAGATACTGTTAAAGTTTAAGTCTTCAATCGCGAACAGTGAATGATCGATGATTTTATCAAAATCATAAGCTTTGCGTCGGAACCTACGTTGTATGTCGTAAACTGCCAGAGCTTCGATATTTGACTCGCGTTCGTCGGATGCAACGAACTTTCGGTCGCTCCGAAACCAACCGAAAACTGTATCAAGTCGACATTTTTCCATAGCTCTTATCCACCACGGTAAAAGGTGTTCATGGAGTTCTGCCATCCACGGAGGGGTATTATCGAGACCGGTTTCCCACGGATGGATTTGGAGAACTAATCCTTCCCGATGAGGGTCCCTTTCGCTATAGAGCCATTGGTGATATGCGAGTAGTGATGGATAGACCATCTTGTACCAGATGCGTCGTTCTGGCAGATTCATCTTTTTACCGATTTGGACTACCGCTTCGGCTATAACCGGTGGTTGGGTGATACCGCTTGTGCTGACATCGTCAGGCGCTAATGGGCTCAACCAACTTCTCCAAATGTTTACATTACGCAGTCGTTTACCATCTGAGTCATGTTCTAACGGGTTAAGAATGACGTGCGGCAGCATGCCATTACTCCATTGCCCGCGTAAGAGACTAAGAATTTCAATTTTAGCTCTCTCGACATCATAATGCCGTAGGCCGATAGCAATGAAGCAACTGTCCCATAGCCATTGGTGCGGGTATAGCCCACTTGCCGGCATAATAAATGTTCCATGATCGTTACGCGTTAGTACATCCTTAGCTCTGGTAACAAGGTCGGGCCCTGGTGATGGAATAGTTTTATCTGACTTTGCCGACACTTTATTGTCGGGTGCTGTCTTTTGATGTGTGGACATTATTTTTAGTATAACGCAGTTGCTGATTCCGCTTATACGGTGTTCTTTCTTTGCAGGTAATGTTCTAAACTCGTATCTGTATTATAATCACTGCTTATGGACTACAAAAATCAGAAAATCCAGGAAATACGAGATCATCTTCTGTCACCCGAATTTGTTGCTAAGTTAGAAAATCGTAGCGAGGTGTTAAAAGCTGATGAATTAAAGGGCCTTTATAAAGAGATCGGATTATTGCCGCCTGAACAAAGGTCCGCGTTTGGCCAAGAAGTTAATGCTCTGAAAGTTGAGCTTGAACGTTTTGCCGCCAATGATACTGGCGAGCCGGAATTAACACCGATTGATCTCAGTGCTCCATTTGACGTAAATGTCCCTGTGAATAAGCAACCTCGACTTCTCACGGCCGATTTTGGCAGCCAACATCCATTAATGACTGAACTTGAGCTAATCCTTGATATTTTCTATCGTATGGGTTTTTTAGCAGTTGAATCAAGGCAAATAGATGACGAGTATCATATGTTTAGCTCACTAAACTTCCCAAAGGATCACCCAGCCAGGGATGATTATGATACTTTTATGACCACTGAAGGTTTTATTGCACCTGCGCATACCAGTACCATGCAAAATCGAATCTTAAAACACTTTGCTCCCAGCCTGTCTGAAGATAAGCCGATAGCAGTTGTTATTCCGGGTAGAGTGTTTCGTAATGAAGATCTCGATGCCAGACACGAGCATACTTTTTATCAATTGGAGGGAGTCTATGTTGGTAAGGGTATCCACGCCGGTAATTTGCTGGCTACGCTTCAAGCTTTTCTAGAGACATACTATGGTCAATCTTTGGAGGTGAAAAGCCAGCCGTTTTATTTTCCGTTCACTGAACCAAGTTTTGAGTTGACGATGTCATGCCCATTCTGCCAGAAAAAAGGGTGCCAAATTTGTTCACAGGTTGGCTGGATTGAGTTACTCGGTTGCGGTATGATACACCCTAACGTATTAAAAGAAGCGGGAATTGATCCAAACTTATGGACGGGTTTTGCGTGGGGAGTTGGAATCGACCGGCTAGTAATGATGAAGTACGGGATTGAAGATATTCGGCATTTTGAATCAGGGAAGTTAGAATTTTTAAGGCAGTTTTCATGAAAGTAAGTCTTAATTGGCTTAAAGAGTTTACCGATATTCCGGATTCCCCCGAAGAATTGGTGAAGCAAATTGGCTCTCAGCTGGGTGCGGTTGAGGGTGTCATCGATCTTGCTGATAAATATAAAGGGATTGTCATCGCTAAGGTTATGACTTGCGTGCAACATCCTAATGCCGATAAATTGCATGTTTGCACAATAGACGTTGGTGAGGCAGCGCCTGAAGTTGACCGAGACGAACAGGGATATATTCAAGTTGTCTGTGGTGCTCCGAACGTGGCAGCTGGTCAATTAGTTGTTTGGTTACCACCCGGCACGGTTGTTCCGATTAGCTTTGAGCATGAACCGTTACGTCTAGAAGTACGTGATATAAGAGGACAGAAAAGTAATGGTATGCTCGCCAGTCTCCACGAGTTAGCTATTAGCGATAATCATGATAGTATCGCCGTAATTGATCCAAGTGAAGCTAAGGCAGGCGATAATTTTATGTCTACCTATAAACTGGATGACACTATTATTGATATTGAGAATAAAATGCTTACGCATCGACCTGATTTGTTCGGTCATATTGGTATTGCTAGGGAAATCGCTGGCATTGGTCAGCGCAATTTTCGCTCACCAGACTGGTATCTTCATCCATCTGACGACACTCTACAGCTGGATGGCAACTCGCTATCGCTTCGGGTTGATAACCAATTGCCGGACTTGGCACCGCGCTTTATGGCTGTTGCCGTAGAGGTGAATGCAACAAACGGTCCAAGTCCATTGTGGCTGCAGAGTTATTTGAGCAGAGTGGGTATTCGCCCAATAAACCTGCTGGTTGATATTAGTAATTATATGATGCTAGTAACGGCCCAGCCTCTCCATTTTTATGACTACGACAAGTTAGTAGCTGACGATAACCAGGACGGTCAAGTTTGTCTTATCGTTCGTCATCCAAAAGAAGGTGAAAGTCTTACGTTACTTGGTGGAAAAGTTATCACGCCTCGCAAAGAAGCAATCATGATTACTAGTGGCGATAATCTTATTGGACTAGCCGGTATTATGGGTGGTGAAGCTGCTGAAGTTGATGCCAACACCAAAAGGATTATTGTGGAGTGTGCTACTTTTGACATGTTCTCTATTAGACGAACGGTAATGGAGCACGGCTTATTTACTGATGCAGCTACTCGGTACACTAAGGGCCAGTCACCACTCCAGGATCCGACGGTTATCACACAGACCGTGGCGATGCTTCGTCAGTTCGCGGCAGCAAGAGTGGTGAGTCAGCTATTTGATCAAGGTGACTATCAACAAAAGACGGCGGGTCAGTCCGTATATCCGTCTCAAGTGGTGAAACTGCAATTTATTAATAGCCGACTTGGGCTACAGCTTTCAAGAGATGAAGTGCGTGATTTGCTTTTACATGTTGAGTTTTCGATTAATGATGAGTCCGAAGATAGTTTAAAAATTACTGCTCCCTTCTGGCGAACTGATATTGCTATAGCAGAAGATATTGTCGAAGAAGTAGGACGACTGTATGGCTACGACAAACTTACTCTTCAGTTACCGAAACGCGATGTTTCGCCTGTGGTTGCTGATCATCTATTAGCTACCAAAGCTAGGATCCGTCATATCCTGCGCCAGGCAGGGGCTAACGAAGTACTGACCTACAGTTTTGTTCACGGTGATTTACTGCGCAAGGTCGGACAGGATGAAAAAAATGCTTTTGAGTTGACGAATGCACTGAGCCCGGGATTGCAGTATTATCGGTTGAGTCTCTTGCCAAACTTGCTTGAAAAAGTTCATCCAAATCTAAAAGCTGGGTACGATGAATTTGCATTGTTCGAGATTAATCAGACACATGCAAAAGATATAATAAGCAAGTCCACATCGCTCCCTATTGAAGAGTACCGCTTAGGTTTTGTCTTTGCGGCGGAACTAAAAACCGCTGCCGCTAATTATGGCGGAGCTCCGTTTTACCAGGCTAAAAAATATCTTCTAGAGCTATTGATACCATTTGGTATTACACCGATATTTGAAACGGTTAATAGCTCTCCTGATAGAGAGGTGGGTATGGCCGCTCTAGCCCCGTTTGCTAAGCAACGAACGTGTTATGTTAAAACAATCAACGGTACACTTCTTGGTGAGCTTGGTGAATTTAGTAATGCTGTGCGTTCCAATCTAAAACTTCCCAACTTCGTCGCTGGTTTTGAGCTTGACGTTAAGCAAATCATGCATGAGCAACAATTAATCGGAATAGACTATCAGCCACTATCACGTTTCCCTAAAGTAACACAGGATGTATGCCTGAGAGTATCGGCTGAGATGAGCTATCAGTCACTACATGATTTTATTGCCACTCAATTAATTGATCAAAAATTGGCAGAGCTACATTACCTCATTGAACCTGCTGATATTTATCAACGAGATGATGACAAAGAGCACAAACAAATTACGTTTCATATCTCAGTAGTAAGTAGCATTCGAACACTAACCGACACGGAAATAAATGTTTTACTTGATAAAGTAGTTTTGGCAGCACATGACCAGATGGGTGCTGAACGCATTTGATCTTCGGTCGACAAGGTTGTGGCAGATAGATCAAATCATATATAGTAATAACTAAATGAAGTATTTTTGGAGGATTTTTCGCTTTGCCGGTAATTTGTGGCCGTATTATGTAGCGATCAGTGTGTTTACTATATTAATGGCTGCGATGAGCCAGTTGCAACCGTTGTTCACAAAAGGAGCAATTGATCAGATTACCAATCTTCTCCACGGCGGCAAAGCCAATGTTGGATTAGTGGCATTATTTGCAATTTTAATTTTTCTTACCGATGTTGGCCAGACCTTACTAAGCAATATTGGTGGCTATTATGGTGATATGCTGGCGGTTAAACTGCAACGTTTTATGAGCCTGCGTTATTATGAGCATCTGCTGAGTCTTCCGCAGAGTTATTTTGATATGGAACTCTCGGGCAAAATAATCAATCGGATGAATCGGGGCATTAATCAGATTACTGACTTTATTCAGATGCTCAGCAATAACTTCTTGCAGTTTATTTTCAGCACTGTCTTCTCGTTGCTCATCGTTGCGTATTACGCTTGGCCGGTGGCGTTAATGCTACTCTTACTCTACCCGATATTTATCATACTAACAGCGAAGACATCCACGAAATGGCAAGGTTATCAAAAAGTCATTAATCAAGAACAAGATGTGGCGTTAGGACGGTTTACCGAAACTATTGGCCAAGTTAAAGCGGTTAAAAGTTTTATCCAGGAAAAGCGAGAACTGAAGTTCTTTCATAAACGCTTCAATACGGTTGTTCGTACTACTCAACCCCAAAGTAGATTCTGGCATCGACAGGACATTTTCCGCCGACTAGTGCTTAATTTAATATTCTTAGGAGTTACTGTCTATGTCTTTGTAGAAACGGCCCATGGTGTTTACAGTTTAGGAACTATGGTATTGCTTATTCAGTACGCTGCACTTATTCGTATTCCCATTTTTAGTATTAGCTTTCTGGTTGACCAGTCGCAGCGAGCGGTTGCCAACACTAAGGATTACTTTGAAGTGATGGATGCTGAGCCGGAGATTACTGATCAGATTGGTGCTAAGTCGCTCAAGATCACTCAAGGAGAAGTCATCTTCTCAGACGTTGTTTTTGCTTATGACAAAACACCTGTTTTAAACGGAGTTGATTTTACGCTAGAACCTAACACAAAAGTTGCCTTGGTTGGTGAGAGTGGCGAAGGAAAGACTACTATCACTAGCTTACTACTTCGGTTATATGAAGTCAGTGGTGGAAAAATTATGATCGACGGCCAAAACATTAATGATATTACTCAACTTAGTTTACGTAATGCTATCGGTGTTGTTTTTCAGGACCCAGCTCTTTTCTCGGGGACGATCAAAGAGAATATCGCTTATGCTAATGAGAAAGCGACTCTAGAACAAGTTGTTGCAGCTGCTAAAGCTGCCAATGCTCACGAATTTATTGAAAAATTTGAGAATGGTTATGACTCAGAAATTGGTGAACGTGGGCTTAAATTATCTGGTGGTCAGAAACAGCGAATTGCGATTGCCAGGGCACTACTAAAAGATGCGCCGATTCTTATTCTGGACGAGGCTACCAGTAGTCTTGATAGTAAGAGTGAACATATGGTCCAGGGAGCTTTGGAGCATCTCATGAATAATCGAACAACCTTAATTATTGCTCACCGACTGAGCACTATTTCGCATGTTGATAAAATTATTACGCTTCGAGCCGGTAAGGTTGATGAAATTGGTACTCCAACAAAACTAGCAAAAAGCGGAGGAATTTATGCGGAACTATTAAAACTGCAGCAAGATAAAACTGAAGCCACAAAGAAGAAACTTCGTGATTATGAAATTGCCAGTTAAAAGCTTTTTCTTGATATCCTCACGCCCGAGGTAGTGAATTACGGTATACTAAGTTTAAGAAAGTTCAGTTAATTAGGAGACTTATGGCTACACGAATATCGCATCGGATTTTTGCTTTGACTCTCGCAGTTCTTTTTTTTGTAACTGCTTTCGGGTTCAGCTTTTTAGTGATTTGGCAATTACACCAAAGCTCTAGTACGTCACAGGGCAGCAATACCACTACAAATACCAACACAAAAACGCCAAAATTAGCAGGCACAAAACTTACAGACTTTACTCCGGTTGATTCCGTCAGTAGCTTGCAGATTACCGACAAGACTGCAGGAAGCGGTACGGTTATCACTTCTGCTAGCCAAACAGTAACGGTCGAATATACTGGTGCTGTTGCTAGCACCGGTATTATATTCCAGAGTTCACTTGATACCGGCCAAGCCTTGACCGATCCGTTGAACCAACTAATTACGGGTTGGCAAAAAGGTCTTATCGGCATGAGGACGGGTGGTACGAGGCAACTACTTATACCGGCCAATGAAGCGTATGGTGCTGACCCACCAGCAGGATCCGGCATCCCAGCTAACGCTCCATTAGTCTTTGATATTACGCTGTTGAAGGTTCAGTCATAAGGGGCAGATTGTCATAAAAAACACAATATATAGCGTCTTGCCAAAACAATAAGCGCTATATATAATTTAAGAACACTACTTAAAAATTAACAGAACGAGGGTGCTTTATGGTCAAAAACATAACAATTTTTACTACTAATACGTGTGCTTATTGCAGCATGGTAAAAAAGTACCTTGGTGCCAAAGGCCATCAATACGACGAGATTAATCTAGATAGTTACCCAGAGCGTCGTGCTGAAGCAATGGCTATTAGTGGCGGAGCTATGACCGTTCCTGTTACGGTCGTGACGAAGCATGACGATAGTCGCGAAGTCGTAGTTGGGTATAATCTAGCTAAATTAGCACCAGCGGTTAACTAGCCAACGCTAGTCTTATAAACCCTCGTGCCGAGGGGTCGTCTCATTACAATTCATTGATATGAAGGATCTACGCTACAATAAAAGACTGATATGAATGAAGGAAAACAGATTACAGTGTATGGCGCTGACTGGTGTGCTGATTGCCATCGAGCCAGATTTATCTTGGACCAGAACGACATCGCTTATGAGTATAAGAATATTGATGACGAAAACATTAAAGCCGAAATGTTGGTTAAGACAAAGGGTGACCAGGAAATACCTACCTTAGTTATAGACGAGGTGGTTGTCCAGAATCCGTCTAATCAGGAGTTGAATGAACTTTTAGGTGTTAAAACTTCTAAAGTCCCTACTCATGAAGTGATTATGGTTGGTGCCGGACCTGCGGCATTAACAGCAGCGATTTACACAACAAGAGAGGATATTGAAACCTTACTCTTTGAGCGCGGTGTAATTGGCGGTTTGGCGGCAGTGACTGATCAAATTGATAATTACCCTGGCTTCCCAGATGGAATTCAGGGGTTGACCTTAGCTGAAGATTTGCGGAAACAAGCCGAGAAATTTGGTACCAACATCGAGTTGGGTGAGGTAACAAAGATTCAGGATGACGGGATGTATAAAAGACTCGAAACGACGAGTGGCACGATGCATGCCCGGGCTGTTCTAATCGCGACTGGCAGTGACTATAAGAAAATTGGTATACCTGGGGAAAAAGAATACTACGCTCGCGGCGTGCATTACTGTGCAACTTGTGACGGAGCATTTTACCGCGATAAAAAATTGGTCGTGGTTGGTGGCGGCAATTCAGCAGTTCAGGAATCAATGTTCTTAACAAAATTTGCGAGCCATATCGACTTACTCGTTCGTGGTGATAAGTTTCGTGCTTCCGAAATCCTACAAACCGAATTACACGAGAAGCATCAAGAAAAAATCACTGTTCACTTTAATACCACGACGGATGAGATTATTGGCCAAGACGGGAATGTTATTAAAGTCATTGCTACTGATAAAACCACGGGTAAGAAAGTTGAATATCCAACCGACGGTGTGTTTGTGTTTGTTGGCCTAGAACCGAACACTCAGTTTTTGAAGGACAGCGGCATCGAACTAGATGACGTCGGTTTCATAAAGACGAATCAAGAGCTGGAAACAGCTATCGATGGTGTGTTTGCGGCGGGAGATGTACGTTCGGGGGCCACAATGCAAATTGCTACTGCAGCAGGTGAAGGGGCTACTGCAGCTCTCAGAATTCGCGAATATTTAGAAGGCAAAAAGCACGCTCTATCAAACTAGACTTCATAACCACCGTAATAATCAAGTACTAAATTACTTCTTGACACGCCGAGGTGGATTAATTCCTTATTAAGTCTATCAACCATTTTGTCTGACCCAGCTAAGTATATTAATGCGCTATTGGTTTGGTGGCCGACAAAATCTAAAATTCTTTTTCCGTCTAATGTACCAGTTTGCCCTTGCCAATTACTTTTGGGATGATGGACGATAGTTAAACGGTTCATTCTATAGCTCGAGAATAACTCTTCGGCAATCAAATCATCTTGATTCTCGACGGCATACATAAAACTGATAGTACGTTTTAGATGATTGTGATGTAACCACTTAACAATACTAACAAAAGGAGTAGCGCCAATTCCCCCGGCAATAAAAAAAAGTGGTATAGAAGGATCAATTGGTAGCACGAAATCACCAATTGGTTCAAGTAAATGGATCACCGAGCCTTTCTTTAAGCGCAATAATTCACGCTTAAAGCTGCTGCTTGCGTTACTATAGCGAGTTGTAAAAGAGATCATTGGCAAGTCATTGGGGGTGCTAGTAAGGGTAAACCAGCGGGTGATCCCGCGATCATCGGCCATGGTATGGGGTAAATCGAATTCAATATACTGTCCTGGAATAAAACTAATCGGTTGCACAACCCGAAACCAGAAACTAATGATACTGGTCGACTCATGTTCAAGATGATCAAAAACAGCATCAAACATGTCAATAGTATAGTCGATTTAACTTGTATTGGAGGACCTGTCCTACTTTTCGTCCTTCAGGACTCATCAGCACAAATTCTTATTTGTGGAAGTAGTTAAGTGAGGGAGACGAGAAAGGGATTGAAAGTGGTGGCGCGAACGCGAGCTGGTGCTCTGGCGCCACCACTCCAATCGATGTTTCGCTAGTCGTGTCAGCCTATTACGGTACGGGCCATGAGTTTTAATGCCTCAGACTCAACGAAGAGCTCATTCTCGGCCAACGCAATGAGAAGGTATACATTGTCATCGTTGACAATGCGGAGCATCTCGATGTGTTGGACCTGTGAGAATAGAGAAAAAGCATTAGTGGTCTCATCGGCAATTTCGTGATAATGCTCGCGACGATCGGCTACTTCGAAAACCTGCTTGTCTTTGCTGGACCCGACGCCGTATAGGTTGCCGTCACACATACCGCGAATGGTAAAGGTTGCAAAGAATGGCTTCGTAATAGGGGGCTTTAGGTAGAGAGAGAATTTCTCCCCTTCTGGATCGAAGACATTCATTGCTTCTCGGATGTAGCCTTTTGGGATAGCGTTGTTGGTTGCCCGAACCGCTGAGTCAAGAATCTCATTCATATGGCTGACTATTACCAAATTCCATAGTCTCCGCTGAATGCTATTGGTGTCTAGGTCGGTTGGACAAGTAATGACTTTCATCTCACCTCACTTAAAAAGAGCGTCTAGCAATTTGCTAGAACACCATAGTATAGAATGGTGATGATGTGAATTCAAGAAAATGATCTAAAACAAAAAAAGGACGATAATTATTGATGTTGATTGTTAAGAAATTACCTTGGCTCAAGATGTTTGGTGTACAATAACGCTCAGGTAGCGGTATCCCGCAAAGCAAAAAAATAAGGAGTAAGTATGGCTGATTTTAATAAATTAATTGAACCGGGAGATTATCAAAACGGAAATGTTAATACGGTTGTTGAGATTCCAGAAGGATCGATCCTGAAAATTGAATGGGATAGAAAGATGGCTATCTTCAAACTGGATAGGGTTGAACCCAGTATTTTCGCCAAACCTGTTAATTATGGATTTATTCCAGGTACTTTAGATGAAGATGGTGATGAACTTGATACGCTGATTGTTTGCACGCAAGCTATTCCAACAGGTACTTGTCTTGAAGCAAATGTTATTGGCGTGCTTAACTTTGAAGATGATGGTGATATGGACTATAAGATTGTAGTTGTACCAGCAGATGATCGTGATAGCGGAGACTCGATTCACTCATTGGACGATCTAGGCGAACGTTGGAAACAGAAAATTGAGCATCACTTCACTCACTACAAAGATTTAAAGAAGCCAGGTTCAACAAAAGTCATGGGATGGGGTGATGTGGCAGCGGCGCAAGCAGTGATTAAATCATCAATTGAACGCTACAAACAAACTGATCGTAGCTAAAATATCTCATCTTAGCAACAACGGTTGCATCATACCGGTTATCCTTCTACAATAGTAGTTAGAAAAAGTGCTATGAAAGATTACAAAATAGAAAGGAAAATAAAAAAATGAAAACTCGGGTGGGTATTAATGGTTTCGGACGTATCGGACGGAATGCTTTTAAAGTTGCTTTTGAGCGTGATGACATCGAGATTGTAGCCATTAACGATTTAACGGATACAAAAACTTTGGCTCACCTGCTGAAACATGATTCATCATATGGCACGTATCAATATGAAGTTGGCTTTGACGACCAAAATATTATCGTTAAAGATCATAAGATCAAGGTAATTGCCGAAAAAGATCCGGCTGCGTTGCCGTGGAAGGATAACAACATCGATGTTGTTATTGAGTCGACTGGTTTCTTTGTTGACCCGTCTAAAGCTCGTGCGCATATCGATGCAGGGGCAAAAAAAGTTGTGATTAGCGCACCTGCTAAAGGTGACGGCGCCACAACGATTGTGCTTGGCGTGAATGAAGATAAATTAGAGACAGCCAGCGATATAATCAGCAATGCTAGTTGTACTACCAACTGTATTACTCCAGTTGCAGCTGTCATTGAATCGAATTTTGGCATTGATAAAGCTATGATGACAACGGTGCACAGTTACACGGCGAGTCAACGCTTACAGGACGCACCCGCTAAAGATTTACGCGAAGCAAGAGCAGCAGCAGAGAACATTGTCCCAACAACAACAGGTGCATCAATTGCAGCCGCACAAGCGTTGCCGGCTTTACAGGGCATATTTGGCGGCCTTAGCGTCCGTGTACCTACTCCTGTCGTGTCATTGTCTGATTTTAGTATTATCACTAAACGCGATGTAACCGCTGAAGAAGTGAATGCGGCTTTCAAAAAAGCAGCCACTGAACCATTCTATCAAGGCATATTGGCAGTTACCGAAGAGGAATTAGTCAGCAGCGATTTCATAGGTAATAGTCATTCATGTATCGTCGATCTTAAACTAACGGCAGTTGTTGGCGGCAGTATGTTAAAGGTAATTGCTTGGTACGATAATGAATGGGGCTACAGTAATCGCTTGGTTGAAGTTGTAGCAGATGTTGGCCGTTTACTGCATAAGGGCCAGGCGCACGAACACGAGTAAGATGAATATTTATATTGGTACGGATCACAACGGCTTTACACTGAAGGAAGAGCTTGTTACATTCTTACGTCAGTCTGGGCATAATGTCACTGATGAAGGGAATAAGAAATTTGACGCCGAAGATGATTTTCCGCAGTTTGCCGGCCGAGTGATTGGTGCCATGCTCACTAGCGATGACCCTGATCCCAGGGGTATATTAATCTGCGGATCGGGTCAGGGAATGTGTATGACCGCCAATCGATTTAAGGGGATTAGGGCGAGCGTTGTTTGGGATCTCTATGAAGCCAGAGCTTCACGTAATGATGATGACAGCAACGTATTGTGCTTACCAGCCAGAGTATTAAAAGCAGATAAGGTAAATGCTATTGTCCAAACGTGGCTTACAACGCCATTTGCTGATGCTGCTCGCTTTAAACGACGCATCAAAGAGATGGATCAATTGACATAAGTAGGCCTATGGTAGATATTTGTCCAACTGTTACGGTTGATGATGCTTTGCTGTATCGCCAGCAAATCGAAAAAATTGCTGATTTCGCAATCAGGATTCATATTGATGTATCTGACGGAATATTTTCTCCTGTTAAGTTGATCCCAATCGATCAAATTTGGTGGCCCGGCGGAGTTCGCGCTGACCTTCATGTTATGTATAAAAATCCCTTTGATTATGTTGATTTGTATGTCAGTTTGGGTCCGCAATTAGTAATTGTCCATGCAGAAGCTGAGGGAGACTTTTCTAAATTTGCCAGTATTCTCCATCATCATGGGATTGAAGTTGGTTTAGCCCTCCTACCAGAGACAAAAGTTGAAACAATCAGACCCGCAATAGGGGTTGTCGATCATGTATTAATCTTCTCTGGAGAGCTTGGCCGTTATGGAGGCCATGCTGATCTTAGTTTACTTGAGAAAGCAACGCTTCTCCGCTCCATGAAGCCACAACTTGAAATTGGATGGGATGGTGGTGTTAATGACCAGAATGCAAAGCAACTTGGCAGAGGAGGAATTGACGTACTCAATGTCGGAAGTTTCATCGCTCATGCCAATTCACCGCTAGAAGCTTATGCTAAACTTAACATAGTAACAAACCATCAAAATGAACCATCTACTTAGTATTCAAGATCTCGAACTAAAAGCAAATACAATCCGCCAGGATATTATAAAAATGCTAGAACATGCCGGCAGTGGACACTCCGCTGGTCCGCTAGGTTTGGCGGATATATTTACGGCACTTTACTTTGATATCCTAAAACATGATCCGAAAAAACCGGATTGGCAAGATAGGGATATTCTAATACTGAGTAATGGGCATACTGTCCCGGTTCGTTACGCCACAATGGCTGAAGCAGGTTATTTTCCAGTCGAGGAGCTAATGACGCTTCGACAGCTTGGTTCAAGGCTTCAGGGCCACCCTGAACGACTTCGTTTACCAGGGCTTGAGACGACGAGTGGTCCATTGGGTAGTGGTTTGAGTCAGTCGTGCGGTATCGCCCTTGGTATGAGGATGGACCATATTACTCATCGATGGGTTTACGTAGTTATGGGTGATGGTGAACTTGACGAGGGTAATGTTTGGGAAGCCGCGATGTTGGCGGCTAAGTATAAACTCAACAATGTTATCGCTATCGTCGATCGAAACAATATTCAAATAGATGGACCAACGGAAGCAATCATGCCACTTGAAAATCTCGTTGCAAAATGGGAAGGTTTTGGTTGGCATGTTATAGAAATTGATGGCAACAATATCGAGGAAGTCATTGATGCGTGCGCTCTTGGCCGGGCGATTGTGGAAAAGCCAGTAGTCGTCCTAGCACACACTGTTCCGGGTAAAGGCGTTGATTTTATGGAATATGATTTTCGTTGGCATGGATCTCCACCGGGAATCCAGGATATTCCGGGTGCACCCGCTAAGAATGATCAGGCAAAAGTAGCATTAAGAGAACTCCGGACATTACGAGGCAAAATAAAAAGTGAGGCTGATTAATATGTTTCAGCATCATTTAGTCGATAATCTGCTGAGTACCGATGTTACTAAAGAGTCAATTCGATCCGGTTTTGGCCGAGGATTATTGGAGGCCGGAAAACGGCATGAGAATATTGTGGCGGCATGTGCAGATTTGACCGATTCAACTAAGATGAATCTGTTTGCCGAAGCCTATCCCGAGCGTTTTATTGAAATCGGTGTTGCCGAACAAAATCTTGTCACTGTCGGTGCGGGTTTGGCGGCGATGGGTAAAATACCATTCGTCTCAAGTTATGCGGCGTTTAGCCCAGGCCGCAATTGGGAACAAATAAGGACAACGATTTGTCTTAATAATCGTCCAGTAAAAATTATCGGTTCGCACGCTGGACTTAGCGTTGGTCCAGACGGGGCAACGCACCAAATGCTTGAAGACCTCGCACTTATGAGGGTTCTCCCAAATATGGTAGTAATTGCTCCGTGTGATTCTGTGGAAGCCGAAAAGGCGACGTTGGCTATGGCAATTGATCCTCGCCCAAACTACATGAGGCTTGCGCGTGAAGACACACCTATTATTACTACTCGTGCTACTCCCTTTGATCTTGGCAAGGCTTACGTGTTTCGGACGGGTAAGGATATTACTTTGATTGGTACCGGGACTATGACTTATCACCTTTTGCTGGCGGCTGAACAACTGGCTAAAGATAACATTCAAGCCGAAGTTGTTCATGTTCCGGTCTTGAAACCACTTGACGCTGACACAATCCTTGGTAGTGTATCGAAAACCGGGGCCGTTGTTACTGCCGAGGAAGCTCAAATTAATGGAGGGCTTGGAGGAGCAATCGGGGAACTGTTGGGCGAATTTTTACCCGTCCCAATGAAGCGGATTGGTATGCAGGACCATTTTGGCGAATCGGGAGAACCTGAGGAGTTATTAATACATTTTGGTCTCGATGTTGAGCATATTATGCTAGCAGTTCGTGGAGTTTTAGATAGAAAGGATACGTAAGATATATGCCATTAACACTAAGCCAAATAAGAACAAACACTCAGAAGGCACGTACCACGATGCAACGTGCCAGACAGGAGCACTTTGCTCTTGGTGCTTTCAACTTGGATGATGAGCCAACGCTGAGGGCTGTTGCCAAAGCTGCTGCTAGCAAAAAAGCTCCAGTCCTGGTTGAGGTCAGTCAAGGCGAAGTTGATACCATTGGCCTCGCGAATGTTCGCGATATGGTTGATAACTTTAAAGCAGAATTTGGTCTTGAGATTTACATTAACCTTGATCACAGTCCGAGTGTAGAAGCGGCTAAGGCAGGAATTGAAGCTGGTTTTGAATTTATTCATATCGATGTCAGCCAAGCGAATCATGATGCTTCAGATGAGGCGATTATTGCCGCAACTAAAGAAGTGGTCAATTATGCAAAGTTCACGGGGGCACTTGTAGAAAGCGAACCACATTATTTTGGTGGCGCATCAAATTTGTTTACTGAAAAGATTGATTACGAAGAAATTAAGAAAACATTCAGTACGCCTGAAGGAGCTCATAATTTTGTGACTGCGACCGGTATTGATACTTTTGCAGCAGCAATCGGTAACTTGCATGGTAAATACCCTGTTCCTAAGGTGCTTGATCTTGATTTACTGTCACGTATTCGTCAGACAATTACGTGTAATATTAGCCTTCATGGTGGCAGCGACACTCCGGGCCACTATTTTATAGATGCAGTAAAAATTGGTGTCACGAAAGTAAATATTAACACTGATATGCGCGTCGAGTACCGAAAAACACTTGAGAAAGCTTTGAGCGATAATCCTACAGAGTATTCGGTTGCTAAGTTAGTTGACCGTTATGTTGTGCCAGCTGTTCAGGCAGTCGTGGAAAGTAAACTCGATAATTTTAATTCAGCAGGGAAAGCGCTTCCAAGTTGATTGCGTGAACCTAATATGGGAAGATAATCATAAGCATGAATAATGATGGGCAAACACAACCGCCTCCGATAGTAGGCACACAATTTGATGTTGTTAGCATTGGTGATGTGGTTACGGATGCATTTATCAAACTCTTTGATGATAAGGCGATGACCTATCAGAATGAGCAAGGTCAGTGGATTGCAATGCAGTATGGTACAAAGCTACCGTTTGATTTTGCGAAGGTGATTGAAGGAGTTGGCAACGCGAGTAACGCGGCGGTAGCTTTTGCCCGACTGGGATTACGGAGTAGTTTTGTTACTAATGTTGGGGGCGACCAATTTGGACACGATATTATCAAGGCGCTTGGTAACAATAAAGTTGATACTCGGTTTGTTCGAATAAATCCCGATAAGATAAGTAATTATCATTATGTCTTGTGGTACAAAGAAGAACGGACGATTTTAATTAAACATGAAGAATATGATTATCACTGGCCACATTTACGCCCAAACGAGGCGCCGCGTTGGGTATATTTCAGCTCCATTAGCGAGCATGCCATTCCTTATCATGACCAAGTGGCGGATTGGCTAGACCAAAACCCATCAGTTAAGCTTGCGTTTCAACCAGGCACCTTCCAGATGGAGGCCGGTGCTGAGCGTCTTAAACGAATTTATCAGAGATCTGAAGTACTTATCTTAAACAGAGAAGAGGCGGTGACGGTAGGCGGTGGTAACCACGAAGACGTCAATGATCTACTATCCCGATTGCATGCTCTTGGTCCCAAAATTGTAGTTATAACTGATGGACCATCTGGTGCCTATGCTTCTGACGGAACAAATCGTTTTAAGATGCCACTATACCCAGATATTGCTCCACCCTATGAGAGAACTGGCGCCGGTGATGCGTTTGCTTCAACCTTTGTCGCAGCACTCATTAAAGGAAATACAATTGAAGGTGCTTTGCAATGGGCGCCTATCAATTCCATGAGCGTTGTTCAGAAAATTGGTGCTCAAGAGGGGTTATTGAACGAACCCCAACTCGATGAATATTTACGGAAAGCTCCAGAGTGGTATAAACCTGAGCGAATGTAAATACTACCATAGTGACCCGGTGTCGCTTATGGTAATCTGAAGAATACAATGACGCGGATGTTATCACAATTATTAGGAGCCCGAGAGCCTGACTTTAGGCTTAGGCTGAATGAACTAGAACGCAGTAGGACTTCGTCGGCTGCGGATATTCATTTATCAACTGAAATCTTACGACGTACTCAAGCTAAAATACGCGAGTTGGGTCTTGATCCGCGTGACACTAGCGGCGAAGAACTATACCAAGCTCTCAGGCAACGATTACTTGACGACAATCGTCGACTCATGACTCACTTGGAACTTGACGATAACGCGAGTTCAGCAGAGATACTGTCCGCCGTTCAGCAATTTGTGACTAAATTAGCCATCCCACGTAGCTGCTTTGCGATTAAGCATAGCACCATTAAAAGGATGTTAACCAATGTCGTCCCGACACGAACTATGCGCTTGTTGGGCTATCGCTCTCTGAGTTCAATGCTCAAACGTGAACCAGTCAGTCAGATCTATGCTGCGGCTATGGTAGCCGAGTCTCGTACATGGCGTGACTCACTTATGCAGCAGTATGCCTTACTACAGCCAAGCAATTTCGAGACAAGGCCAACCGTTATTTACTACCCTAAATCTGCTAAATGGCAAAACATAGCTAATGAATTTATGCAGAAACATCACCATGTGAGTATTGCTTTTAAGGAGTTAGGAGGCCTTGTAGTGCTGCCAGTGAACGTTGAGATTCCTGCGTTGGCTATCACGACCGTCCTGTTGCTTCTCGAGGGTATGAATGATATCCGTAGCAGCGGCGCTTACTTGAAATTGCAACAGGTTCGACCTGACTTTGGCAATTTAGTAGCCCGTATTATGAGTGATTCTCCAATTGCTTCATTCCGTTTTAATAGTGATGCTCTATCATGGAACATCATTCAACACTATTACAACAAGTCACCAAGTGCTGCTTATTCATCACTATTTGAACCTCACCTACAAGTTGAGGACATGGAACTTATCTCGGCGGAAAATGCTATTATCGAGAGGATGCCAGCCCTTGAATTTTGGGAGGGTACTAACAATTTGGCTCACCTTGATGACGATCAGCCCGTTTCGTTCAATATGGCTGATGTAGCGTTATCAGTTGCCAATAACATTCCGTTTAAAAACAGGGTAGTTCAGTATATGCGGAATCATGTCTGGTGCGATTTGTTGGCACGATATCTTAAGCCGGATGATCTTGAGCATATTTTACTTGAACCAAATAGCGCAATGACACTCGAGCCGGCTTTGGCGCAGATCGACGAGAACTAGATGTATCAAATTTGCATTTCTGGGGCATCAAAGGGAGATAGTGTTGTTGAGGGCAAGGAATTAGCACGAAGAGCTGGTGCGGCGATTGCTCGTGCTGGTCACTCATTGCTCAGCGGGGCGACCGTTGGCATACCAAATTATGCGGCTGAAGGCTATAAAGCTGCTGGTGGTACTATGAGCGTTGGCCTGAGTCCTGCCGCTTCTAAGATTGAACATGTTTATAAATACCGATTGCCGGTCAAGGCCTATGACACGATCCTTTACACTGGCCTGCATTATGTTGGGCGCGATGCACTTCTAATTACTTCAGCTGATGCTGTTATTAGCATTGGCGGTCGGCTTGGTACTCTTCATGAGTTTACGATAGCAATGGAAACAAATACTCCAATCGGTTTTCTGCAGGGAGCCGGTGGAATCAGCAACGAAATTAAGGCTATCATTGAAGCATCCGGTGAACATCGAGTTGCTGCCAAGGTTATCTTTTCGTCAGACGCTGACGAACTCGTAACTACCATGACCACCTATCTTGATAAAACGCATGCTCATTACAAGAGTTTGTACGAGTAAATAGTCTCCTTACTGATCACTGCATTAAGTGAGCTTTGCTAAGCATCGAAAGGTTCTTGGTACAATAGGATGATGGATAAGTTCGAACTTATAAGTGATTTTCAGCCGACAGGTGATCAACCAACTGCCATTGCCAAACTTAGCAAAGGTATAAGTGCTGGCGATAAGGAACAGGTGCTATTGGGTGTAACAGGTTCCGGCAAAACGTTTACTATGGCTAATCTCATTGCTCAGTTTCAGCGACCAACTCTGGTATTGAGCCATAACAAAACCTTAGCAGCCCAACTTTATAATGAGTTCCGTAATTTTTTCCCGAAAAACGCTGTTCATTATTTCGTAAGTTACTTTGATTACTACCAACCAGAAGCATATATTCCTCGTTCTGATACGTACATCGAAAAGGATAGCGATATTAATGAAGAAATTGATCGTTTGAGACACGCCGCAACTGATGCACTACTAAAGCGCCGTGACGTCATTATTGTAGCTAGTGTTAGTTGTATCTACGGAATTGGTTCGGTGGAAGATTATAGTAATCTCTCAATTACCGTTAAGGCTGGCGAACGACGGTTGCGGGATAAATTCCTACGTCATCTGACAGATATTCAATACCAGCGAAATGATATTGATTTTCATCGTAGCACATTCCGTGTTCGCGGTGATGTCGTTGATGTTTTTCCAGCCAGCGAAGAACAGGCATACAGAATCGAATTTTTTGATGAAACCGTAGAACGGATTACCCAGATTGATCCGCTGACCGGTGAAGTCTTGGCAAATATGTTAACGTTAGATATTTTCCCTAGTTCGCATTATGCGACACCTCGCGAGAAACTTACTCGTGCACTCGTTAAAATTGAAGATGAACTTTCTTCCCGACTGGCATACTTTAAAAAGGAGGGTAAGTTACTTGAAGCGCAACGCCTGGAACAACGAACTCGTTTTGATCTCGAGATGCTAGAGCAAACCGGTTTCGTTAAAGGTATTGAAAATTACAGCCGATACTTGACTGATCGTGAGGCTGGCGAGCAACCTGCTACATTACTCGACTATTTCCCGGATGATTACTTGATGTTTGTTGACGAATCGCACATGACAATGCCGCAACTTAGAGGTATGTATAACGGTGATCGTGCTCGGAAAGAAGTGCTGGTTGATTATGGTTTTCGTTTGCCGAGCGCTCTCGATAATCGACCGCTTACCTTTGTCGAATTCGAAAAACATGTGAACCAGCTTATCTATGTAAGCGCAACCCCTGCTGAATATGAATTGAATCGTAGTCCATCTCCGGCTCAACAAGTTATCCGACCAACTGGTTTGCTGGATCCTCCCATAGAGGTCCGTCCGATTAAAGGACAAATAGATGACTTAATTAACGAGATCCGAATACGCATCGCAAAACATCAAAGAGTGCTAGTGACGACGTTAACGAAACGGATGTCCGAAGACTTGGCTGAGTATTTACAGGAAATATCCATTAAAGTAGCATACTTGCATAGTGATATCGATACGCTTGACCGGACCGATATCTTGCGGGATTTGCGACTTGGTGTTTATGACGTTCTGGTAGGCATCAACTTGCTTCGAGAAGGCCTTGATTTACCAGAAGTGAGTCTTGTGGCGATTCTGGATGCTGATAAGGAAGGTTTCTTGCGCAGCGAGCAAGCGCTTACTCAAACAGTTGGTCGTGCTGCTCGCCATGAGCAAGGACGCGTCATAATGTATGCTGACAATATCACGGGTAGCATGAAGCGGACGATTGATGAGACTAATCGGCGTCGAGATATACAGGAGGCTTATAACAAAGAACACCATATTACTCCCCGAGGTATTACAAGAGAAATTGGCAAAGGCATGAATCCTGATCTCCCCGAGGAAGCAAAAAAAGCGAAACTTGATCTTAAATCAATTCCAAAAGACGAATACAAAACGGTTGTCAAAGACCTAACTGCTCAAATGAATCTTGCATCAGCCAATTTAGAATTTGAAAAAGCGGCTGAACTTAGAGACATAATTAACCATATTAAATCAAAAATGTAGATCATTGGCTGGCTACCCATAGAAACGTGATATATAGCGCGTACGGTGTTATACTATCAGGAAATGACCAAGCTCACACGGGACGATGTCTTGAAATTGGCTCAATTAGCGAAACTGGAACTTAGCGACCAAGAGGTCGAAGCTTTTCGTACTGACCTAAGCGAGATATTACAATATGTCGAACAATTACAAACGATATCGGTAGACAATCTAGAACCTACTAGCCAAGTAACAGGACTAACAAATGTTACCCGCGATGACACCGTTATTGACTACGGCTATGCTCCGGAGGAATTGCTCAAGAATGTTCCTGCGGTCCAGGATGGACAGATTAAAGTCAGGCGAATACTGTGATGAGCCGGCCGTTAATAGCTGATTTAGCGAATGACATTAAAAGTGGTAAGGTTAATGCTCAAGATCTCGTCCGACAATCGCTTGACAAGCTTGCTAAACACGCTGAATATGAGACCGTCTTGGCGACATTGGATAAAACCGCTGAGAAGCGAGCGGAAGTGATTGACCAAAAGATCAAGAATAAAGAAGAGGTAGGACGATTGGCCGGTATTCCATTCATAGCGAAAGATAATTTTCTTGTTTTTGGTTCAGAAACGACAGCTGCCAGTAATATCCTAAAGGGTTTTACGGCTCCATATCAAGCGACAGCAATTAATCGACTCGAAGCAGAGGGCGCTATCTGTATTGCTAAAGCCAATCTCGATGCTTTCGCTCACGGTTCGAGCACAGAGAACAGTGACTTCATGATTACGAAGAACCCTCACGACAAGACAAGAGTTCCGGGCGGTAGTTCTGGCGGCCCAAGTGCGGTCGTGGCTCTTGATATAGTTCCGTTCGCACTTGGTACTGATACGGGTGGATCAATTAGACAACCAGCAAGTTTCTGCGGGATTGTCGGCTACAAACCGACCTACGGTTTGGTCTCACGTAGTGGCGTCGTCGCTATGGCAAGCAGTACTGACACCATTGGTCCGTTAACCCAAAACGTTGAAGATGCGGCACTAGTGCTGGACGTTATCGCAGGAAAAGATGAACTCGATAGTACTATGATTGAAAGAGACCCAGAGAGTTATACGAAGCTTGATCGCCCAGACGCTCCACGAGTCGGGATAATCAAAGAATATATGGGTGAAGGGCTGCAGACAGATGTTCGAAAAATCATTAATGAATCAGTTGAAAAACTACAAAAGCATAATATTAATGTCAGCGAGGTTAGCCTACCCTCTCTTCCGTATGCTTTAGCGGTCTATTATATAATTTGTCCTGCCGAAGTAAGTAGTAATCTTGGCCGATATGATGGACAGCGATATGGTTATAGCTATCCTGACGCCACAAACTTATCTGAAAGCTTCACGCAAACACGCTCAATCGGTTTTGGTAATGAAGCAAAGCGTAGAGTTATGATTGGCACCCATGTACTAAGCAGTGGTTACTATGATGCATATTATAAAAAAGCACAGACAGTCAGAACAAAAATGATCCATGAGTTTGAGACGGTATTTCAGGACTTTGACTTTTTAATTGGGCCAACGGTCCCATCCACTGCCTTTAAAATTGGTCAGCACACAGCACATCCACTGGAAATGTATTTAAGCGATATAATGACAGTAGGGGTTAATTTAGTAGGTATTCCGGCTATCAGTATTCCTGCAGGCCTAAGTGGTGGTCTCCCTGTTGGTTTACAAATTATGGCGCCCCAGAAAAAAGATCGACAATTACTTGCTATGGCAAAATCAATCGAGGAAATTTTATTATGAAAGCAATCGCTGAATTAATCATCGGGCTAGTGTTCATCATTTTAGTTATCGTAATGGCTGAATTTGTACGACGTCGTCCCCGCCATCTTGATAAAGATTATTTTGAACGACAGTGGCAAGAACTTCAAAAATTGTGTGCCAGTAAATCCACTTGGGAATTGGCAGTGATTAATGGCGATAATTTACTTGATGAGGCCTTAAAGAAGTTGCATTTTAAGGGCAAGACAATGGGCGAGAGGCTCGTTGCTGCTCAGCACTCAATTTCTGATAATGATGCTGTGTGGTATGGACATAAGCTTCGTAATAGTCTTGTTCACGAAACCAATGTCAAACTCAAGCGAGGACAGGTCAAGCAGGCACTAGTAGGTTTTCGGAGAGCCCTAAAAGACTTAAAAGCACTATAAGCTAATTGAATATAATATGAGCGCAACAACGAATAGCAAGAAGTACTCGCCGACAATTGGGATTGAATGCCATGTTCAGCTGAAAACGAACACTAAATTATTCGCAGGTGTCAGTAATGACGCAAAACAGGCAGCGCCTAACAGCCTCGTTAGCCATATTTGTTTTGGCTTGCCAGGTGCATTGCCAGTCCTTAATAAAGAGGCGCTTCACTTGGCGATTCGGGCTGCCTTTGCGCTGAATGTGTCTCCTCAAAAATTTAGTAAATTTGATCGAAAGCATTACTTTTATCCGGATTTGCCTAAGGGATATCAGATTACTCAGTTTGATCAGCCAATTATATTAGGTGGTAACGTTACGATTGAGGCTAATGGCGGTGCGCAGAAGATTGCAGTTACCAGAGCACATCTTGAAGAAGACGCAGGTAAGAGTACTCATCCTTCCGGTAAAGACTATAGTTTAGTTGATCTTAACCGCGCTGGCACGCCATTATTAGAGATCGTTTCTGAACCCGATATGCATTCATCAGCAGAAGCTAAAGCATACGTTAGAGAGCTTTACTTATGCATGCGCTATGCTGATGTATCTGATGCAAATCTATATTTTGGTAATATGCGTTTCGATGTTAATGTCAGCGTGAGTGCTCAGCCGGGGACACTAGGAACACGAACAGAGACTAAAAATCTTAACTCATTTCGAGCGGTTGAGAAGGCGGTAGACTATGAAATCAAACGGCAAGTTGATTTGCTCGAGAAAGGCCAACGAATTATTCAAGAAACGCGTGGCTGGCATGACACGAAACAAAAAACTTTCTCGCAACGGTCAAAGGAAGAGGCGAATGATTATCGCTATTTCCCCGAACCCGATCTCCCTCCAGTAGTACTTGATGATGATTTTGTTAAGATGGTTCTTAAAGAGATGCCTATCATGCCAGCTGAATGGCGCGATCGCTTGGAAGCACTTGGTCTCGATAAATCACATATAGAAACTTTATTAGATGCCGAGATAGAAGAAGAAGGCGTCCGTTATCTTTCATTGATAGAAACTCATTTAGCAGAGCCTAATTTTGCACGTTCGATTGCCAACTGGGAAATTAACGTAGAAATACCGCAACGCCGAGCAGGAGAAATTAAGCATCCCATAGATGACGATACTAAGTCGAAAATTTTTTCAGCAACTTACCAATTAGTACAAACGGATAAATTAAGTTCAAGCAGGGCAAAAGATCTTATTATTGCACTATTTAACCAAACGGAACTTCCAGAGAATATTGAAGCTTTTGCACAGACAAAAGGGTATATCCAAGAGTCTGATGAGGATGCGATTGCTAGCATAGTTGCAAAGGTACTCACCGATAACCCGGCAGCCGCTCAGGATGTGAAAGATGGCCAGTTAAAAGCTATTGGCTTCTTAGTTGGGCAAGTTATGAAACTCTCGGCTGGTAAGGCTAATCCTGGTCTTGCTCAAACACTGATTAAAAAACAGCTTGAAATATCATAGCAAAATAAGCTTGATAGTTATTTAAGAACTTATCAGGCTTAGAAGATTGAAGTAAGAGAAGCCTTACTAATATGTTGTATAATGACAACATACATTATGGATTTTGCTTTTAAATTACTGGTCATTATTGTTTCCTCAGCTCTAACTTTATTCTTGATCGTAGGAATCATAGCTGTTATTCGATTAATAGGGGTTCTATCGAGCCTTAAAAGAATTACACAGAAAGCAGAAAAAATTGCCGATTCAGCTGAAGCTGTTGGTGACTTTTTCCGTAAATCAGCGGGCCCAGTAGCGCTCGGCAAATTTATTACTAATATTGCTGAATCAATCTCACATCATAAAAGTCATAAAGGAGACAGTTAGTATGAAGAAAAGCACCAAAAAGATAGCTTTAGGTACAATTTTTGCTGCTATTGGCGGTTATCTCGCTGGTATTCTGACAGCCCCAAAAAGTGGTAAAGAGACTCGTAAGGATATACAAAAAACAGCTGATAAAAGTATCGCATTTGCCGAGAAATCGCTGAAGCAGTTACACACCGAGCTCAATAAAAACATTACGAAAGCTACGAAAAAACTTTCTCAATTGACGGGGAAACCCAAAAAGGAATTAGAAGCAGCCCTAGAACTTGGTGTAAAGGCAAAAAACAAGGCACGTGATCTACTCAGTGCGGTTCATGAGGGTGATGCTGATGACCAAGATTTGAAAAAGGCAATTGAGAACACTACCGAAGCCATTAGTCATCTAAAAAGCTTCCTCGACAAATAGCAATCTGTAAGATTAGTCGTTGTAAAACTTGCTGTCTGAAATTTAGACTATAAACGCTATAATTTAGTAGGTAATGAGTTGAGGGTCTTTTTTGTATGGCAAAAAATGAATTGAAGGCACGGGATTATGTTCATCTACATAATCACACACAGTACAGTTTGTTAGATGGACTATCAAAGATACCTAAATTGATGGAGTATGTTAAAAAAAGTGGCATGGAGTCTATAGCCATAACTGACCATGGTACCTTGTCAGGTGTGATTGAGTTTTATACAGAGTCGGAGGCTAGCGCTATTCGTCCAATAATAGGGATGGAAACTTATGTTGCTACCAGAACCATGATGGATAAGGAGCCTGGAAAGGATAAAGCCAATTATCATTTAATTCTTCTCGCAATGAATAACCAAGGGTATAAGAATTTGATGGCTCTCTCAAGTATTGCGAACTTAAAAGGGTTTTATTATCGCCCGCGGATAGATCACGTATTGCTCGAAAAATATCATGAGGGTTTAATCGTTCTGAGTGGCTGTATTGGGAGTGAAATAGGGGAGAATCTTAGATCAGGACAGTATGAACAAGCCAAAGAGGTTGCTCAGTGGTATAAACGTATCTTTGGTGATCGTTACTACTTCGAAGTGCAGGATCATGGACACCCTAAGCACCCAACGCATTGGCAACCGCAGGAAGACGTTAACAAGCTTATCTTTAAGCTGTCAGACGAGCTAGATATCCCTTGCGTCGTCACTTGTGATGCCCATTATTTATTGCCCGATGATCAGATAGCTCATGAGATACTCTTATGTGTCCAAACAGGCTCCTTTCTTAGTGATCAATCTCGAATGAGTATGGGTGAATTAGAGCTTCATGTTACCGAACCAAAACAAATCATTGCTCGATGGGGTGCAGAGCGACCTGAGGTTATAACAAATACAAGGAAGATTGCTGAACGTTGTAATGTCAGTATTGAGCTGGATAAAATATTAATCCCGAAATTTGATTTACCTAATGGCGAGAAACAAGAGTCATATCTCCAAAAATTAGTGTATCGAGGTCTTGCTTGGCGGTATGGAGGAGTAAGCGAAAAGAAAGCATCAAAGTTAAGTATTGCTGAGGCTAAGAAATCATTACCATCAAAGGTAGCTGAGCGCGCAATATACGAGTTAAGCGTTATCGATCAGATGCACTTCAATGATTATTTCTTAATCATTGCTGACTTTATCAACTGGGGAAAAAACGAGGGAATTGTATTTGGTCCAGGGAGAGGATCAGCTGCTGGATCTATTATCGCTTATGCGTTAAAGATCACCGAACTTGATCCTCTGGCGTATGATCTTTTGTTTGAGCGTTTCTTAAATCCAGACCGAATATCGATGCCTGATATTGATATAGATATTCAAGATACGCGACGCGATGAAGTCATAGAGTATTGTATTCAAAAATACGGGACTGATCGTGTAGCTAATATCGTAACATTTGGTAGAATGGCCGCCAGAAATGCTGTTCGGGATGTCGCTCGTGTCCTAGAGGTTCCGTACGCTGAAGCTGACCGACTAGCTAAAATGTTGCCTCCTCCTGTTCAAGGGAGGCATATTCCTCTGGCCGAGTCTTTGAAAAACAACAGTGAACTTAAAGCAGAGTATGCCAGTAATGAAACGTCTAAAAAAGTTCTTGATCTTGCTGTTCAACTCGAGGGAACCATTCGGTCGCATGGAGTACATGCCGCTGGGGTAGTGATTGCGCCAGAGAACGTTGTTAACTTCGCCCCGCTTGAAATGGCGCAAAAAGGAGTTGTTGCTACACAGTACTCTATGGGGCCAATAGAACATCTTGGATTACTTAAAATTGACTTCTTGGGCCTGTCAAACCTGACGATCATCAAGGACGCTATTAGTATTATCAAAAAAGTTTACGACGATGACATTGACATTACAAAAATACCTCTTGATGATAAGCCAACATTTGAACTTCTGGCTCGTGGTGATACGACCGGGGTATTTCAATTGGAATCAGCGGGCATGAAGCGTTATTTAAAGCAATTAGTGCCAACTGTTTTTGAAGATATAACTGCCATGGTAGCACTTTACCGACCAGGACCAATGCAATTTGTTGACGAATTTATTGCACGGAAGAACGGTTTAAAGAAGATTGAGTATTTTCACCCCAAGATGGAGGGTTCGCTTCAGAATACTTATGGAGTTTTGTTATACCAAGAACAAGTGATGCAGATTAGTAAAGATCTTTGCGGATTCACTGGCGGGCAAGCCGATACGTTGCGTAAAGGTATTGCTAAAAAAATTCCTTCGGTTCTTGCTAAGATGAAGATTGATTTCATTGAGGGTGCTATTACGCATTCACAAGCCGACCGCAAAACGATGGAAAAATTTTGGGGTCAGCTCGAAGACTTTGCCGCATACTGTTTCAACAAGTCGCATGCTGCTTGTTATGCGTTGATTGCCTATCAAACGGCCTACCTGAAAGCTCATTACCCAGCTGCATTTATGGCTGCAGTTATGACAAGTGATTTTGATAATATCGATCGACTTGCTATCGAAATAGCGGAATGCCAAAGGATGGGTATTGCCGTACTTCCTCCAGATGTTAATGAGTCGTTTGCTAACTTTGCAGTTATGCTTGGAGATCAATTAACTATTCGCTTTGGGATGAGTGCAATAAAAAACGTGGGGTCTGGTGCAGTTGAAGAAATAGTAAAAGCTCGGGCAGGCGGTAAGCCATTTAGTACACTCGAAGATTTTTTAGGCAAAGTTAATGTACGAATCGTTAATCGCAAAGCCCTTGAAAGTTTGATTAAGGCTGGTGCGTTTGATCGTTTTGGTGATCGCTCATCACTACTACATAATCTCGATGCAATCATTGGTTATGCCAATCGGGTTCAAAAGCAAGCAAATGATGGGCAAACCGACCTCTTCGGCAATATAAGTGACGAGTCAGTCCCTCGCTTCCATCTAGCACTCGAAAAAGCGGCAATTGTTTATACTGACCGAGAACAGTTGACGTGGGAGCGCGAACTATTGGGTATATATCTGAGCCAACATCCTTTAAAGGACTACGAAGCTTATCTGACTGCAAATGTGACATCAATTTCGCAATTATCAGGCAAAAAAGAAAATGCTTCGGTTACTGTCGGTGGCGTCATAACAAATATTAGAGAAATAATGACCAAGAATGGTCGAAAAATGGCATTTATAAAACTAGAGGACTCTTCAGGTGAGGTGGAAGTCGTCATATTTCCAAATTCGTTTAAATCATATGCAAACATATTGCAGCGTGATCACATTATTAAACTTAAAGGAAAACCCTCCAAACGCGGAAATAATGGCAATCAATCAGATAGTACGAGTCTGATAGCGGACTCACTTGAGGAAATCTCAATCGATCAGGCTCGCTCGTTCAAGGCGACAATCAAATCTCCACTGATCGCAGAAGCGTTAGTTTCATTAACAGAAATTATCGATCAAAGTGAGACTCAGACCAAACAAGCAACACCGCTCGTTGCCAAGCGGATATATATTCGTTTAGCAAGTGGTGAAGACCAGCAAACATTAGAGTCTCTGAAGACGGCTATTGATGCGTCCCACGGCGAAACTGAAGTCGTACTTGTTCTTGGAGGTGCAACCAATAAACAAATTATAAAACTTCCTTCAAGAATAGATGACGATCACGAGACCATGTCACGCTTGGTGGCAGTTGTCGGTCAAGACAATGTGAAGATTAAGTAATAGCTAGACGGTAACCTTACAAGATCATGGTGGCGCCAGCAATGACAACCGTGGTTGTGCCAACAACTGCTCCGGCTGGACCCATCACTAATCCGCCAAACGCAACTACAGCGACGCCAATCCCTAAAAATAATGGCAAATATGGCCAATATGTTTTCATGAAGTGGGGCGTTTGCTTTTGGTGGAGCCCGTGTCTTTTTTGATGACTAACCGGTACTCGTGAACGTTTTTGTTTTGCAACAAGAACCATATTGCTAGCATAACACAAGCGGTTTATGTTAGCAAAAGCGAATGTGATAGAGTGCCATGGCTGCCGCCTGGATAACGTTTAACGATTCCTTCTTACCAAGCATAGGTATCTCTATTGCATATGAGGCTTTATCGATTACCTCGGGTTCTATTCCTTCGACCTCACGACCTATAATGATGGCGACTTTAGCAGAAGGCTTAAAATCAGGGAGTTGTATTGCTCTTGGGACTTGCTCAAGAGCAATAATTAGATAGTTCTTTTGATGGAGCTGGTTGATAACTTCAAATATGTCATCAACGTGTCTCCACGCTACGCTTGACTCCGCACCCAATGCAGTTTTATGGATCTCATTATTAAGTTTGGCGGCAATATGGGGAGGCCTGTCGTCATTGTGACTGGAGGGATAGGGGGTGTATCCAGTTAAGAAGACAGTACCAACTTTCAATGCGTCTGCGGTTCGCAGCAGTGAGCCGACATTATAACAACTACGAATATTATGAGCGATAACGACAATAGTACGCATAAGCTTTGACTATACCGAAAACTCAAGGGCTAACAAAATGCTCATGTATAATGGGACCCATGAGTCAAGATGCACGAGCTGATGAAGAAGTTGCTACTCAACGAAGAGCCAGAGTACTTGGGCTTGATTATCTTGATACGTATGCTTTGAAGGATAGGCCTATCTTCCAAGGAATTCTAACAGTTCCCGAATTAACTGATTTGCGTATCGTTCCACTACAAGCTGATAAAAACATGATTTTGTTCGGCATAACCACAACTACATCACAGCAAACTATGAATCTGTTACGACAAAGATTCTCTGATCAGAGAGTACTGTTTACGATTATCTCTGAGGGTGGTTTTAGGGACTACTTACGTCTATATAACCCACCAAAGCAAGTTATTTATCAAGACATTAGTATCACGACAAACAGTAATACGGATACGTTTAAACTGATCTCAACAACGCTTGATCAGGTTCGTGGAGATGATATTTTAGCCTATCTTGTCCAGCAAGCTTACCGCCTAAAAGCTTCAGACATTCACCTTGAAAACCAAAAGGATACGGTCAGGATTCGTTTTCGAGTAGATGGTGTGCTTCATCCGATAGCACATTTATCTCACGAAAAATTCCATCAACTTCTCTCCTCAGTTGCAGTTGCGGCAGACGTTATGACTGAGTCGTCAGATGCTCAAACAGGACATATTAGTAAGAAGTACCACATGTCGACAGGAGAAGATGTAAACGTGAATTTACGAGTAGAAACGGTGCCTACTGCTTATGGTCAGGATATTGTTATGCGACTTTTTACGATCCGTCTCGAGTTATTAAAGTTAGATAACTTAGGCTTGTCAGAGACTGAACGCAAGGTAGTCGATGACGTTATAAATCATCCAACTGGCATGGTACTTGTAGTAGGCCCGACTGGATCCGGGAAAACTACCACTATGTACTCACTTATGAGTACGCTTAATTCTGATGAACGTAAAATTATTACCCTTGAGGATCCGATTGAATATTACCTAGAAGGAATTGTTCAAATTCCAGTTGAGGGAGATCAAAATGCTAAAGGTTTTGCTTCTCGATTGAGAGCCGTTCTACGACTTGATCCTGATATAGTAATGATTGGTGAAATTCGTGATCAGGACACGGCACGTACGGCGTTACAAGCGGCCTTAACAGGTCATTTAGTACTAAGTACGTTCCATGCCGCCTCAGCAGCAGCAGCCCTTACTCGTTTACTTGATTACATTGGTATTAATCCACTATTCGCAAGCGCGATTCACCTGGTTATGGCACAAAGATTAGTCCGGAGGCTTGATGATACTACGAAGATTCAATACCGTATGGACGAAGGACTCCAAGCCCAGCTCCAGTCAGTTATTGATAAGCTACCAGCTCGTATTCCTCGACCCGACCTAAGCCAAGCCACTCTTTATAAACCTGGAACGTCAGCTGATAAACCCTTTGGTTACAGTGGACAATTAGCCATTCGCGAGCAGTTATCGATGACACCGGGTGTTCAGCAAATCCTAAGACTACCCCCGAATCAAATTACGACTCAAATGCTAGAAGATAAAGCGGTTGAGGACGGGATGCTGACTATGTTACAGGATGGAGTTTTAAAGGCTCTTGCTGGGTTAACTACGATTGAAGAAATTTATCGAGTTGTTGATTAGTAAAACCGTGTTGATGATAAATGACAATGTACCTCAGATCAACAATCATGAAACGACTTGCAACAGATGAGAGATTAGTGTAAACTCAACCAGATATGCAGTCACTTATACAAGATGTTGAGAGCAATTACAAAAAATCCGCAGTCGTAGACGTTCGAAGTGGAGATTCAGTGCGCGTACACCAGAAAATTCGAGAAGGTAATAAAGAGCGTGTTCAGATATTTCAAGGGCTGGTAATTCGTACAAAGCGAAAAGGTGCACATACGTCGGCAATAGTCGTACGAAGAATTGCCAGTGGAGTTGGGGTAGAAAAAAGTTTTCTATTGCACAGCCCGCTTATCTTAAAAGTTGAGGTAACAAAGCGAAGCAAAGTTCGTCGTAATTATCTAACCTACATGCGTCGTCGCACAGGTAAATCAGCGCGATTGACTGGCGTTGACTTTGACCGTCAAGCAGTTAACACGATCCACGATGAAAAAGCTGAAGCAGAGGAAGAAAAACTCCACGAACAAGTTTCTGCTGACGCAGCAGTAAAAGCTGACAAAAAAGCTGAAAAAGATGCCGCTATCGAAGCAAAGGCTGAAAAAGCTTTGGCTGCTAGGCAACCTGACGACAATAAGTCTGAGTAAGACTGCGCTTTAAATAGTTGTTACAATGCAACTGTGTTAATCGTTGGCATTGATGAAGTTGGTAGGGGGTGTTTGGCTGGCCCATTAGTGAGTGGAGCTGTGGTTTTGGATGTGGATATAGCGGGTATTAAAGATTCAAAGTTACTATCAAGAGCACAAAGAAATCACTATGCTGAAATTATATATAAACAAGCCTTGGCAATAGGAGTTGGTTGGGTTAGCGCTGCTGAAATCGATCAGTGTGGTATAACAGGAGCTGTTCGTTTATCGATGGAGCGTGCCCTTTCTAAAGTGAAGATTAAGTTTGATCAGATAATCATTGACGGTAATTATAATTTTCTTGCAGATGACCCGAGAACTGTAACGATGATTAAGGCTGATCAATTCATCCCTTGCGTTAGCGCCGCCAGTATTGTTGCCAAGGTGGCTCGAGATGATTGGATGTCAACGGTAGCTGCCAATGAGTTCCCGCAGTATGGGTTCGAAAAACATGTTGGCTATGGAACCAAAGTTCATCTTGAAATGCTCCTTCGCTATGGTGCCTGTAGCTTACACCGGAAGAGTTTTCGCCCAATAAGGGATGATTCTCGAAGCTAATCTTTGAAAAATTGCTTCAAAGCTGGTAAATCTCGTTTTCGCCAATTGCTTTGCCACTCAATGATTTCGATACCTTGAGCGACGGACCGTTTAATAGAGGGGCGCATATGGGCAGTAAAGAATTTCTTATAGATAGGCAATAACTTTGCGTCAGTAAAAGCCCGAGCAGCATATACTGGAAATAGATAAAAGCTTAAATCGGCACTCAGATTTTCTTCTAACCATTCCCAGTGCTCAACCATCCATTTCCATGTTTCTGCTTTTGCGAATCTGTTAGAGAAGCTGTAGCCTACCCAGTAGGCAACATCTTGCATTCTAACCGCATCTGAAATGATTAACTCTAGAGAGCGTTTAATGAGTGGAAGCTGTCGGAAACCGGTAAGAGCAGCGCAAAGAGTTATTTTCTCTTCACTATTTGTACTAGTGGTATACAAATTTAAGAGTTTATCAAAGGTCTTATGATCCCCCTCTCGGGCAGCTGTGCTATAAATAACACCACGCAGATTTGGGTCGACGTCTTCCGACTTTTTCAATTGGGAGAATCGTTTTAATGCTTCTTCGACCACGCTCTTCTCGTTTGATACGGAGGCAATACTTAATATTACGGGGCGCAAAAGAGTATCAAAATGTGTTTCATGATTATTTTTTGCTTCCCAGCCTAGCCTTGTCAGCTGTTTTGCGATTAGCTGGCGTCCGAAAGGTTTCATTGCTTCCCGAAGCTCTTCATCATCCATAACCGATCGGATTGCCATAAGTCCCCCTGCCATGACGTCCCATATAAAAGCGTTCTCCTCTTCGTCATTATCTTTAATTAGTGAAAGAAAGTTGAGACTACTCCCAAAATTAGCTTTGGCGACCTCAAGACTGTCAGTTAAGATTCTGAGCTGGCCTTCAATTGGTACCGTCTTGTCTTTAAAATTATCAATAACATGACTCCAAAGTTCTGGGTCGTCGTAATGAGTTCGGTAAAAACCTGCCCCATTTGTATTAAGCAAGAGTGGTTGTTGAGAGTTTTTAGTAGTATATATCTCACTTTTCTTTGTCAGTATTGTATCTGGTAAACTCTTACTGGCCAAAAGCGGAACTGACCAGAGTGTGCTAGTATCGTTAACTTTGGACTTGCTATCAACTTTTGGTCGAGTATATGAAAAACGTTCCTGACTAATGTGTAAATTATTATGGGTAGTATCGGGTTTCAGACTAATTAACGGAAACCCAGGACAACTGGTCCAGGTATGCATAAACTGACGAACAGGTTTTTTTGAAACATCTTCGAGGGCCTTCCATAAGTCAACGGTGTCGGTGTTGCTATAGGCGTGTTGCTTGAGGTAGTGACGTAGTCCATCTCGAAAGACCTCAGCTCCCAAATAATTATGGAGCATGTGGATGATACTACTACCTTTGCTGTAACTAATAATATCGAAAATTGAGCTGATTTCTTCAGGATGATGGATAGGGACTTCTATAGGATGAGTGTTCTCTAGGGCATCAAGTGATAAGGCACGTTCTTGTTCATCAACAATAAATTGAGTCCACAACTCCCATTCTGGGAAGCAAGCATTCACGGCTAAATATTCAATCCAACTCGCAAAGCCTTCATTGAGCCAAAGATCGGTCCACCAACGCATGGTTACTAAATTGCCAAACCATTGATGAGCAAGTTCATGAGCGACCACCATTGCTACAAATTGTTTGACAGGCAAGCTTGTATTAGATGGGTCGACCAACAGGGTTTGCTCTCTAAAAGTAATACACCCCCAGTTTTCCATAGCTCCAGACGCGAAATCGGGGAGAGCAACGAGATCACACTTAGCGAGTGGGTAAGGAATGGCAAAATAAGTATCGAAGAATTCAAGACATTTAACGGCAACTTCAAGAGCAAATTTGGTATGCGGGGTGTTCTCTGGAGTGGCATAAGTACGAACTTTGACACCTGTTGTGGTAGTAGCCTCAAGACAAGTGAGTTCACCAAAAACGAAGGCCAGTAGATAGGTTGACATTTTTGGGGTGATCGCAAAAGTTGTAATGTCTCCACTTGGAGTTGTCTTTTTTAAACGGATTGGTGTATTCGAGATGGTGGTCTGATTAGGGGGTGTGTGCAAGGTAAGTTCAAAGGTGGCTTTCGCTTCTGGTTCGTCAATGCACGGAAATGCTTCACGGGCATGGTGGCTCTCAAATTGGGTGGCAATTAATTTTTTTGGTCGGGACTTATACTCGAAATCACAAGGGTAAATACCATGCATAGGCTGTGTAATCTTGGCAGTGTAATGCAAAGTTATTGTGTAATGGCCTGGGTACAGTAGATCTTTTGTATGAATACGGAATTCATCATATCCTCTATGGTGGTTAATGCGATCAATTGGTATTTCAACCTCAACGGTTTTCTCGTGGCGAATAATAGTTGCGGATTGAATTTTGAGTTCTTTTTGATGAAATGTTAGACGATGGCTGGGCCTTCCAATTTTTTGTCCTTTGACTATGACTGTGCCGCTTAGCCTCATTTTTTCGGGATCTATAGATAGCGCAAGCTGATAGTGCTCAGGTCTGAAGTAGTTGAACAAGCGTCTCACGGTCTTTGTCATTGCATTAATTCTAGCATGAGCTATTGTCAAGACGTCCAACTATGTTTATAATCATTAACAGTGAGCCCGACCGTCTAAGGTCGGCTTTTTTCATGAAAGGAGCACAGTATGGATTTTGATATTAAACAACTCGGACTTGCGGTACGTACCATTGCCGAAGAGAAGAACTTACCCGAGGCAACTGTTCAAGAAGTTGTAGAGCAGGCCCTTGCTGCTGCATATCGACGTGATTATGGCGATAGAGAGCAAGAAGTACGGGTTACTATGAACCTTCATACGGGTGATGTTGATGCCTACGTTATGAAAGAGGTGGTAACTGAGGTTACTCAGCCGGCCTATGAGATTGATTTAAAAGATGCTCAAAAACTAAGCAAAACTGCAAAAATTGGTGAGACTGTTGAAGTTCATGAGAAAGTGCATAACTTTGGCCGCGTAGCTGCTCAAACAGCTAAACAAGTTATTCTGCAGAAGTTAAGAGAAGCTGAGCGGGAAATTGTTATGAGTGAGTATGAAGATAAGATCGGGACCGTTATTAATGGTCTAGTCTCTCGGGTTGAAGGCAATATTGTAAGAATTGACCTTGGCCGAGCTCAGGGCATTATGCCAAAGAGCGAACAAATCCAGAGCGAACGTTACTACCCTAGTCAACGACTCAAAGTATTCTTGAAAGATGTAGAGCGAGGTTTTCGAGGACCCCAACTTATCGTATCTAGAGGAAATGCTGAATTTATAGAATGGTTATTTAGAAGTGAAGTCCCAGAAATGGAGAATGGTGCCGTTGAGATCCGAGGGATAGCTCGTGAAGCTGGTGTTCGGAGCAAAATTGCTGTTCATTCTACCGTGCCTGGTGTTGACCCGGTCGGAACGTTTGTTGGCGGTCATGGTACGCGTGTCAATGCGGTCATGAGCGAGATTGGTGATCAAGAAAAGATTGACATTGTTGTGTGGCACGAAGAACCGAAGACGTATATTACTAACGCCTTGAGCCCAACTAAAGTGAGTACCGTAATCATCGATGAATCGGCAAAAAAAGCTAAAGTTATTGTTCCTGAAGATCAATTGAGTATTGCTATTGGCAAAGGTGGTCAGAACGTTCGTTTAGCAAGTAAATTGACAGGCTATGAGCTTGATATTGAACCCGAAAAGCCAGCGACAGCGCCAGTGAGCGAGCCGAAAGAAGCACCCGCTCCTGTAAAAATGCCCAAACTTAAAAAGAAAGAGCAGTTGGAGAGTTCCCTACTGGAAGCAATTGAGGAACATGGCGAATAAGCAATCGCTTATTGCTAGCAGTTAATTATCTTAGATATCTCAGATACAAATGGTCTGCAGAGTTAAATAGTTAGCACTCTTGACTAGTGAGTGCCAGTAGCGTTATTATAGTAATTGAAGCGATAAAAATAGTATTCGCTAGAAGGGTAGGAAATATATTATGATGCCTAATTCACCTGACTTTCAGGAATTCTTGAATCATTTAACCAATAATGCCACTGCAAGTCTAAAACATGCCGGGGCGATTGCTCGTAGTTTCGGGAGTGCCTATATCGGGACCGAACACTTACTGCTTGGTTTATTGGCACAGAACTCAAGTATGGGAGCAAAGATCCTTGAGAACGCCGGGATCACTCTTGATCGGGCTCGATTGGCGCTTAATCTGACGCCGAAAACCATTGTTATTAATAATATAGGTGATAAAGGACTGAGCGAGACAGCTAAATTAACGTTACGAATGGCCTATGATGTTGCTCAGGATTATAACCAGGATATATGTGGTACGGAACATATTCTTTATAGTATGTTGACTCAAAAAAATGCTCGGGCAACAGTATTGCTTCGCGATATGAATGTTGATATTGACGCATTATTGGTTGAGTTGGAGCAGTTCCTAAACCGACAGCAGTTTGAAGAAGGTGATGGAATTGGTACTCGACGACGTGCTGGTCGCAAATCACATAAAACTGCACTCGATTTTTTTGGTACTAACCTTACTGATCAAGCTCGTTCTGGAAAGCTTGATCCTGTTGTTGGTCGCGAGGCCCAAATCAAACGACTCGTCACTATTCTTAATAGACGGACAAAGAATAATCCAGTATTAATTGGCGAACCAGGTGTTGGTAAAACGGCTATCGTAGAGGGTCTGGCACAGCGTATTGTCACCGAAGACGTACCAGATAGTTTGCTTGATAAAAGGATTATGACTTTGGATTTGGCTGGCATGATTGCCGGGACTAAATATCGGGGTGAGTTCGAGGAGAGGCTTAAACGGGTTTTGGCTGATCTTGAATCTGACGATAAAACGATTGTCTTTATAGATGAACTGCACTTAATCGTGGGTGCCGGTGCAGCCGAGGGGGCAATGGATGCGGGCAATATTCTCAAGCCAGCATTGGCACGAGGTAAGATACAAGTCATTGGGGCCACAACAACCGCAGAGTATACAAAGCATATTGAAAAAGATGCTGCACTCGAACGACGATTCCAGCCAATTCAGGTTCCAGAGACAACAGTAGCTGAGACGGTAGCTATCTTAAAGGGATTAAAGAAACACTATGAGGATTTCCATGGTGTATCTGTGGCTGATGATGTATTGGAAGACATTGTTGGTCTAGCGAAACGATATATTAATGACCGGTTTATGCCTGATAAGGCAATTGATTTGCTTGATGAAACTGCAGCCGGCTTACGTGTTGATAGAGCAAAAACTCCTCCAGAAGTTCGTAAACTACAGAAAGAGCTTAAACTGCTTAATAATAATATTGATGAGGCGGTTGATGGGGAAGACTACGAGAAAGCTGCTCGCTTTAAGACTCGAGCAAGTCAAATTAACGATGAGTTAAAGAAACTTATCGAACATCATAAGTCCAATAAACGTATCATTATGAAAAGTGAGGACGTTGCAACTGTTGTTGCACGTATTACTGGCGTACCAGTTACAAAAGTTATCCGAGCTGAGGCAAAATATCTACTCAATCTCGAGAAGAATCTAAGCCGGTATGTTATTGGTCAACATGAAGCTGTTGAAGCAGTGTCACGTGCTATTCGACGTAACCGTTCCGGCGTAGGAAGCGAAAACCGTCCGATTGGTTCATTTATTTTCTTGGGTCCTACTGGTGTCGGTAAGACAGAATTAGCTCGTGTACTAGCTCGTGAATTTTTTGGCTCAACTGAAGCACTTGTAAAGATAGATATGAGTGAGTTTGGTGAACATCATAATGTTTCTCGTTTGGTGGGGGCACCGGCAGGATATGTTGGTTATGACGATGGCGGTCAGTTGACCGACAAAATTCGTCGCCATCCATATAGCTTGGTATTGTTCGACGAGATTGAAAAGGCTCACCCCGATGTCTTCAACATGCTCTTGCAAATACTTGAGGATGGTTACCTAACTGATTCAAAAGGCCGACGTATCGACTTTACGAACACAGTTGTGATTATGACTAGCAATATCGGTGCCGAGAAGTTACAGAGGGAAGCCAGTTTGGGATTTCGTGCTAGCAAAAGTCAGGATCTGACTGATCTTGAGCAGTTGCACAATACCAATAAAGATAAAGTTTTAGAAGAACTTAAAAAGTCTATGAGACCTGAGTTACTTAATCGGATTGACAAGATTATAGTCTTTAGAGCGTTAACGAAAAAGGACATATATCAAATTATTGATATTCAAGCTGATGAGTTGAGAACTCGACTTAGGAAACAAGGAATTGGTCTTGAGTTAACGGCTGCTGCTAAGCAGTACCTTCTTGAACATGGCTATGATGCTCACAATGGTGTTCGGCCGCTACGACGACTTATGCAGGATACAATTGAAGATCATATGGCAATGTTGCTACTCGACAATAACTACGAAAAAGGTGATGTATTCCAGATTGCGGCTAAACGTGATGAGTTGGTTTACGAAAAAGTGAACGAGTAAATCATTTACAATTCTCCGATATGAATACTAAAAACCAAAAACAATAGTAGTATGGTAATATACTAAAGATATGAAAAGTAATAAATCTACGAACTCCGAGCCATTTATTTTGGGGATGGTAACCGTTAATGACAAAGGACAAGTTGTTATACCGGCTGACGCAAGAGCTTCCATTGATATTAAGTCTGGAGATAAATTGTTGGTAATGGTACATCCTAGTCATGAAGGTGTCGTTCTCGTTAAACCTGATCGACTTGAGTCACAGGCCAAACGAATGCTTGAACAACTCAGTGAAGCCAGACAGTCGTCAATGAGCAAGGGAGACGATTAATGGCAGAGACGTCTAAGAACTTGGCGCACATAGAAGAAGAACGTGAACGTACGCACGAAGAAATTATGGTTGTTATCGTTGCTCTTATGCTGGCAATGTTGCTTGCGGCCCTCGATCAGACAATTGTTGCAACTGCACTACCTCGAATTGCTACAGAACTTCACGGGTTAAATAAGTTAGCTTGGGTAGCAACCGCTTATCTGTTAACGAGTGCAATATCAACTCCTCTGTATGGAAAAATTAGCGATCAGTTTGGTCGCAAAAAAATCTTTATGTTTGCAATCGTTCTGTTTTTAATAGGCTCGGCTTTGTGTGGTCAATCACGAAACATGGATCAGCTAGTAGCATTTAGAGCTCTACAAGG
>CAWCON010000002.1:0-24841 GCA_963797185.1 uncultured Candidatus Saccharibacteria bacterium
GTATGACAAGATTGGTCAGGTTGATTTTAATCACCGACTTTTGAATGCGAGTATCTGTATCTTTACCCCTAATAAGTTTCTATCCTTTACTTCAATGAATATTGCGAAGCTACACAGTATTTTACTGTACTCTCAGGAAATGATGAATGCGGTTAAGCAGCCAAATGCTGAAAATACAGACAACAATAAGGACGTATACCAGGTTGCTCGCCCAATTGCTCAACAAGTGCCGTCCCAAGTACCGGCTGATCTATCAGTCTTTTTGCGACCAGCCAATAAATCAACTTCACAGCGAGCTCTGACTTCTATGGACCCCAAAATAAGTACTGCAACAAGGCTTCCGTTTTCGCGACGACGATACTTCGCGCCCAATAGTGGTCCTGCCTAAACGTTAAATCGGAACTCCACAACGTCGTTGGGCTGCATCACGTAATCCTTACCTTCAGTTCTGACTTTGCCTGCCTGTCTTGCTTTGACGTATGAACCGGCTTCAATCAAGTCGGGGTAGTTAATAATCTCGGCAGCGATAAAACCACGCTGAAAATCAGTATGGATAGCACCGGCGGCTTGTGGGGCTGTTGACCCTTGTCGAATTGTCCAGGCTCTTACTTCTTTTTCGCCAGCCGTTAGGAAACTTTGCAAACCGAGCACCTCGTAGGCAGCTTTAATGACATGCATGAGACTTGACTCTATCTGTCCGTAGCTCGCTAACAGTTCACTAGCGTCTACCTCATCCAACTCTTTTAACTCATCTTCTAATTTAGCGCACCCGAACAAAGCGTCAGCGGGGTAAACAAGTTGGCTGAGTTCTTTTTTGCGTTTGTCATTGTTAAGTTCAAGCTCGTCTAGATTGAAGAAATAAATAATCGGTTTTGTAGTAATAAGTTGCATGTCATCGATGAGACTAAGGTCGGTATTATTTAATGTACCGAACAACAGCTTGCCTTCGTTGAGTACTTTATGTGCGCTTTCGAGAGCATCAAAGACTGGTTTCAGTTTCGCATTAACACTGCTCTCTTTGTGCAATCGAGGCAGGCGATTCTCGATTATTTGTAAATCGGACAGCATCAACTCGGTGTTAATAATATCGATGTCGCTTGCTGGGTTATGCTGTTGATCGACATGTATAACATTCTCGTCGTTGAATGCACGAACAACTTGAAGTATGGCATCGCACGAACGTACATGGCCAAGAAATCGGTTACCGAGCCCCTCTCCTTGAGAAGCACCGGATACTAAGCCGGCGACATCAATAAATGTTACCGTGGCCTGAATAATTTTATGAGTGTTATATAATGAGGCAAGTTTCGTAAGTCGTTCATCAGGGACGGGGACGATACCCGTATTGGGCTCAATGGTTGCGAACGGGTAGTTAGCGATCAATGCATTGTTATGGCTTAAGGCGTTAAACAAGGTTGATTTTCCAACATTGGGGAGACCAACGATACCACAAGAAACAGATGAAGACATGACCCTATTTTAGCAGGTATGATTAAAAATTACTCTTGTAAAAAAAGCAATAATATGCTAACGTTTATAAAGTAGCCTAATTAAATAAAATCAAAAAACTATGCCATCACAACTCGATGCCTCTCATATTATAAGCGAACTGTCGACTGACAGTTATTTTCAAACTCACTCACCTGAAGACCCAGGATCAAAAATGATAGATGGCATTAGGGGTGCTCTAATAAAAGAATTTGTAGGTCATGAAGCAATGCAGCAAGTTTTTGCAGAACCGTTACGTGCATTGCGAGCGGAGACATTATATCGCCTATGGGGTCAGCTTGAGGCACCGTCGGAGGAAGTTCTGACGGAGATTATTAGTGGTATGAGCGGGGAAGTTAGAGATAAGGGAAAAGATGCTCAGCTTCATCTCGATAGAGCCTATGCACTAACAGATCTCTCGCTACAAACTGCAGATCCGAAGAAACGTTGGCATGCTATACATCTTGCTTTACAAAATGTGGGCGAAATAGAAGGAGGGGCTGAATTTAAGATGCAGCCTGCGATGTATCGTCTGCAGACCAGCATGCTCAAAAATGACTTAAGACAAGAATTTACAAGGGTAGCCCATACTAGTGAAGTTCATCCGATTGAGTTAGGTTCTGGCTTACCGCCAAAGGAACGGATCGCAAAATATAGAGCGTTCGAGACTGATTTTACTAAAAATGAAAGGAAGGCTATAGAGGAGTTCGATAAGTACGTTAGTAATGGCATAACAGACGAGGAATTGGCGTTTGGTATTTTATTTGAGTGGTACTATGTCATTGCGCGTCGTCATGAGACATGGCAGCAGGAAGAAATTGATACTGTTTCCGTTCGAGGTACGACTTCCAGAGAGGATAATCCCTCGATAGTTTCAAGCGACGGAAAAATGTACTATGCGCCGCCTTCTGCTAATCACGACGTCGTGATTTCATTTTATAGGCCAGGGCGAGAAACCCAAGATGAACGAATCCAGTTAAAGTCGTATGATTATGTGAAATCACAGAAAAAACACTATGACGAATCTAGTGTATCTATCGTTGATCTACGAGGAGTACTTAATCAACCAGGCCTAACTAATGATCGAGCAACAGCTCAGATAATGAAGAACTTAACACAGTTCTATTATGACTACGAAGCTTATCAAGGATAAAGAGAGTACTAGTATTAATTTGGATTTTTAGGGGATCTAAATTGGCTGAGATCAACGATAGTCGTCTGTTCTTCTCCGTTAGGTGATAGATGAGTAATGGGCACTTCGCCCAGTTCAAATATCTCGGCTATAGCTTTAATAACCCTGAGCTCTTCGTCTGTGTACTCGGGAGTTGAATCGTTTGCTAATTTTTCACCGATCATAGGTCTATTATATAACTATTTAATGCTAATGTCTATAGCATGGATTGGTATGTTGGTAAAGGATTCTGAGACAGCCCAGCTGCGATGAGATAATACAAACGTCGAAGTACCTCAATCGAGATTGCTTATTCAGGAGCTCCTCGAATGGCACATTGCTATAATGTACTCATTATGGTTAAGGCTTCCGATACGTCGTCTCCCAACCCAAATTTACGACTTAGTATCAACAAAATAATTGGTCTACTCTTATTTCTGGTAGCTCTTTATGTTTTATTGCCGCAATTTGGTAATTTTCGTAAAAGTATTGGCTTGCTGAGGCATGCTAATGCTGCTTGGTTACTGATAGCGCTTTGTTCTGTGTGGGCTACCTACTTTGTAGCTGCGTTCATATATGTACTACTGACAAAACACAAACTACGATACGTGCAGACAGTTGCAATTCAAGTTGCCAGTATGTTTGCCAACCGTTTGTTACCGGCCGGGATTGGCGCAATTGGTGTTAGCTATAAGTATCTTCGTAAGAATAAACATACGGCCACTGAAGCTGGGGCAGTAGTTGCCGCTAACAACGCGCTTGGTTTTATCGGTAACGTTCTGCTTATTGCTGGTACGTTATTGTTTACGCGCAGTTCAATAACTGGCTATACCCGTCCACATTTTTCGCTACCGCATTTCTGGATAATTATCGGACTTTTATTGCTGATAATTATTGGGGTGGTTTGGATTAAAAAAGCCGGGAAATCTCTCGGCCAAACTGTTAGAAAGATCTTTCTGAATCTTATTAGGTACAAAACACACCCCCTAAAATTATCGGGTGCCTTAATGAGTTCAGTTTGTTTAACGGCACTATATAGTCTTGGATTACTGGCTTGTGTCCACTCTATCCACGCCAATATATCTTTTTTGCACGCTATTGTTGTACTAACAATTGGTGTAGCAGGTGGGACAATAATACCAACGCCGGGCGGATTGGGGGGTACTGAGTTGGCATTAATCAGCGGACTAGTAATCTATAACATTAGCTCGCCTGAAGCGTTAGCGGCAGTTCTGGTGTATCGGCTACTAACATATTGGCTTGCACTTATACTGGGTGCATTGGCCTTCGGTGTAGTAGCGCGTGAACAGTACATCTAAATCAGGACTGGTCCTAGCTAACGGAATAGGGGATAAGCACTTTACTTATCTCTTAAAATATGGTACCCTCACACTGCAACACGTGGTAGCTTGAGTTTTTCAAAGATAGTATATCTTTGGCTAACTTGCTATCTGCGGTTTGCACCTTGACATGTCAGTCTGTTTATTGGGATACGGCTAGACTGCTTCATCTTTTATTGGAGCAATCTAATCCGTATCCCACAATATGTGAGAAACGGCAAAGGAAGGCGTTTAGCCAAGACAAAGGGAGGTGCCATGAGCGCCATCAAAAGCTGGCGACGGCTATTCTTTGCCGTCACCATGGTTACCGTTGGACTCTCAGGAGTGGGAGTTTCAGCGTCAACACAGCCACCGATTCAACCGGTGGGTAGTGGGCCGTTCTGGAACATGCCGATCACTGGGCATGTTTCTAAGATCAGCCGAGTGTGTGGACAGGATGGGCTAGTCGCAACGGTCAGTGTCAAAAAAGACCCCAAAAACTACCCGGTCATGTTTATATTCTCGGCACAAAACCCGAAGCTGAGCCTGCATAGCGACCTCAATGATTACATATCAACGGTGGTTGTTAATGTTCCGGTTCATAATTCCCGTGTTTCAATCAAAAGGCCGTTTGTTGACCGTTTGGTTCAGCAACACGTTCTCGAACTGTCAAACGTTAACCCAGATACAATTTACTGGAGCGACGCAGTTGACTTTTCGGCGATCAATCACGGCAAGGACTTCGGGACACTAACCCTCGGGACACTGAACTGCGCTGGTATATATGCAGCGAATGTGCCTGTTAAGGTTACGCTCGGTGGTCTCCAAACTGGTACCATTCACGGCGTCGTTTCAAACGCTACACTTCATACAACGATGGCCAATGGCGTACTAACTGCCCTCAGCAGCACTCTCAAACTCGGATTTTCGAGTTCTGTGAGTGACCCTCCCGCTCCTGCTAGCTTGGTTATGGCTTTGACGCAAAATGCCGGCCGCTGGAAGGGGCAACTTACGATTCTCAATGCTGAATTGGGAGGTACGCTTTCACTTCTACCAACTACTGTGAACTTTGCTTCGAACGGTATAATCACCGGTACTGCACGCAGTTTACCGTGGACCATCGGCTCGAAGAAGGGCTTTATCACAGCTGAGTGGCAGATTGGCTAAGTGGTCGGGGGGCGTGTGCTTCAATCGTGCTATTACATGCACACGCCCCCAACCACCCCCGCCTCGCAGTACTGACATGTCACACCCAGTTTTAATCGATAAGCATTATCGTATTTATATCGTTCTAGTGGTTTGCTATACTTGAGCTCAGGTATGGATGCAGCAAGTACGCGGCCTGTTATAACTTCAAACTTTGGATCCTTGGGGAAAAAGAAAAAAGTAATATTATTTTTCAGTGGTCTAGCATTGCTAATAATCTTGTTGGTGCTTGTCATAATCTATGCGTATGAGTCGAATCACACAAAGAGCAAGTTGACGGAGACGCAACTAGTCACAGAAGTAGAAACTTATATGTCAAACGGTCAGTATAAAAAAGCGATAACCCTTATTAATTCACAACCAAGTAGCCTGACAAAAACCAGTACTGTGCAAAGTGAGCTAGCTAGAGCGTATACACAAAGTGGAGATACGATGGCAGCTTACACTATCTATAATAATGTCGCGAAGAGTAATCCAAGCTTGAGCAGTGATCAACTTGCAGCTCAGACTGCTCAAGCTGCCGGCAATAAGCAAGGGGCAATATATTGGTACCAGCAAGCAGAAAAAGCATTACCTCCCGGTGGTCTTAGTCAAAATTATGCTGCTCAGTTTCAAAGTGATATAAAGCAGCTAGAGTCTAAGTGATGAATGCAAAGATATATAGCGCAGGTGTATCGTAGGACTTATGAAGAACCTAATAATTAATATCAGCAGAAAGAAAACTCTAACGGTTTTTATAACGGTTCTCGCTTTCGTTGTCATCGCACTTGGGATGCATAGCGCCAAAGCATATGCTTGCAGCTATCCTGCGACGGATTGTGGGTATTTTACTGGTAGCTCATACCCATCGAGTGGCGATAAGGTGTTCCAATGTGGAATACCAACCGATATAACCACGGTTGACGAGTTTACGACCGCAGTTGATAACTGGGCATACGGTAACGATATACCATACGGTATTAGCGAAACCGGCAATCCGGAAGACCTAAGCACTCCAGTCGCTGCCCCACAAACTCCACCCTGTTTAAACTTTTATTCTACGCAAACTCAGCTTACGAACGAATATGAAGCGGGTGCGCGATTTATTATTTTAACAATGGATAATGTTACGAACGGCAACGGTGTATATAACACCGATTTTCCGGCACAACCACCCACGGCGCATTATATATCCCAATTCAATACGACGATGAGTTACTTCGCCAATCCGACGGCTCAAGGTGTACCTGCCAGTGACTTTTATGTTCAGTTTGGCACAAACCTAAACGCTCTTACTGGTGACCAGAATTCAGGCATTTATGGCCAAAATCCACAAACTATCGCGGATCAGCTTGGTGAGGATAACACTGCATATGAAGACAGCACATCCCCAGACGTGATGCACATAGCATATGCCGACGTAGATCCAAGTACGCCATTAATTTACTTTCATGAAATTGTTGATGGACAATCGTATGAGTACTATATCAAGATCGATTGCGGCAACCCGGTCGGTGATCTTAATTTGCCCCAACAACCCCCATGTCAATACAACCCAGCAATCCCGGCCGATAGTGACCAGTGTATTATCATTGCAAATGCAAAGTGCACCTCAAATAACACGAGTGCTGTCATAACCGGGGATGCGTATTTCCCGAGCGGGGTAAATTATGTGACAGTCACAGTCTCGGGTAATAGCTGGAACGACAGTCAAAATAATAGTCCGGGTGATTCCTCGCCGTTCCCGTTTACATTTAATGCAACTGGTCATGTAGCCTCAGGAGGGACTACTTTTCAATTAACCGAAATAGACAATATATATCACTATAACGTGTCCATATCATGCGCAGGATCTGGTGGTGGCGGACCAAGTGCTTGTACGACACAGTTTGGTCAGCAGGGAACTGTTGGTCCTCAAAATACTACTATAACCGCTACGTACCCGACCTACACTAAGGTTGGTGCTAGATGGGTTGCCACAACAGGATCGACGTCAGTTACTGGTACGCTTAGCTCTGCCAATATAACCGCTAACTATCAGGATGGATCTCCACCAGCTTCTGTGCCGGTGTCGATGCCCGCCGGGACATTTGATGCTGGAGCATACTACGGCTTTCAAACAGTTACTTTTAGTGGTACTGCAACTTACACAGGAAGGTATAGTGTATCTGCAACGGGTTCTAGCGGACAACCAGTAACAGAATCAGGGACCGCGTCACAAACAACCAACCCAACAATTACGCCAAATACTATACAGCCTGTAATCTGCGGTACGCTTAGCTGCACAATGAACTTGTATCCGGCAAGTGGAGAATTCGGAACAGGTAGAGACTATGAAACTAAGGTTCAAATTAGTTATGCTCGTGGTAGTAATAGCAGTGATAATATCGCTGAATATGGTGGTCGACCTTACGGTAATCCGGCAAATGATGATTTTGCTGTCTGGTCCAACGGCCCATTCTCTGGACTTGATACTGATGGCTATGTTACTGATAATGCAACCGATAACGTTTTGCCGCCTACCGTTTTGGCACAGGAGCCCAATACTCCTACAGGTGAGACGATGACTGATAACGTCGGTGGTACATCGGTAACGTTTGATTCTACGATAGTCAATGGTCAGTATCCGGCAGCCACAGCCGCTGGTTATGAAATTTACGGGAACCTAACGGGACCCAATAACTCGCCTCCTGCAATGACGCCTACGTCAATCAGTGTAAGTCCATGCCAAACCGCTGTGCAGGTCTTAAACCAACCGTATACACAAGTAAATGGTAGTGATGTTATTGCTGGCGCCGGCTTTGAAAGTTCTACCACGAGCACCTGCAATCTTAATCCAAGTGCGAGTATTTATGGTTGGAATGCCAATGATGGTTCAACTGAGCCTCCAACAACTGATTACAATAATGGCTCTGGGACTACGTTAGGGGCGTTAGCACTGGGGGTTGTTAATGGTTTTGTGAGTGGGCAGGGTGCCAGTCCTTTGTCTGCACCTGATACGGCTACTTTTTCCAATGTGGCGGGGGTCGTGGATGTCGCCGCTGGGCAAGACGGTGGTGGCGCTGGCTGGGCACCATGCCAGCTTGATTATTGGGATGATCACCCCGCTAATTACACTACTGGCTTTAACCCTGGCACCCTTGGTAGTACCGGTGGCGTAGTATATGCTAACGAGCCTAGCGGTCTCGTTATAGGGCAGACAACTATCACTAAGTCTGTTGTGCTATTTGTGAATGGGAATGTCTTTATTAACGGCGATATTCAATATGGCAGCCAACCGACTTCGGGCGCGGTCACTGGGTTGCCTTCACTTATAATAGTAACCAATGGGAATATCTATATTGCCCCCAATGTTGGCGAGGTTGACGGCATTTATATTGCTCAAGGAACTAGTGGCAATAATAATACGGGCTATATAGCAGATTGCACGAATACTCAAAATGACGACCCCCCAGTGTTTGCCGGCGTTTCGGCTTGTAGCAACAACTCATTGCTTATACGAGGCTCTTTCGTTGCAGCTCATTCTGTATACTTGTGGCGCACCGCAGGTACCGTTGGCAGTGGCAACACTAATGATCCGGTTGATTCAGCAGTGCAAGAAGAACCAGCTCAGAAGTTTGATTACAGACCAGCTGAGTGGTTAGCTCCTTCGCCGCTATTTATTTCCACCTCAAACCAGTCACCGGTTTACGATTCGATATCGAGTTTACCGCCAGTCCTTTAAAGCCGTGCCATGACCACTTAACGCTTATGCTATACTAAGTTTTATGAACAGGGGTCCCAAGGCAGAAGTGATTGGCGGCTTTACTATTATTGAAGTGCTGATTGTCCTAGCTGTTACGATATTCTTATTTTTTGTTGCTGCGCTTACTATCTCTGGCAAGCAAGATACTACTGAATTTAACCAGGCATCGAACGAGCTGCAATCATATCTACAGCAGATTATTGATAGTGTTCAGAATGGCTCTTATACTAACAACGAAAACTTCATATGCAACGCTGGTATTTCCGCGCCACCTACGATAGTCCCGGGTTCGGGCGTTACAATTGGTAGCAACACAGGGTGTATCTTCTTAGGAAAAGACGTTCAGTTTGCGGTAACGGATAATGCTAGTTCAACGTATAAGTCTCAACTTATTTATACTTACCCCATTGTTGGTAACCGACTCAGTAGCTCTAACTTACCATCACAGAATTTATTAGACGCGAATCCCGTTATATTGGCAGTAGGTGATACTCCTAAGTCCGAGGAGAATGCATCTTTGGAGTATGGTTTAGAGTTTGCATGCCAGCATGCCATTATGTATTACACCGCTATCCCATCGGCTGGCACGAGCCCTTGCCGTTCACCTGGAGCTGGTATCTATATTGGCGCATTCGGATTTGCAACCAACACACCTGATTCGACTAGCTCTGGGCCAAGTGGTGACTCAGATGCGTCACAGGCCGTCAGTTTAGTGGCGTTTGATAATACCAATTTGGGCGATACTCCTCAGCTGAATATTAGTAATGTTAATCATGATTTTGGTATTTACGAAAGCTCTGGTGGAACGAGTGACGTCATAGTTAGTCCGGCAGGCGGGATACTGATGTGCCTAAAAAGTGGTGGGACGAACGAGTCTGCCTTACTCTCGGTCGGTGAGAGTAACCAGGCTCTGAGTATAAGCATTAATGTAATAGAGAATAGCAAAACATGTTAATCAGAAAACACATATCCAAGCTTAATACGGTAGGCGATACTTTGGTTGAAGTTTTGCTTTGTGTGGCGATCATTGCTCTTGTGTTAGCAGCTGGGTATGTTACTACCAATAAAAGCTTAACGGCAGAACGGTTAGCCGAAGAAAGAGCTCAAGCTCTACAAATAGCGCAAGGTCAACTTGAGGCATTAGTCTACTCAGTTAATAATAATCAGAACTATTTAAATTCTTCGGTCGCAAATTTTCCATTCTGCTTTGATCCCTATACCACCGATGCCGGTGCTATTCCTCCGGTGTATACAACCCCACTTGCCGGCAGTACTCCATATAATGGTTGCTACTTTGACAGGGCCGGCAATTTACTCAACCCCCAGGCCGCTAATAGCGCCGGTATCCTATTTGGGACTTTCCAGGTTTTGATTGTTAATGATCCGTCGACGTATGATCAGAGTCTGTTATCGTCAAATAATTGTAATGATTTTTCCTCTCCAACGCTCATGGATCACGATGATTTCCAGAACAGCAATACTAATGGGCAAGTTGCTATTGTAGTACAGTGGCCAACAGCTACCGGGACGCTTGCTGATCATGGACAGAATAATGCCGAAGGGTCTTGTGATAATTTGGAACTTGTTTATAGGGCTAGCTAATGAATATAAAAAACACTTCACGGCCAAAAGTAATGAACAACACAAAGGGTTTTACAATTATTGAACTAATGATTGCGACGGTAGTGATGTCACTTATATTATTACTGCTGACAACCGGTGTTCTCCAGATTACCAACGGCTATTACGAAGGAATAACCGCTACAAATACTCAAAATGCTGCTCGTAATATCATCAATACCATAAGCCAATCATTGCAATTTCAAGGAGTTCCATTTAATCCTGGAACAATGATTTCCCCTACACAATATCCGGTTGCCGGGAAGATGTATTACTTCTGTATTGGTAATCAAGAGTATATATACCAAATAGGTTATGAAACCGTAAAACCGAGTCAGACACCCACGAGCGTGCAGGCTTACCATGGCTTTGTACTCCAAACCGAGCCGCACTGCATAGTTCCCCCATCCAATTACTTGCAGCAGCAGACACTGCCGTCTGGTGCGACAGATTTTCTCAGTCCTTCCATGAGGCTCTCTACTCTAGAGGTTACCGCTTTAACTAATCTGCCAAACACTGATAATGATCAGCAATTATATGAAATCGATGTGCAAGTTACCTATGGTGACGATAGTGTTTTATTTGATCCAGGAGACAGCACAAACCCGTCTAATAATATAGATACCTCATGTAGTGATACCGGCGCCACGAACGTGTCAACGGTCTTCTGCTCGACTGCTGATCTTCATACGGTTGTTGACCGAAGGGTATATACTCAATAAAATAAGGGTAGGCAGAATGAGACAACAAAGACCAACAACATTGGCTAGCGACGAGAAGGGAATGGCGTCGATCATGATAACTCTTATATTCATGATTGTCATTAGTTTGATTGTGCTTGGTTTTGCTCAAATAGCCCGCCGAGAACAAACAGAATCATTAGACCGAGAACTCAGTACGCAGGCATTTTATGCTGCTGAAAGTGGCATAAATGATACCTATAATGCTATTACGGCTTATGAGGATACTAACCCTAATACTCCCGTACAAGCCCGGACTACGTGTAACCCTACAACCGGAGAATACCCTGACACACAGGCTGGTTTAAACTCAGCCGTTAGCCTCACTTGCTTGCTCGTTAATCCATGCCCAACGTCACTATATTTTCCAACGGTTGGTAGTAGTGGTAAGATTACCGTGATAGAGGGAGAAACGGGTACGGTTTGTTCAACTACTCCAGCTCAGATAAACTCCGTGACTATTAGCTGGCAGCCAACTGATGCCTCGGGCACGACAAACTACTCAACTTGTGTCGGGCATATTGCCAACGAACCTGCCGCTGATTACACCTGTCCGGCCGCCGTTCTCCAAGTTGATATCGTGAAGGAAGGGTCTAACGGTAGTTCGTTAACTACTTATCTAACCCCGACAGTTAACGCGTCATCAGGGCCTCTCCATATAACTGCAATTCCTAACGCAGCACAAAATAATAGCTATCCGAATGAGTCATGTACCGCGAATCCAACCTCGGGTTTAGCATGTAGTGCCACACTAGATTTTGATAATACTCCGGCGTTGACCTTTGACCCAGCTAACCCTGCTTACTATCTAAGAATATTTCCGGTTTCGGATAATGCGACCACAGCTTTATCAATATCAGCAACTTGTGGCGGGTTGAGTTCTGCTTGTCTACTTACCAATGATCAGGTAATTATTGACGCAACTGCTCAAGCTAGCGGTGTTCTACGACGTGTGCAGGCTCGTGTACCAGTTTTTGCCGATGACACCAGTATGAATCCAGCTAGTCCTCTTGCGACTGGTGACTCTAGTTGTCAGCAGTATTACGTTAATGCAAATACTAATCAGTCTTTTGCTGGCCCGTATGTCGGAAGTGCTCCGAGCGGTAGTGGTTGTCAGCCAACTCCGTAAGTCTTTTATGACGAAGTTTAATAGATCAGATTGATTCAAACTTTTTTGATATTTTCTGCTTAATTTTTATAGCATTAACGGTATACTATTGGTTGATGAAGAATATAGTTTATAAGATAAAGGTTATGCTATAATTGGGGCAATATGAGTTTGCTGAGTGGGGTATCAGATTTTTTCGGGCTAGATATTGGCACAACAGCAGTCCGGCTTGTCCAGCTACGGGGCAATGGTCCGGTCAAATCGCTGGTGAAATATGCCTACGTACCGATTGATAATAAGACTGTTCAGGGTGATTCGAGCAATGAGCAAAAAAGGCTGGCTCATACGATCAACGAATTGGTCTCGCAGGCTCGGATGACGACGCGCAATGTAGCTGTTGGACTTCCATCACAGAGAGTATTTACCACACTTGTAGATATAGAACGTTTACCGAAAAACGAGCTTGGAAAGGCGATTCAGTATCAAGCCGATGCACTTATTCCAACTCCGATTAACCAATCAAAAGTAGACTGGGCACTTATTGGTGATTCACCAGTCGATAAGGCCAAGCTAGAAGTATTACTTACTAGCGTTACTAATGATTTTATTGAAGGCCGACTGGATCTGTTGGAATCAATCGGGTTGAATGTAATAGCTTTTGAACCCGATAACCTAGCACTGACTCGGGCCCTTATACCTGAAGGATCAGCTCCACCACAAATGGTCATCGACATCGCAAGTAAAACCACTGATTTAGTTATTGCCATGAATGGACTGCCGAGACTTACCAGATCAATCCCAACTGGTACAGAAACTATTATTCGTGCTGCAGCTCAGAATCTCAATGTCAATGACAAGCAGGCCGATCAATTCGTATTTAAGTTTGGGCTTGGTAAAGACAAACTGGAAGGACAGGTATATCAGGCTATCATTACAACTATTGATCTTTTGACGACCGAGATTGACAAGTCTATTAAGTTCTTTCAAGCTCGCTATCCGCAGACAAAGCTTGATCGTATGATCGTCACTGGCACTGCAGCATCGCTACCCGAATTACCACTTTACATAGCCAATAAGTTTGGGGTTAATGTTGAAATTGGCAATGCTTGGCGCAATGTATCAACGACACCTGATCGACAAAATGAATTACTAGCGGTCTCAAATCAATTTGGTGTGGCGGTAGGCTTAGCGGAGAGGGTAGAATGATTCAATTCAATCTTTTACCAGATGTTAAGCTGGAGTTTATAAAAATACGCCGGATTAAACATTTGGCGATGGGTATATCAACAATAGTAGTTATTGCATCTGTTTCTATATTGATCATACTGCTAGGCATTGTTGATGGGTTACAAAAGAGGAGCCTTGATAATCTTAATAGCAGTATCATAAGCTATACCAATAAGATAAATGGTGTGCCTAACCTCAACAAAATTCTGACAATTCAAAATCAATTGAATTCATTACCAGCTCTTGAGTCCCAGAAGCCAATTGTTTCTCCTGTTTTTGGCTATCTTAACCAAATTACACCAAGCAATATAACCATAAGTAGTGTAAAACTTGATCTATCCAAGGGAACTATTGAGGTACAAGGAGATGCCAACAGCTTAGCGACGATAGATCAGTATGTAGACACGTTTAAATTCACGACTTACTCAACGGGCGTCAATAAACAAACCGGAAGTGCTTTTAGTAATGTTGTCCTGAGTAGCTTTAGTGTATCAGGCCAGATATCATATGATATTCAGGCCGACTACAACGCAGCTCTCTTTAATTCTGCTGATAATACACAACTATCTGTTCCGAGTGAGATCAGTACTCGTTCTGTACTTGATCAGCCCAAGCTATTTAGCCCACAACCAGCAAGTACTACTAGCACCACAAATAATAATCAACCACAGTAGGAATAAAAATATGGCACAAGGGATATCATTAACCAGTAAAAGACTGAAAATCGACAAAGCCAATACGGCACTAATGGTTATTATTGGCGTTGCAGCTGCGGTTGCTGTTTTTACATTAGTTGCATCAAAGACGCTACTAAGTCAATATAGCTACCAGAAACGGGTTATAGCCGCCAAGAACACAGCCAATAACCAGCTTATCGCCGACTATAATGCAGCTACCGGACTTGTCGGCTCGTATAAGTCTTTTGTTAATACGTCTCAGAATGTGCTTGGCGGCAACAGTGCTACGGATGGGGTAACGCCAAATGATGGCAATAATGCCACAATTATACTCGATGCTTTGCCGAGTCAATATGATTTTCCTGGCCTTGTTAGTACTATCAATAATATACTGACCAATGCCAATGTATCAATTAACGCAATTTCAGGTACCGACGAACAATTGACCGAAGGAAATGTTCAGACAAGCAGTAACCCATCAACTCAACCAATGCCTTTTGAAATTAGTGTCGACGGACCATACGCAAACATACAAGGACTGATTAACACTCTTCAACTTTCTATCCGACCGATTAATATACAAACAATTTCATTAAGTGCTGGTACAAATAATACTTTAGCCGCTGATATTACCGCCGATACTTACTTTCAGCCGCCAAAAAACTTTTCAATAGGATCGGAAACAATTCAATGAAACAGAAAGATCTTCTTATTATCGGTGCGGTAGTATTGTTCAGTGCTGTCATTTCATATGTTGTGGGGACAAAGCTAATAGCGACACCGGCCGATCGGCATCAACAAGTACAGACTGTTCCGGTTATAACAGAAAAATTTAATCAGCCAGATCCAAAATATTTTAATGCTCAAGCAGTTGACCCCACTAAGATCATCCAGATTAGCAATAACTCATCGGTGGCACAATTTAATACGGCCGGTCAGTAAAAGGTGGCTAAAGAATGAGTGTTCTTTCTGCAACTGTCCAGCAGCGGGTTGAGGATAATCTGGTCCAAGACGGGTTGTTAAATGACACCGATATGGTGACTCTTAAATCTGAAGCCGAAACAAAACATGTCCCATTCATGAGTCTGCTGGTCAGCTCTGGACACATTTCAGATGAACAACTCACTAAAGTTGTAGCTAAAGCTAATAATCTTCCTTACGTTAACTTAAGTAAAGCTCGTATTAGTCCGGAGATACTTGATCTGTTACAACAAGATATAGCAGAACATTATATGGCAGTGCCTCTCGGAGAAATGCAGCATCGACTTGTCGTCGCTATGCTTGATGCAGCCAATGTACAAGCAGTTGATTTTCTAGCCAATAAAATCGGTCGTCCTCTAAAAGTATATGCTGCCAGCGAAGAAGGGATTAAGCGCATCCTCAAGCAGTACAGCCTTAGTATCTCTAAAGACGTTAGTAGTGAGATTAGTGCGATGACGGCGCTCCCTAAAGATGAGGGAGGGAAACTATCGAAAAATAAAACGAAAGATAATAGTGCTGACAGCAATATTAAAACAATCGTTCAAGACTCGCCAATCAGTAAAGTACTTTCCACTATTTTAGATTTTGCAGCCCGCAACCGTGCCAGCGACGTTCATATTGAGCCACTTGAGAATTCGCTAAAGATACGTTGTCGTATTGATGGCATCCTAAGAGAAGTTATGAAACTGCCGAAAAGCACAGAGCCTCCTCTGATCTCACGAATAAAAATCTTATCAAATTTAAAGATAGATGAGCATCGTATACCACAGGATGGCCAATTTACAGTTAGGGCGGCCGATAAAGAAATTGATTTACGTATCGCCATTGCTCCAGTTGTTTGGGGAGAACAGGTGGTTATCCGTTTGCTTGACAAAACAGGCACAAGTCTACGATTAGAGGATATGGGTTACATTGGCAGGCCGCTGAGAACTATACGAGAAGCTCTAAAACAGACAAGTGGTATGATCTTGACAAGTGGACCTACCGGTTCTGGTAAATCAACGTCTTTATATGCACTGATTCAGGAAATCAAAAATGATACCGTTAATATCGTAACACTTGAGGATCCGGTTGAGTATAAGATGGAAGGGGTTAACCAGATTCAGGTTAACCCAGAAGTCGGTCTAACATTCGCAACCGGGTTACGTTCAATTCTTCGGCAAGACCCTGACGTAGTAATGGTGGGGGAGATTCGCGATAAAGAAACAGCAGAATTAGCAGTTCAAGCTGCATTAACCGGACATTTGGTCTTTAGTACGCTTCACACTAATTCGGCGGCCGGTATTTTGCCTCGACTTTTAGATATGGATGTTGAGCCTTTTCTTATCGCCAGTACGGTCCGAACAGTTATTGGCCAGCGTTTAGTCCGTAGAATTGGAGAGCAGACACAACCCTATCAAGCCAGTTCGGTAGAGAGCGAATCCATCAAACAAACCGTCGGACAATTCTTACCAAAAACTGAGGCCGAACGGAAGGCTGTTGAACAGGACTTAGGCTTTGAAAACTTGCCACTGCAGGGTCAATCTGCTTATACTTTAACGAAGGGTATTGATAGTTTTGATACCCCCGGCGGTTATAGAGGTCGTATAGGTTTGTATGAGGTTTTCGACGTCACCGAACCAATACAAGACCTCATCATTAAACACGCAACTAGTAATGAGATTCAAAAGCTCGCCCAAGCCCAGGGAATGATTACTATGCGTCAGGATGGGTATTTGAAAGCCTTAAGTGGCCATACAACCATTAGTGAAGCCAACCGAGTAGCTTCTAGTAATGCTTAATAATTGAAGGATAAAAATGCAAGGCCAACCACGAATCGAAATCGTACTAGAAGAAGTTATCAGAAAAAAAGCCTCGGATTTACATATTCAAGTTGGCTTACCACCTATGCTCCGAATCGATGGAGTATTGGTACCAATTCCGAGTACGGATGTTTTAACAGAAGAAACAGTCGAGACCCTAATTTTTGCTGTTCTTGACGAAGAGCAAAAGCAAGTTTTATTGAAAGATAAAGAGTTAGATTTTAGTTTTGCTTTTGGTGATCTCGGTCGTTTTCGAGTTAACTCGTTCCATGAACGCGGCAATCTAGCTGCAGCTTTTCGATTGATTACGAATGAGATATTGTCTGTCAGTCAACTTGGTCTTCCTCCGATAGTCGATACATTTACTAACTTTGCCAGAGGCCTTGTTCTCATAACAGGTCCTACCGGCTCAGGTAAATCAACGACTTTAGCAGCTATGGTTCACAAAATTAATTCAGAACAGCCAAAGCATATTATTACTATTGAGGACCCAATAGAGTATACGCATAAATCAAGACGGTCAATTGTTGTTCAGCGTGAAGTGCACTATGATACTTATTCTTTCTCTGCAGCCTTACGCTCGGCCTTGCGTGAAGATCCTGATGTGGTTCTCATTGGGGAGATGAGAGATCTTGAGACGATTGCTAGTGCTATTACCATTGCTGAAACCGGGCACTTGGTATTAGCAACACTTCACACAAACTCCGCTTCACAAAGTATTGATCGTATGATTGACGTTTTTCCTCCCCATCAGCAGGGACAAATACGGACTCAATTGGCTAATATTCTGATGGCAATTTGTTCTCAACGTCTTGTCCCGGCCATTGGCGGAGGTCGTATCCCTGCCGCCGAAATCCTTGTAACGACGCCGGCCGTTCGAAACATTATCCGAGAAGGTAAGAGCCATCAGCTGGAAGCGGTTATTCAAACAGGCGCAGAACATGGCATGCAGTCTATGGATAGAACACTAGTTAATCTAGTAAAAAACGGTACGATTACATATGACGAAGCTAAAAACTATGGAGTTGATTTACGAGAGCTAGAAAGGCTAATGAGAGAATAGCCAAATGATAACCTATAAATATAGAGCCGTTAACACGAAGACCAAAGAGCGAGTTAGGGCGACAATTCAGGCAGAAAACGAACAGTCGGCTTCTAAACTTTTGGCCAAGGAAGATTTGGTCGCTGTTAGTATACGACCGATTGATAGCGGTGTTGGTGGTTTTGCAACGAAGTACAATAAACCGAGAACCAAGGATAAAGTGCTTTTTTCTCGTCAATTAGCGACACTTGTCGGTGCTGGGTTACCTATCATTCAGAGTTTGAGGGCTGTTGATGAACAAACATCGAGCAAGCCTATGCGTTTGGTTATCGGTCAGGTTATTACTGACGTAGAATCAGGCAATACCTTTGCCAATGCTCTTATTAAACACCCTAGGGTTTTTAATCAAGTATACGTTAGCCTTGTAGCAGCGGGAGAAACGTCAGGGACACTCGATAAAGCATTGGAAAGGTTAGCTCTCCAACAGGAAAAGGATGCTGATTTAGTGAGTAAGGTGCGTGGTGCTATGATCTATCCTATAATTGTTATTTTTGTCATGGTTGCAGTCATTGGCTTTATGCTAGTAAAAGTCTTGCCTCAAGTGCAGATTTTGTATAATGGTTTGCCAGGAGCTCACTTGCCGTTTGAGACTCGTGCTTTATTAGCGCTTTCTGATTTTGTTATCAAATTCTGGTGGGTCATGATAGTAGTTTTTGTGGGGGGGTTATTTGCAGTATCTCGTTGGGCACGAGCTGGCGTAGGCAAGGAAGTCATTGATTTTTTGAAAATGAAAATGTGGCCAATCGGCACTCTATTTATGAAGATGTATATGGCACGTTTTTGCCGGACAGCTACAACATTGGTCGGCAGTGGTGTGCCGCTTATACAAATGTTGCAGATAACAGGTAGAGCGGTCAATAATGTGCATATTGAAGACTCGATTAAAAAGGCAATTGAAAAAGTTAAAGGTGGTACTTCGCTGAGTAGCGCCATCCGCGGAGACCATAACTTCTTACCATTAGTGGCAAACATGTTGAGTATTGGTGAAGAGTCTGGCGCCACGGAGCAAATGTTAGAAAAAGCAGCAGAATATTACGAAAAAGAAGTTGATAACGAAATTAAGGCAATATCAACAATCATCGAACCCGTATTAATGGTTATACTCGGCGTCGTAGCCTTTACTATTGTTGCTGCAGTATTGCTCCCGATCTACGGGTTGGCTGGTCAGTCGTTTGTTCAAGTGTAGGCAACAACACTTTAAAAAAGCTATTGCACTTTGTTATAACATCTTGTATTATCCTAAGCATAACCATTAAAAACAGATGCGCAAAGGGGGCATTTGCCAATGTTAAAAAATATAAGAAGAAAAACTGAAGGCTTCACTATTATCGAAGTCTTGATTGTGCTCGCGATCGCCGGATTAATTCTATTAATCGTATTTCTAGCTGTACCGGCTCTAGAACGTAACGCAAGAAACACATCTCGTAAGGATGACGTAGCTAACATCCTTGGAGCTATGAATGAATACGTTAATAATAATAGTGGTCAACTTCCAACAGCAAACTGCCTTGGGACATGTAACACTGCCGATGGTAACTGGTTAGCAAATGCAAAACTGAGTCACTATACTTACGGTGAAGTATATTTTACGGCTGAGACCACTGCTTTAACAACTGCACCACACACAGGAAACCCTGCTGCAGGTGGCAATGCTTGGGCACTTGATACCGTCAATATGTATTCGTATGCAGCTTGTAGTGGCAATGCGATTGACCAAAGTGGCAATGCATCAGCTCAAGAGTATGTAGCATTCTACTATGTTGAAACAGGTGGCACTCCAACGCTACAATGTCAACAGTCGTAAGATTGTAAAAAAGAAATTGTATCTAAAAACTAACAGGCTTTTCCTTGCATGGAAGAGCCTGTTATTATATTTACCGGAGTTGTGAGAAATGATAATTCTATTACTTGTAGTACTTGGTCTATGCCTTGGCAGCTTTATTAATGCACTATGCTGGCGGATACACGAACAGAGTGTGGTCAGTAGTAGTAAATTAACCAAGAAAAAAAAGGGATACCTCATTGATTTGTCTATATCTCATGGTCACTCAATGTGTCCGAAATGTCATCATAAACTGGCGGTTGTTGATCTAGTTCCTGTTTTGAGCTGGGTAGTATTGAGAGGAAGATGCCGTTATTGCCACCAATCTATATCAGTACAGTATCCGTTAGTGGAGCTCATAACTGTTGGATTATTTGTGGGTTCGTACTTACTGTGGAGTCGTCCATTAGCCGGCATTCACCTGTTTGAGTTTATTGTATGGCTTGGAATATTGGTTGGGTTGATTGCGTTGGCATTGTTTGATACGCTATGGCAACTTCTCCCAGACAGAATTGTTTATCCGCTTATATATATTACTTTGGCTGAGCTCATTGTGACTGCAGTATGGAGCCACCAGGCACTAGAGACTATCTTAGGTGGCGTATGGGGAGTATTAGTGCTCTCAGGTATATTTTATGTCCTGTATGCTTTCTCGAAGGGAAAGTTGATTGGTGGAGGGGATGTGAAACTCGGCATAGTTCTAGGTTTACTGGTCGGTGGCCCTCTAAGCAGTATTCTTGTTTTATTTCTTGCATCAGCCGGAGGGAGCTTAACCGCTGTACCGTTACTACTTAGTGGCCGAGTACGCCGGAATTCACATATACCATTTGGGCCATTTCTTATTGCTGCGGCAATCGTAGCCCAACTCTATGGTAGCTCAATCATTGACTGGTATAGAAATCTCTATATCAGTTAACTACGCTTTTGTAACTTTATGGTGGAAGCGTTCGTAAACACTACGAAGATGAGGGTCGGTAACGTGTGTGTATATTTGTGTTGTGGAGATATTGCTGTGACCAAGCATGGTTTGGACTGATCGTAAGTCAGCCCCGTTCATTAATAAATCAGTAGCAAATGAATGTCTTAGCGTATGCGGGCTAACATGCTTTGTAATACCTGCCAGTCGTGCATAACGGCTCACCAGGCGTTGTACACTTCTAGCGGTTAATCGATGATAATTCCCTGACAGATCAACTTTTTTCTGACCATTGTACCTTATGAATAGTGGTTTAGTAGTATCTTGACGTTGGTCAAGGTATTGTTTGATCCATTGAGCTGCTTCAGGACTGATAAAGATTAATCGATCTTTTTGACCCTTACCCCGCACCGTAAACTCTCGTCGTTTTAAGTTAATGTGATCCTTGTCTAACCCGACGAGTTCGCTCACACGTAATCCGCTGCTAAAAAGTAGCTCGAGAATAGCCCGGTCGCGCAACCCACTCAGTTTATTAAGATCAGGTTGCTCGAATAACCGATCAAGCTCGTCTTCATTTAGAAATGATACTTGTTTACGGCTAGTACGAGCGAGCTCAATCTTGTCGGCAGAAATAGCGGGGATATCGCGTTTTGAGCAGAACTTTAAGAAACTTCGGAGTGCAATAAGATGATAATTTTGGGTTACCTTTTGTAGTTCGTCAGCAGTATTGGTGCCAAGTCGATTTAGCCAAAGTCTCCACTGACGGATTAATTCTGGATTAACATCGCTTACTTGTATCTCACCAGCAAAATCAAGCAGGCGAGTCAGATAGTGATCATAATTGGCAATTGTCTTCTGAGATCTGTTTTGCTCAATCTCAAGGTATTCAAGGAAATCAACTTTAGCTTTACTGAGCAACATAAGCTTATTGTAAGGCTAAAGGAGTAGTTCAAGCAATCTTCAAGGATGTATTTGACTAAGAGGTTTATGTTTGTTGAACTGCGTCACACTGAATTGATGGTGTACCATTGGCGCTTGCATATTCGTAAATAATAACGACGTCTTGCTCATTATAGGAATTCTCAACGTAATTTGGGTCTCCGTATTGATTTAGGCATATTTTACTGGAATCAATAAATATTTCGTCAGGATCATATTGGTACTCCTGAAAATCAACCGGGTTAACATTAAGCCACGCATTAGCAACCACACTGGAAAGCATTGTAGGTGTAGCTGTTACAATTCTGGCATTTATGCTTTGACCGTTGATAACAAGCGGGACAGTGTCCTGTCCGTCGTAGACAGCTCCGTTATCAGTGCCAAGAAAGTATTGGTCAATCTTTGTATAGTGCTCCATTTGGGGGAGAAAACCCTCGACAAAATTATACAGAGGCACACAACCGTTATTCGTAGCTTGGGTTAATGGACTAACGTTGTTCTTGTCGTACTCCCAACATTCGCCACCGTTCCAACCCGGCAATACATGGCTACCGTAGGGCTGGCTGGTCATATATCTTTCAATAGCTGATTTTATAATACCAACATCATGTTGTCTGGCGGCATTTTGGGCATTGCGTTCTACGGCTGGTACAGTTAAGAAGATAATAAGCAATATGAGAGCGGCTATGACCAATACGATAAGAACTTCCGTAATGGTGAATCCTTGAGCTGCTAGTTTCTTCATTTTTTTCAGTTGCTATATATAATTTATGAGAGCCGTTAGAAAATGCTTATGTCAATAGTCTGATTCTACATTCTTACGGTCGTATCTGCAAGCTGTTGTATAAGGGTTGCGCGGCCAATACTTGCCCATAGCGAATCGTAAGCGTACTACTTATTTCTTATCTGTTATAATGTAGAGCAGTAAACAAGGAATACTATGGAACGAACACTTATTATATTGAAACCAGACGCCGTCCAACGGGGCATTCTTGGAGATATTATTAGCCGTTTCGAACGGGTTGGTCTTAAGATTGTTGGCGTAAAAATGGTTCAGCCTGGATACGATCACTATCATCATCACTACGAAGGTATTGGGAATATGATATCAAGGCGAGGCCAACAGGCTTTTGATAAAACACTGGAATTAATGCTCGAGAGCCCTGTTGTTGCTATAGTCTTGGAAGGCATAGAGAGTGTCAGTTTAGTACGTAAAATGGTAGGATCAACTGAGCCAAAGAGTGCTGACCCGGGTACTATCAGAGGGGACTATGCGCATATAAGTTTTGAACATGCCAATAGCGAAGGGATTGGGATACCTAATCTTATACATGCTTCTGGTGATCCTGGCGAGGCCGAGAAGGAAATTGATCATTGGTTCAAGAAAGACGAATTATTCGAGTACACAACGCTACATGAAAAGTATACTCAGGCTAAGAATTCTAAATAAGTAGAGTTGGCCCCCATAGCTCAATGGATAGAGTAGTTCCGTCCTAAGGAAAAGATCTACGTTCGAATCGTAGTGGGGGCACCATAAACCATAAGAGGGTTGTTGCGTGGGCGACAATAACAATAGAGTACAATACACATATGGCAGAAAAGTATTTTGCTGATCAGTTTGATGATGAAGAAGTCCTGTACGTTTTCCGCAAACACCCTGTCGTTATGCGCAAAGGAATAATTATAGGGATGTTGGCAATTTTGCTCGGTACCATACCAACAGCCATTAAGCCAAACCTTGGATTCGGGTGGTTCTTTGGAGGAATAGCATTAGGATTGATCTTGGGAGGTTTTTTCTTTTTTCCATATTGGATAGGCTGGTTTTATAGTGTGTTTATTGTGACTGATCAAAGGCTCATCCAGATTACCCAAAAGGGCCTTTTCCATCGTAGTGTTGTTGACATGAGACTTAGCCAGATTCAAATGATAAATTATCAGGTTTCGGGTTTGCAGGAAACACTCCTAGGATTTGGTACAATTATGATGCAAACATTAGTCGGTGATTTAGTAATCCACGAAATTCACCATCCTGCCAAGATACAAAAGAAACTTCTGGAGATTTTACGAAATGAGGGGATCACTGCAGTTTCGTATCCCGTTGGTGAAGAGGGAGAATCCCAAGAGATAGAACAGGAAAATGAGTCAGAATAAACTAAAAAACGCCATTAAACGATCGTCGTCGCACTTACCTCGCCGTAAGAAGAAAACAGTTGACGAGCGAATTAGTGAAGCTGTTCAAACTTTACCGGAGATAACTACCGATACAGTTGCGGCCCACCGCGAAGAGATACTGTCTAGTGCTCGTAAATATATATATCCGCTTAGTCATTCTAAGCATCGTATCGTTACTGTCTCAGTTAGCCTTGTTGCAGCGGGTATGATACTATTTTTTGCATACTGTGGGTTAGCGCTCTATCGATTTCAATATACCTCGGGTTTCTTATACGGTGTCACTCAAGTTATACCACTGCCGATTGCTAAGGCCGGTCCATCATTTGTAGAATACGAAAACTATCTCTTTGAACTTCGTCATTACGTCCATTACTATCAAACACAGGAACAAGTTGATTTTAATAGCGTGTCTGGACAGCAACAGCTTGATAACTTTAAGAAACAAGCCCTACAAACAGTCATTGATAATGCATACGTAAAACAACTGGCAGCGAAGTATAAGATTACTGTAACAAATAAACAAATCAACGATGCGATTAGCCTAGAACAATCCGAAAATCGATTAGGGAACAATCAGAAGGAGTTTGAGGAAGTTCTCAATGAGTTTTGGGGCTGGTCTCTTAACGACTTTAAGAGAGAACTCAAGCAACAGCTGTTGGCTCAAGACGTAGTCTCGCAACTCGATACCGCTACCCACCAGCGAGCTCAAACAGTCTTAAACGCCTTGCAGCATGGCGGAAACTTTGCGGCTTTAGCGGCACAGTATTCTGACGATACCACAACAAAAGGCGACGGAGGAAATTTTGGCTTTACGATCGATGCCAGTA